>DASWGU010000143.1:0-15231 GCA_036393555.1 Gemmatimonadaceae bacterium
ATCACGGCGCGCTGGGTGATGAACGCCACGATGCGCATCTCGGCGCCGCACGCAGGGCAGCGCAGCGGATCGACCTCGAAGATCTGCCGCAGCAGCTCGGCCCAGCGCCGGCGTGCCTCACGGAGCGCGAGCGGCACGGGCGCACGCGGTTGGCGTAGTAGCCGCAGTAGCGCGCCATCACCTGGTGCTTGTTGGGAATGTGCGCCGTGAGGCGGGCGAGGAACTCCAGCGGATCTACGCGCTCGGTCCCTGCGGTGGGCCCGTCGGCCTTTTCCGAGCGGTAGCGCACCTGGCGCTCGGACGCATCGTATGCACCTGCCTTCCATGTACTGCCGCGCCGGTTCTATCTGCACGATCAAGACATCGAACCGCAGGGAGCGCGGAGGACGCAGGGGGGAGCAACTGCCAAACTGCTTCGACCTTCCACCGCTCTGACGTTCCCTGAGTTCCCCGCGACCTCTGCGGTCTGTTGCTTGTGCAGGAACGTGCTACTCCGCTCGCAGGGCAACGACAGGATCAACCCGGCTCGCCCGTCGCGCCGGCATGTAGCTGCCCAACCACGCCACCAACAGGAAGAGCAGGGGTGGAATCACGAAGGCATGCGGGTCGTGTACGTCCACCTGGAACAGCAGCGTGGCCACCTGTGGCGATGCCGCGAAGGCGATCGCCACGCCGATCGCGCCGCCCAGCAGGCCGAGGCCCAGCGCCCCCCGCCAGACGCCACGCCGCACCTGACCCGCACGGGCACCTAACGCCATGCGCACGCCGATCTCCCGCGTGCGTTGCGTCACCATGTACGACACCACGCTGTAGATCCCCGAGGCCGCCAGGAGCAGCGCCAGGAACGCGAAGGCGCCGAACAGGAGGGTGTTGAAACGCGGCACGCCTATCGAGCGGGTGAGGAGGTCGTCCAGCGTCGCCACGTTCCGCAACGGGATCAGCGGGTCCATCGCCGCGAGCTCGCGACGCATCGCGTCAGCCAGCGTCATCGGCGGCAGCGTCGTCCGAATGATGACCCGATTCGTGCTCCACGTGACCTGCGTGAGGGGAAGGTAGTAGCCGGGCGACGCCGGCACGTGCAGTGCGCGCTGCTTCACGTCCGCCACTACCCCGATGATCTCCCGGGGCATCGGGTCGTCGCCGTACGAGACATGCATCAAGCGGCCCACCGGATCGGCCGAGCCGAACGCCTGACGAGCGAGCGTCTCGTCGACCACGATGACAGGCGCCGCGTTGCGGCGGTCGCGCTCGTCGAACGTGCGGCCGCGGAGCAGGCGGATCCCGATCGTCTCGAAATACCCCGGCGATACCACGCGGAAATCACCGCTGGACCTCTCACTCGTGGGGACATCCTGGCCGGCGAGCCAGAACGAGAACCCGATGCTGTAGCCTTCGAGCGGCAACTGCGAGGCAGCCGCGGCGGCCGTGACCCCCGGAATCCCGCGCAGCCGTTCCGTCAGGTCGAGGAAGAAGCGTGACCGCTCGGCGTCGTCGGGATAACGCGTCGTGGGAACGCCGACCGTTGCGACCAGAATGCCATCCGTCCTGATGCCGGAGTCGACCCGCGACAGCCTCGAGAAGCTCTTCACCAGCAGACCGGCGCCGACCGCGATCACGACCGCGAGCGACACCTGCGCCACGACGAATCCCGACCGCAGCACCTGCGCGCTCCGGCCCGCGCCGGCGCGGCTACCCTCACGCAGCGTCGCGAGGACGTCCTGACGGCCGGCTCGCAGCGCGGGGAACATCCCGATCAACACACCGACGACCAGCGACAGGGTCGTCGCGAACCCCAGGACCAGGCGGTCCATCTCGACCGCGTAGAGCCGCGGAATGCTGCCGGGTGCGACCGAGAGCACCAGGCCGACCGTCGCCGACGCGATCACCGTCCCCAGCACGCCCGCTCCGATCGCGATCAGAATGCCCTCGAGGCCCATCTGTCTCGTCAGGCGCCAGCGGCCCGCTCCCATCGCCGCGCGGACCGCCAGCTCGCGGAACCGAGTGACCGCATGCGCCAGGGAAAGGTTGGCGACATTCACGCAGGCCACCAGCAGGAGCAGGGCGACCGCGCCCAGGAAGATCAGCACCCGCTGGCGCACGTCGCCGACAATGGACTCGTGGAGCGAAGTCAGCCGGACCCCCCATCCGCGCAACGCGTCGGGATACGTCTGACGGAGGCGGGCCATCAACAGGTCCATTTCGGTGCCGGCCGACTCCAGTGTGACGTCAGGCGCCAGTCGGCCGATCACCGCGATAAAGTGCACGCCGCGGCTCCCGGCGACGTCGAAGTCATAGGCGAGGGGGAACCAGATCTCCGTTTCCGGGGATGGAAAGGCGAAGCCCTGAGGCATCACGCCGACCACCGTGTACGCCTCGCCCTGCAGGGAGATGCTGCGTCCCACGATGTCGGCCGATCCTCCGAACTGCCGCTGCCACAGTCCGTGGCTCAGTATCACGACCCGATGGTTGCCGAATAGCTCCTCATCCAGCGTGAATTCGCGACCCATCGCCGGCGGTGTGCGCAGCACCTCCGTCCATTCGAACGAGACGCCCGTCCCGGCCAACGGCATGGCGGGTTCCGCGCCGGTGTAGGTGAGGCTGGCGTTGTTGTACGCTGCCATGGCGCTGAACGTCCGTGCCTGCTCGCGCCACTCCGCGAAGTTCGCCGGTGACGAGGTGCCCGACATGTTGTTGCGTTCGGCGAACGTGTCGTAGATCCTGACCAGCCGATCGGGCTCCGGATACGGCAGCGGCTGCAGCACCACGCCGTTGGCGATGCTGAACATCGCCGTGCTTGCTCCGATCCCGACACCGAGTGTGATGATCGCCACGAGCGCGAATGCCGGGCGCCGGCGGAGTGCGCGAAAGCCGTGGTGCAGGTCGGTGAGAAGCGCGTTCATGCCGCTGTCCTCTGGATGGTCTGGTGGGTCGATTGATGGCCGGGGAGTGAGTCGCTCCCGCAGCCCGCTGTCGATGAGATCCCGGCACGCGCGGAACACCAGCGCGCGGGCGGCCCAGGCGCCGCGCGCGGCCAGTACCTCGTCGTGGCGCGCGGCGAACTCGCCCAGCATCTCGCGGCCGTAGCGGGCGCGGAACCACCCGGGGAAGGCGTGGAGCGACAGGTCGACCAGCCGATGCGCGCGGCGGGATGTCGGCACCGTCAGGTCGCTCCCTCGAGCAGCCGAAGGGAGCGGGCCAGGCGTACCACGGCCGCCAGGCGGCGGGCCTCCCGCGCCGCGACGTGGCGGCCCAGTACTGTGATGCGGTAGTATCGGCGCCGTGGATCATCGTCGGCCTTCCGCGCAGACCGCGCCGGGGCGATCAGTCCCTCGTCGCTCAACCGGGCGATGACCCGGTACAGCGACCCGAGTTCGAGCTGGACCTGTCCGCCCGACTCCTCGCTCACCCGCTGCATGATGCCGTAGCCATGCAGGTCGCTGGCCAGCAGGGTGAGGAGGATGTGAAAGTCCGCCGGTCTGAGCGGCACCATACGGTCGGAGGGATCGGTCACGGGTATCCCGGCGGAGGTATCAGCGGACTGACTATAAGTATATTGCTGATATCTGACAGCGGTTGGACCGGATTGGTTTGCGGCGACAGCCGTGGGGAATCCCGGGCGACGATCAGCCGCGTCCTGGGCGCCGGTCAGCCCGTCTCTCTGACTCCGCCCGGGCGACGGACTCGGGTTGCCGCATCCGCGCGCGCACGGCAACCACGTGCGCGTGATCAGCCGCTACGTGAAGGAGCGCGGAGTGATCTCGCTGGAGGAGGCGGTGCGCAAGATGACCTCGTGGCCGGCGACGCGGATGCGACTCGAAAACCGCGGTTCCATCAAGGGCGGACACCGTCTTCTTCACGGTCCCGTGTCGCGTCAGCTCGGGGCCGGGGCCGTCGAAGGTCAAGGCCGGGCGCAGTAGAACGGGGCCGTCCCACTGCCGGCGTGGCACGCTGTCCCTCGAGCGTTGCCGCACGGCTCCCCAGGAGAACGACAACCAGCGCGATCCACCCACGGAATTGCATGGGTGGAGTTCAGCGGGACGGTGGTCCGCGACGTCTGCCATCCACACGGGCACCCGCGGCGCCGGCCAGGCCTCAGCGGCGTCTGTCCACTTGCGCCAATCGGTCCCGGGCCAGCCTGGTTTCCGGCGCATCCGTTCCCAGGCGAGCGGACAGTGTGGCCTCGGCGGAAATGAGCAGCCGCCGGCCCTCGCTGTCGTGTCTCAGGTTTCCCAGTGCTGCCCCCAGCGCGCTCTGCGCCATCGCGGTGAGCACAGCGTTGCCAGCCGCCTGGGCGGTTCCGAGGGCCGAACGCAGCGCGATCTGGGCGTCCCCGGCGCGACCTTCGACCAGGTACAGCTCTCCGAGCCAGAGTTCAGTAGTCGCCACCCGGCTGTGATCCGGGCCGAGCGATGCCACCTGGATCGCGCGGGCGCGCTGAAGCGTACTGTCCGCTCCGGCGACGTCTCCCTTCCTGCCAAGGAGCAACGCGAGATCGGCCAGGTCGTTCCCGTATTCCGCATGCGATTCGCCCTGCAGGCGGCGGCGCATCCCGAGCACCTGCGCGTACAACGACTCGGCCTCACTGTACCGACCCTGGTCGGCCACCGCCCCGGCAAGATTCGCGATGACATTGGCCACCTCGGTGTGCTCGTCGCCCCAGAGGCGACGTCGCGCCGCCAGCACCTCACGATGAACGGCCTCCGCCCCGGCGGCATTCCCGGTCGCCCGACGCACGTGTCCAAGGACGGTCAGGATGACCGTCCGGCGGTGCGGCGCGCTGGGATTATCCTCCGGGAGGACCGCCAGCGCCATGAGCAGGACGGAGTCAGCCTCGGCGTACCGGCCCTGCTGTCGGAGCGCCTCGCCCAGCCTCACGAGTGCGTGCGTTTCCGAGAAGGCGCGCGTGGAATCGGGAAGGGCAGCCAGAATCTCGAGTGCCTGACGAGTGACACGTTCGGCGGAGTCTGGTTGCCCGCGGGCTTCGAAACTCTGCCCCAGCATCAGCCGGGTGTGGAAGACTTTCTCGTTCCGATCGCCCAGCCACTCGATGGACGCCGCGAGCGATTCGTGCCACATCGCCACGGATTCCTCGTACAAGCCGAGCCCGTAGTAGATACCGGCGAGTTGAGCGCCCACGTCTGCCCGGATCGCCGGCTGCGCCGACAACTCGCGCGTCACCCAGAGTCGGGCGCTGTCGAGCGTTTCACGGACGGTGACCTGAGTGCCCCGCAACCGACCGACGTCGGCCAACTGAAACATACGGGCCATGAAGTCCGACGCTGCCTGAGCACGGGACGCCTCGAAGCGGGCCCGATCGCGTTCGTTGGCGGCGCGAACGCCTTGCCATGCCGTACCGCCCAGCCCGAGAACGAGCGACGACACGGCCAGCGCAACGGCCGATACCGCGACCGGATTCCGCCTGACGAGCCGACTGAAACGGTAGCGTAAGGAATCCGGTCTGGCGGACACGGGGCGGCCGGCCAGGTGACGCAGGATGTCGTCCCGAAAGGCGTCCACGGATGGATATCGGCGCGCTGGTTCGCGGCGCAGGCTCATCAGGACGATGGCGTCGAGATCACCGCGAAGGCTCCGGGCCAGGCGACTCCGGTCGATGCCCTGCAACGAAGCGATGCCGGCCGAGCAAGTCCGCACCGCGGTGCGCACGCTGACGCTCGGCGCCACTGGCGTCTCGTCGGAGAGGATGCGGGCCATTTCGGCCAGTCCGGCGCCCCGGAAGTCGTGCGGTAGTGACCCGCTCAGCAGCTCATACAGAACGACGCCGAGCCCGTATACATCGGTGGCGGTGGTGATGGGTCCGCCCAGGATCTGCTCAGGGGCCGCGTAGTCCGGCGTGAGGACGCGTGTTCCGGCTTGCGTGAGCGTCGGCGTGTCGTCGTCCAAGGCTCGTTCAGTGAGCGTCGCGATACCGAAGTCGACCAGCTTGGCTTCGCCCGACGCGTTCACCAGGACGTTCGCCGGCTTGATATCGCGATGAATGACGAGGTTCCGATGCGCGTGCTGCACGGCCGCGCAGACATCGGCAAAGAGGCGCAGTCGGGTCTCGAGCGAGAGCTGGCGGCGAACACAGGCCGCCGTGATCGGTTCGCCGTCCACGAATTCCATCACCAGGTACGGCCGGCCGTCGTCGGTGACCCCTCCGTCGAACAGCCGGGCGATGCCGGGATGGTCAAGGCGGGCCAGAATGTTCCGTTCCTGCTGGAAGCGGCGGCGCACGGCGCCCGTTGCCAGCGGGTCGCGAACGACTTTCAGCGCAACGCGGTGCTCGAAGGCGCCGTCCGCCCGCTCGGCCAGGTACACCGTGCCCATGCCGCCCTGGCCGATGGGGTGCAGAACTCGGTAAGCGCCGATCCGATGTCCGGCTTGCAGAACGGCGCTGGTGTCGTCGAACAGGCCAGCAATGCGCTGCTGATCAGGCG
Organism: Gemmatimonadaceae bacterium; assembly: GCA_036393555.1. Lineage (GTDB taxonomy): Bacteria > Gemmatimonadota > Gemmatimonadetes > Gemmatimonadales > Gemmatimonadaceae > JABWBJ01. The sequence goes on from DASWGU010000143.1 coordinate 6,438, forward strand.
GATCCAGAAAGTCCTGCAGCGAGTTGTGTGCCTCGAGCAGCGAAACGACATCGCTGTGAATCTCCGGCGCGCCGACACACGATACCGCGAGGAACGCCGCGCGCTCGCCTGGCGGCAGTTCGAGCGCTTCACTGAACAGGGCGGCAGCCCGGAGCATGGGATCGTCAGCCTTCACGCACACGCCTCCGCTTTACGGACGGATGGTACTCCGGCGGCGTCGAACCGCCAGACGCCGGGCCGGCCCCCCGGCATCAGGCGTTACCGTTTCACACGCCGCAGCGCGCGCTTCCCTTGGGCGGGTCAGGCTGTGGATTGAAGCCCACCAGATCCGGATCCGGTCCGGCGCCGAACCATCCCGCCACAGCGAGTGAATTTACCTGCGTGGAGAAGATCACGACGTACTCGCTGGGACTCGAGATGAGGGCCAACGCGTCGGGCGACGGCAAGTTCTCCTCGTCGGTGACGCCGTACGAATCGAAGTCGATGATACTGCAGTCCACGCCACCGGTGGCCGTGAGGTTGAAGAGATCCAGCAGGGGCGGGGGGCCACCGTCCCCCGGGAGCGTCAGGCCCACGTCGTGGATCTCGGCGGTCAGAAACGTTTCGCGGTTGGGGTTGAAGATCTTGCCCACCCACTCGACTGTATAGGTGCCGTCGCCGGCGTCGGTGAGCTTGAGCTGGATGTGGCCGTACGCCGATGACGGGACGATTTCGGGGTTGATGACGCCGCGGAACTGGGTGTTCAGCACGTAGACCCGGGGCGAGGGATCCACGGTGGACGAAGGCGCCGGCGCGGGCGGCGCCGTGATGGTGTCGGTCACCGTTGTACATCCGACTCCCAACAGCGCGACGATGGCTATGGCTGGCGTTCGGGTCATGCGAACCTCCTTCGACGGGTGAGATTGAGCGGCGGCACGGTGGTGTCTGCGCCGTATCTCACCCCTGCGCAAAACGAGGACGTGAGGGGCAGCGATGGAGACGGGTAACCTGCGAGACCGCCTGTCCGCGATCCTGGCGGCGGCGGACCATGAGGAGCCGGACGCGGACGTCCTCTACGAGCTGGCGTACCAGGAACTGCGCACCCTCGCCCACCGGACTCTCGACCGGGAACAAACCGGCCACAGTCTGCAGACCACCGCGCTGGTGCACGAAGCGTACCTTCGTCTGGTGGACGATCGCGGCGTCACGGCCAAGGGGCGCGCCTACTTCTTCGGAGCCGCGGCGCGGGCCATGCGGCAGGTCCTCGTGGATCGCGCACGCCGCCGCACGGCAGAAAAGCGCGGTGGTGGCGATCGGGTCATCACGCTGGACGAACAGGACAGCGCTGTTACGGCCTTCGCCGACGAACTGCTCGATCTCAACGACGCGCTGAGTCGTCTGGAGAGCGCGCACCCACGCGCCGCGCGGGTGGTCGAGTGCCGGTTCTTCGGCGGCCTGGAGGTCGAAGAGATCGCGCGGATCCTCGAGGTCTCACCGCGCACCGTGAAGTCGGACTGGGCGTTCGCGCGCGCCTGGTTGCATCGCGCATTGTACCGCAAGACGCCTCCCTGACGCCACCGCGCGCCGCGTCATTCCGGCGTCAGGCGCGCCGAGGCGCGGCCGGTGCGGCCTGATCGATTCCCGGACGCGGTGTCGCTTCGGGTGATCTCGGTCACGCCGTCCGAAACAATGAACGCCATCACGGCCGCGCTCGGCCCGACTCCCTGACGGCTGACATCAGCAGCGCCATCTCGAGTCGGTTGACCGGCACAACACGCCGCGCCAGGTCAATCTTGTGCGACCGAAAGTCGGGACGTCAAACCCGGCTGCGCACGACGCGTACCTGAAGGGGAAGTACTCACTGATCCGCCGGCGCGCTGGTCTCGAAGGGGGCGGCCAACGAGTTCGGCCAGGCCATCACCCCCGGTCACCGTGCCGTTGACGTACAGGTCGAGCCGGCCGTCGTGGTCGTAGTCCGAGAACGCGCAGGCGTCGTAGCGCGCGTCGATGTCGATGCCCCATGCCGCAGACACGTCGTTGAATCGCCCGTCCGGCCGGCCGAGGAAGAGCCCGTTGCGACCGCAGTTGGCGACGAAGAGGTCGAGCAGCCCATCGTTGTTCACGTCTACGGCTCATGGACGGACGGTGCCGTTCGTCGGATCGTTCGGGGTGCGGCCGCCCCACTCGACTCCTGCCGACGCGGCCACGTCGGTGAAGCGGTCACAGTCATTGCGATACAGCCCGTTCGCATCGCCGTCCATGTTGCCGACGTCCAGGTCGAGGTCACCGTCGGCGTCATAGTCGAACCGGATCGCACCGACGCTCCGGCGGCGATCGTCGAGACCGAGCGACGCTGCGACGTCAGTGAACCGCGCGCGATCGTTCCGGAAGAACGCGTTGGGCCGGTCGCGCAGCGCCACGAAGAAATCGAGGTCATCGGCGCCGTCGACGTCGACCCAGGCGAGCTGCCGCACCGCGCCCAAGTCGAACGCGAGGTCCGCCGCGCCGTCGCGTCGACGAACATGCCCTGGTCGTTGCGGTACAGCTTCCGCACCGGCTCCGGACCGGGCGCAAAGCCGACGAGCAGGTCAGGGTCACCGTCGGCGTCGTGGTCGCCCCAGGCGGCCGCGCGGGTCGCTCGCGCATCGGCAAGTCCCACCGTTGCCGCATCGTAGGTAAAAGTGCCGCGGTCGTTCCGGTACAGGCGATTGGACAGCGTTGCGGGTGGACTGAGCCTCTTGCGTCAAGTCATGGAGCCTGCGGGGTGCTCGGTGCTACGCGCGATGAGCATCGCCAGTGTGACCATAAGGATTGCATTCAGCGGGTGAAGCGCTGCGAGTGCGGGCGAGGTAGAACGGACCACGAGGACGAGGACCGGCTGGAGAACTGCCAGGACGACAATCAGTGCGGCGAAGCCCAACGCACGGCGCGATTGCCGCGCAGCGGCAGTAAGAAGGAAGAGAAGCAGGGCGCCGATAATCATGAGATACCCGAGGACAGCGTGCGGCACAAAGCTTGTCACGCCGAACAAGGCCAATCCCGCGGCATAAACCTGCAAACCCACTGATGCGAGATATAGACCGACGCAGGTGCGCTGAAGGCGCAATACACTGAACATTCAAGCCTCCTCAGTTGGGTGAAATGAGGCAGAGCTGTGACCGTCGCGAAATCAGTGGCGCGTCAGTCGATACCCGTAGTGCCGAGCGGTGAGGATGTGGACCGGGCGCGCTGGATCCTCCTCGAGGTGCCTGCGCAGTTCGCCGATATGGGTGTCGACCGTGCGGCTCACCACGCCGTCGGCGTAGCCCCACACTTCCCGCAAGAGATCCTCTCTGCTGGCGATCACTCCGCCTCGCCGCAACAGGGCAACCAGCAACTCGTACTCCTTCGGCCGAAGGTCAACGCGCTGGCCCTTGACCGCCACTTCGTGCTGGGCGAAGTCCACGGTGACGTCGCCGAATCGATCGACAGACCGGGGCGCCGTGGCTCGCGCGAACGTCAGGTACGCTGCGGCGCGCCGGACCGCTTCGGCGACCCGCGCGTCATCGACTGGTTTGAGCAAGTAGTCCAGCGCTGCCACGTCGAACGCGCTTACCGCGTACTGATCGTGAGCGGTCACAAAAACGACGGCGGTGCTGGCGAGGCCTCGCACCGCCGTTGCGATCGCGATGCCGCCGACCACCGGCATCTCGACGTCCAGAAACGCGATGTCCGGCGTCGTCCGGACAATGGCGTCGACGGCCTCTCGGCCGCCCGAGCACTCCGAGATGGCGGTGATCGCCGGCAGCGTTTCCAGGGCGCGCCGCAGCCGTCGCCGCGCGGGCGCCTCATCGTCAACGATCAGTGACCGCATCGGTTCGGAACGGGATCTCGATTGTCACTACGGCGCCACCGGTTGCCGCGTTTCGCAAGTCAAGGAGATACGCGGCGCCGTACAGGTCGGTGAGCCGCGCTCGGGTCCCCGCCAGGCCAATGCCGCCGCCCAGCGCGCTCCCCGCCCTGAAGCCAGGGCCGTCGTCCTGAACCACCAACCGCAGCCGATGCCCCACACGCGTCGCGTGGACCTCGATGGTGATCGCGCCGCTGTCCGTTGGGCGGCCCGCCAGTCCGTGTGCGATGGCGTTCTCCACGAGCGGCTGGAGCAGGAGTGGCGGAGCTGTCGCGAGCAGCGTGCCTGCCTCAACCTGAAAGACCACGCGCGCGCGATCGCCGAACCGTGCTTCCTGGATCGCCACGTAGTGCTGTAGCAGTTCCAGTTCTTCCTCCAGGGTCACCGCTCTCGAGTCCGGAGTCGCGAACGCCTGTCGCAGCAACGTCGACAGGCGTCCGATCATGTCGTCGGCGGCCTTTGGGTTCTCCGCGACGAGGGTTGAGATCGTGTTGAGCGTATTGAACAAAAAATGTGGCTGGATGCGCGCGGTGAGCACGTCAACGCGCGCCTGAGCCAACTGTGACTCGAGCCGGCCCGCTCGGAGCGCATAGAAAACGCCGACCACCATCCCATACACCACGACGTTCAGCGACCATTGATCCGCCAACGCCAGGCTGCTGGCGCCGGCTACCTCGTAACCGGCACGAACGCCGCCAAAGGAAAGCCACCTCAGTCCCCACTGAAGCGCGGCACACGCGCCGGCGATCACCACTCCGGCTCCAAGGTGAACCGAGGCCAGCCGCAGTGGCGACGTGATCGCGCCCGCCCGCTTCATCAGTTCCGCCACCGCCAGGGTCCACGGGACCCAACTCCACCAACTCACCAGTTGCCACGCTGTTGCCCGCCCCCACTCCGAAGGATCACTCGCGGCCGGGCTTGGCAGCATCACGGACAGCACGAACAGCAGCGCGACGCCCGTCCAACCCGCCCACGCCAACAGCGCAATCCGCAGACGCGAGATCACGACCGCCTACGGTCGCACGGCCCACGACCAGTATTCCGGTTCACCGTCCGCGCCCTTCAGGACACTCTGTACCACGCGCCGCGATCGCTTGTCCACCCATCGCGTGAAGCGATATCCCGGCGGGCCGAACGGGCCGAGGTCCAGTTTCCAGCAGTCGAACGTGTAATCCCCGACCGGCACGCGCTCCGATCCCAGGACTTCGATTCGACTCCAGGCTTCGGTGCCTGCCCATTCCGTATAGTGCGGGATTGCGGCCACGTATCCGTCTTTGAGATCCAGCAGGCCCATGAGCCACGGAATCTGCCCTTCGATCGGAAAGACCCGATGGGCCAGCCGGGCTCCGATCAGCAGCGGCGGTGACTGCGGCAGCACACTCCATCCAGTGAGGTAATCGCCATTGACCGTCACGTCCACTGAGTCGCGACGGGCGCGGACCTGGTGATGCACCAGCTGAAGGTCTGACTGTCGCACGACGATCGCGGAGTGGCCGGTGTCAGTTGCCGCCTCGTGCACCGTCCTGATCAGGAAAGTCCCGAGTTCCCCGCTGCCGACGGCTGCAACGCTTTGCGTTGTCCGGCTGACAAATGTCCGCTCTCCTCCCGTCACGCGGTAGTTGTCATGCACGTAAGTGCCTGGCTTGAGGAGGCTGGGTAGAAGGGAAGTGCTCCCCACTCGAACAGTGTCGACCTTTTGCGCTGGCGCGGTTGCTGTCGTAACCGCGAGCAGCATCGCCGGCACGGCGATCATGCGGGAGTAGTGCATGGGATCGGGCTCATGGGGATGTGAGGGTGCCACTTCAGAAGCGTACGGTCGCCGGCGACGCCGAATCAATGAAGGGCCTCTTTGTCCTCCTGACCTGGTTCTGACATTGCAGGACACCAACCTTTTCGCGCCCGCTTCTGTCGAACGTGGCACTCACAACCGGACCGAACCGATGGGTCATGCAATTGTGCTGCGTGCCTCAATGTTCATCGGGCTGTTCGAGAACTTCTATCTCATGAACCGTTGCTTCCTGAAGCCCAATCAACTGCTCGACAACGCGTCTCGCCTTCGTGGGATTCCAACTTTCATCGCGAACGGTCGCCTCGACATGCTTACTCCTCCTGTGACGGCGTGGCAGTTGTCTCAGCGCATTCCCAACGCCAAGCTGGAAATTCTGCCTGCCAACGGCCATGTGGATCTTGGCGTCGCACTCACCGGCGTTAGAGCGACGGATTCTCTGGCCGGATTTCTTCCAGCAGCTCGACCGTAGCTCGTCTTTCGGTCGGTCATCCCGTTGAAGATTGGGCGTCAAGTTCTCGTTCCAGTGCGTCCAGCGGGCAGTCCATAAGGCTATGACTGCTTCGTACTGGTGAGAAAAAGGATACGCGACCAACGGGAGTGCCGCGTTTGTACAGGGCAACTTCACCCGCTCCAGTGACGCTTCAAGCCCTGGCCCTGTCCAGGAGATGCTCGCCGTGTCCGCCAGCCCTGTGACTCAGCGCGTTTGTTTCATCCATTGGATGACCTGCGAGACTGCCTGCTGCCTCGCCGTGTCAGCGTGGCCGGCGACGTCGCCCGCTCAGGCGACGCGATTCCTCGGTCCGCGGTGGTCCAGCGACGGGAAGCACCTCTTGTTCGCAGCCAACCTCGAGAACGCGCGGCGGCGGTTTGACTCTTCAGCGTTGCCGAGGGAGGCCTCCACGTAAGACATCGTACCGTCGCCGGCGACGCCGGATCAACAAAGGGCGGTTCACGTTCAATGCGCCGGTCGACGGAAAGCGCCAGGTCTTCGCGGCCAACGCCGACGGAACGCGGAAGAGGCGGGCTTCGCCGGGACCGGGGAGCAACTGGAACCCGCAGTGGTCGCCAGACGACCGCCGGATCGCGTACTACTCCGACCGCGAGGGCGGGGGGGCGCAGGACACGATGTGCGTCGCAAACGCCGATGGAACTAACGAGCAAAAGGTGACAGCCGGTGTCCTCCCGACCTGGACCCCGGACGGGCGGATCGTTTTCGGACAACGATGGTGAAGGTGCCGGCCTGTTCATCGTCAATGCCGACGGGTCCGGGCGCCGCCGGCTGGTCCGGAACGCCGTGTATGGCGCGATGTCTCCAGATGGGGCGTGGGTCGCGTTCGTGAGTTACGACGGGAATCCAGCGCCCGGCACGACGCGGAAGTACCGTCTCGAACTCATGCGGGCGGACGGGAGTGGCTGGCGGACGCTGTTCCCTCCGCCGTGATCAGCATCCACCCGCGCCGCAGTTGAGTCCGAGTACGCGATAGCGCACCACGCTGGAGAGCCCGTCGTCATCCGTCTCGGTGACCCAGACGCGCGTAGCCGAGGCCTGGCGCACGCGCGTGGAGGACGGGACAATGAGCGAGCCGATGGGGTCCCCGCGGCCGTTCAGGATCAGGTAGCCGCGCCCCTCGTCAGTGGGGCGCAAGCCTATCCATATGGTCTGGTCGAGGCCTAACGTGATGGACTCGACCGGGATGTACCACTGGGACATCCGTTCGCGCGCGAGAGCCTGGAAGCGCTGCGGCAGGTCGGCCGGCCCTTCGCGCGGGCGTCCCGGCGCCGGCATCATCGCCGCCAGCACGCTGTCGGCGGCACGTCGGGGAATGGGGATACCGCGAAAGGGGAAGGTCCGGAACACGAGCGTGTCCCCCGAGGGGGAGAACACCCGCACGCTGAACGTCCCGTCCTGCCGGCGTGGGATCGGGGCGTGCAGTTCCGCGAGACGACTGCCATCCCGGGCGACCGCGTACTGCGGCTGCAGCGAGAACGGCACGCCCCTCGTGAGTCCGGCGACGGTCATGCTCCAGTCCTCATCGTCACCGTAGCGAGGCTCGATGATCTCACGGAGACCGCCGCCTGGAAGTCGGAGGGCGAAGACCTGTCTGGCCGCACCGCGTCCCGCGGCGCCCGACACCATGTGCAGCCCCATGCCGATCACGCTGCCGTCCGGCCGCATCGCGATGTCCTGGAAGTACCCGACCTGCCCCTCGTGGCCGGCGAGTTGCTCCGCCTGGGGAAAAATGGTCGTTCGCAGTACTTCGTGGTCGGGCCCGATGAAGGTCGTCCGGCGTTGCTGGATGTCGGACACCCACAGCGTGTCATGGAACCAGCCCACCCCGGCAAACATCATGAACTCGCCCGGACCGCTGCCGCGTCGGCCGACGGCGGCGACGCGTTTCCCGGCAGCGTCGTAGATGCGGAGGTGGCCATCCTGACGGAGGGGAATGACGATCTGGCCCTTCGTCCCGACGTAGATGCGACCGACGGTCGGGAAGTCCTCCGTGGTCGCGTCGAGACGCAGGTCCTCCACAAGGCGCACTCGCGGTGCGACGGGTTGCGCCGGAACTGCAGGAGCAAGCAGCAGGCACAGCAGGACGATCGACCCCACAGGCCCTCCAGGCTGACGCGCGCGGGTTGGAGACACCAAGATGACGGCTTCAGGTGGCGAGAGCCAGATCCACTCCCCGCCACCGTTCAACCCGCCTCCGCGCCGCTCCGTCCCATCCACCTGTCGCGAACAGCAGGACAGTCCAAGACTCCGCCGAGGTCATGGGATAGGAAATCGGGTTCTTCCGCAGAATCTGTGGGTGAATCAGGCGCAGCCTGACGAGTGCCAGAGGAGAAGGAGCAGCAAGGTCGAGCGCTGGGAGCGCACCCTGCGGGGTTTGTGGTACGATGTGGTTGTTCAAAGATTTCATCGACAGGATGCAGCTCAAACTATCCTGAACAGCCGCAGGTCGGACACTCGACCCGGCGCATCGCGTAGACGGCAGTGGCGGCATCCTCAGTCGGCGAGGTGTCCGGTTGGCGCGCCTGACGACACTGACACCGAACAGGTCGAGGGCCCTCTGTGGACGTTCGCTGCTTGGCGGGCTCGCCTCTTCTGACGTCACACCGCGCTCAACGATGACCCGCAC
>DASWGU010000144.1:0-2436 GCA_036393555.1 Gemmatimonadaceae bacterium
GAGCGCAAGCTGCTGGCGGGAGAACTGGGATGACGATGAGCACGCTCGACCGCTTGCGGCAGTCGGTCGCGGACCACCCGCGCTGGAACTGGAGCGACCACGCGCAGGCGCTAGGTATCTCGCGGCAGCGGGTGAGCCAACTGCGGAAGGAGCACGGCCTCACGCACCAGCGGGGCGAAAGGAGTGACGGGATCTTGATGCGGATGGCGCTGACATCGGGGCCGCACATCCACGACTACGGCACCTACCGGGCCGTGATCCTGGACGACCTCGCGCGGCCGTCCTGTTTCACAGGCCAGTGCGTCCGGATGTCGTGGCGCGAGTTCTTCCTGATGTTCAAGAGCGTGCGTGAGGGAGCGAGATGAACCGCTGCTCAGGGGATCACGACTTCAAGCTTGACGACCTCACGATACCGGGTGTGGAGATGTTGAAGTGTGAACGATGTCCCGCCGCCATCCTCTTTGATCTCGCGCACAGAGAATGGGTGCGCGACGGATCACACGGAACAGTCCACGATAAGGCGCAGGAGTTGTGGCGGCATGAGGAATGGGCAAGAAAGATCGAGGGCCAGCCGTGACGCGCTGTCCACGGTGCATAGGCGGCGTGATGCTGGGCGACTCGTGCCTTCTGTGCGGTTTTGAGGAGCAGGAGCCGTCCGAATGGGCGCTGGAGATGCAAGAGCTTGCCCGAGAGGGCCAGCGGCGGCTGAAGGGCGCGGAGTTGCCGGAGAAGCGGCGGACATGGCTGGTGGACGCCAGGCGGCAGGGAGTGAGGCTGTGAGGGTGCTGTCGCTGTTCAGCGGCGGCGTAGGAGCGATGGACATTGGGCTCGAAGAAGCAGGGATGGAGATCGTCGGGCAAGTCGAGATCGACCCGTGGCGGCGGGAACGGCTCGCGGAAGTCTGGCCGCACGTCAAGCGGCTCGCGGACATCCGTGACGTTGCGGGAGACGAGTTCGGGCCAGTCGACCTGGTTGCAGGAGGACCCCCCTGTCAGCCCGTCTCGTCGGCGGGGCGACGGATGGGTGACGCTGACGAGAGGTGGCTCTGGCCGGAGTTCTTCCGGGTCGTTCGCGCGGTTCGACCCCGCTACGTCCTCATGGAAAACCCTACAGGGCTCTTTGACGCCATCGCTGGATCACCCGGTGGTGGTCTCGGCATTGTCCTCTCGGAGTTGGCCGCGTGCGGGTATGACGCGGAGTGGGACTGCATCCCGGCTGCGGCCTTTGGTGCCCCGCATCTACGAGACCGAGTTTGGATACTGGCCTACCCCGACGAAGGCGGCGGAAGCGCCGAACGCGAACAGCAACAAGCGCCACGGCCCCCGGTCTTTGCTGGAGGTGGCGCGGTTCAAGTGGGCGACCCCACAACGCCACGACGGAAAGGGCGCACCGGGGAAAGGGGCGCAAGATCGAGGAGGATTCCGGCGCTCACTGGCAGCGGACGTAGCAACGGAGGAACGCAGGCGGTGGCCGACGCCAACCCGGACGGCGGAGACGCATGGCGGAAGGATCACGCCCCAGAAGGCGCGAGAAGGCGGCACGCTCATCGAGGCAGTGAGTGCGAGTGTGTGGCCTACTCCGACGCGATCGAGGAGGTCTGGGCTGCAATCGCATGGGGACAACGCAATCCTTGGGAAGTTGAACCCGCAGTGGGTCGCGTGGTTGATGGGCCTTCCCGTGGACTACGTGAACAGACCCGAAGACGATGGATCGAAGCGTTAGGAGACAGCCAGGTATGGGTAATCCCGTACTGGATCGGGCTGAGGATCATGGCGACGGAGGGAAGGGCATGAAGGTCTACGGCTACGAGATGCGCGGGGTGGTGGTGTGGGACTACGGCAAGGAGCGGCAGTACTTCCCGTTCCTGCTGTGTGATGCGGAGACAGACAAGGTGTTTGGCTTAGCCGACACGCAGGCGGAGGCCGTGCGGAAGTTCGTGGAGGCGGTGAAGCGATGAGCGAAGAACGCACATGGGCGCGAGAGGCGGTGGAGGATGCTGCGGTCGGGGAGGTCGCGGACATGCTTAGTCGCGCCAACAAGCTGGTGTTGGACGAAGGCGAACCGGGGGCCATCTCGGGGCCGTACCCGTTGACAGACTTCCGCGCTGCCCTCGACCGACTACTTGCGCTCGTGGAGGCGGAAGCGCGGCCGTGCACACACAACCATCCTGCTCGGCATCTTACCGAGCGATGCCGCGAGTTCATTGATCGCTACGAGCACTCAGAAGCTAAGCGTTCTACGTCGTGGCGGGCCTTCGCTTGCGGTAACTGCAAGATGCTCAAAGCCGCACAGGAGGCCGTGAGGGCGGCGACAGGAGGCGCGTGATGAGGATCTTTTGGTGGCTGTTGGCGGGTTGGCATCTTCGCGGGCTCGTGATCGCCACGGATACGTTCGATGTCGTGATTGCCGTGGCGGGACTCGTGTTGTCGGCATGGG
>DASWGU010000145.1:0-6172 GCA_036393555.1 Gemmatimonadaceae bacterium
GATGCGCGCCAGCGGGGAGTCGTCGCACGGCGATGCGGCTTTGTGGAACACGGATGGAAGCCACTGGATGTACCTGATTGCCCGGCCCAACGCGGGCGCCGGCAACTCCGCCATCAACCTGGACGCCACCCGGGCGTACCAGTCGTTCACCACGCGGCGGCGCGACCCGCGGATGCAGAACACCATGATGTCCGCGCCGGCCTTCGGCGCAACGGGAGCGGTCTCGTCACGTCGACTCCAGACGGCGCGATGGCTCGTCGGGGGCGCGGCCGCCCTGCTCCTGCTGGTCGGCGCGAACCTCGTCAACCTGCTGGTCGCCCGCAACCTCGGCCGCACCCGAGAGACCGCGATCCGCCTCGCGCTGGGCGGAAGTCGCGCGCGTCTCTTCGTGCACTACCTGCTGGAATGCGGGATTCTCGCACTGCTCTCCGGCGGTGGCGCGCTCCTCGTCGTGCGCTGGGTGGGGCCGATTGCACGCGCCGTGCTGTATCCGGGCACTGCGTGGGCGGACGGTCCGCTCACCGTCCGGATCGTGGTCCTGGCCATCGGGGTGAGCCTGGTTCTGGGTGGCATCATCGCCACAATCACCGCAATCCAGTCGACGCGTGTCGATCCCGCCGCGCTGCTCAACGCCGGCGGCAGCCGCACCACCGCCTCGCGCGCCAGCCATCGCGCGCGCCTCACCCTGGTGGGCGTGCAGGCAGCCCTGTCGATGGCGCTGCTCGTCGCGTCTGCGGGATTCGTCCGCAGCTTCCGCAACGCGGCGAACACCTCGCTCGGCTTTGACATGGACGGATTGATCTTCGCCGAGATCCCCGGATTGTATGCGGTAGACAGCACGAGCGCGGGACGTCGGGCGTTCTATCTGGACCTGCGCGAGCGGCTCAAGAGTGTTCCCGGGGTCGAGGGAGTGAGTCTGGGCTACAACACGCCATGGTACTACAACCGGAGCGAGGTTCTGCGCATTCCGGGACGTGACTCGTTGCCGGCGGTACCGGCCTTCCGCGACCCCGTGTTCGACGCGGTGACGCCGGACTACCTGTCCACCATGCGCCTTCGGCTCCGCGTCGGGCGCTGGATCGCCGATGCAGACGGGGCGGGAGCGCCCCCGGTGATTGTCGTTTCGGCCTCGATGGCAACGCTCTTCTGGCCGGACATGCAGACAGCGCTGGGAACGTGCATCTACGTGGGTGATTCGCCGGCTTGCCGCGAAGTCGTCGGGGTCGTGGACGACATTCGTTTCACCAGCGGTCTGGAGAGCGACCTCGTGCCCTCCTACTACCTGCCACTGGCGCAGTCGGCCGAGTTTGGCGGTGGACAGCGGCTGTTCATTCGCGCCCGCGGCGATGCCGCGGCACTCATTCCCATCGTGCGCCGGCTGGTGCAAGGAGCGCGTCCGGACCTGCCCGCAGCGGACGTGCATCGGATGCAGGACCACCTCGATCCGCTGCTGGCCTCCTGGCGGCTCGGTGCCGTGTCATTCACGGCGCTGGGCGCGCTGGCCGCGCTGATCGCAATGCTGGGGCTGTTCAGCGTGATCGCGTATCTGGTGGCCGAACGCCGCAAGGAGTTCGCGATCCGGAGCGCGTTGGGCGCGCGAAAAGGACAGATAGTGGCACCCGTGATCCGGCAGTCGGTGGTGGTGGTGGGAGCAGGGGCTGGTGCCGGTCTGGCAATTGCCTGGCGCAGCGCGCCCTTGCTCCAGCCGCAGCTCTTTCAGGTGCAGTTGCTCGACCCGGTGGTGGTGGGTACGGTGATCACCGGACTGCTCGCCGTCGCCGTTGCCGCGGTCTCGGGTCCGGCTCGTCGTGCGGCCAACCTCGACCCGATCGAGGCGCTACGGACGGAATAGGCGGGTGGCAAGAGCGCGTCACCGCAACGCCTGGTGCGGCAGGAACGAGTCCACCGCTTCATGGAACGACGCCCGAAGCGTCGTCCAGGCTTCCGGATCGCCCTTGGCCATGGCACGCATGTATTGCGTCGCGTGCTGGAGACTGATGTGGGGAGGCAGCGGCGGGACGCTGTGATCGGTGATTGCCTCCAGCACGACGGGGCGATCGGTCCGGAATGCCTCCAGACGGGGCGCGCCTTGCAGGCGAGCCGTCTCGACAGCTCGCGTCTGTAGCCCAGAGCACGTGCTCGACGTGCGCTGAGTGGTTTCCGTTGGCATCGCTCGCCCGGAGTACTTCCGAATGGGTAACCGCAGCTACGGCGACGGGCGCCGCTGCGTCACCTGACATCGGCTAACAGGAATTCACCTCCAGCGAGGAATGGCCGCCGTCCACTGTCCGTCACACCTTGCGCATGCCTTGAATCGGAGGTCACGGCAACATGGGTTCCATGATGTCCATGCAGTGGCCGTCTCCCGCGCGCCGGCGTCAGGCCGAATCGCACCGCCGGGCCCTGCCGCACTTGGTCGCCGGGGCGTGGCACGAAATGGGGGGACGGCTGCAGGTACTGCGCGGTGTCATCCTGCGCGACGACACCATCCGCGCACTCGGCTACCGCCAGCAGCTCATTGGCATGTTGCAGCGGCTGTGGGGCCGGGAACGCGGCAGCGTCGAGGCGTGGGTTGACGCCCACTTGCGCAGACAGTCCGGCGGGTCGCCGGGCGGGGGCGGACACGCTCCGGCTGTCCCGCGATCCGCATCCACTCACGGATGAGGAGTGTTCGAGATGATCGCATCCAGCCGATTGGCCAGCGGCCTCGTCGCCGCGGCCGTGTTGTTCACGGCCTGCAGCGATGCGCAGACCGCTGACGAAGTCACGACGAGAACCGCGACGGGCGAGGAGTCCATCTCGCCATCTGGCGACTCCGCCGACAAATGGGGCGTGGCGCTGGTAAGGGTCGCTAATGCCGCGGCCACGACGGAGAAGGTGATCGTGCGCGCTGACCCCACGCAGACGCTCGCGGCGGTCGAGTACATGCACGTCACGCCGTACACGTCGATCGACCGCAACTGGGTTACCTTCGAAATCAGCACGACGGATTCGGGCATGTATGAGCCACTCGCCACCAACCGTGAGATGCTCACGGACGGGTTCCGCTACACCGTCGTGGTCATGCAGGACGCGGAGCGTTTCACGACGCGCGTGCTACGGGACGAAATCTCCGCCAACATGTCCAGGGCGCATCTGCGCGTCATTCACGCCGCTGGCGGGATTGGCGAAGTGGATGTGGTGGCCCGCGGCGGCGACACCCTGTTCGACGGGGTGAACTTCACGTCCGAGGCCGGGTTCAAGTCGCTCGATCCATGGACCGGGACGCTCGAAATACGCTCGGAAGATGGCAATCGACTGCTGCTCTCGATTCCGGACGTGACGCTGCAGGCAGGGAAGTCGCGTACGATCGTGCTGACCCGCAACACCAAGGGGAAGCTGGAGTCCTTCTCGTTCGAGGACTCGCAGATGCCGTAGCGGCCGGGAGCTTCGTGTCACACTCGTTTCTGTGACCCAGGCAGGATTCACCGCTGATGCGGTGACCACGACGCGGCCGGGGGGACTTCCCCCGGCCGCGCCCGCCCTAGATGACCGGGCGTCGGCCCTGAATCACGCGTACCAGAAACATCACGATGGCGACCACCAGCAGGATGTGGATGAAGCCGCCGATCGTGTACGACGAGACCATGCCGAGCAGCCACATCACAATCAGTATCAAGGCGATCGTGGAAAGCATGGCACCTCTCCTGAGGGTTGCAGCAGGGAACGTAGGGCGCCGATACCCGCGCGACCATTCGCCACCGGAGGCATATCTGCCTCCCCTGCGGGGATAGCGTGTCAGGCGACCGCGACCGCAAGACGTGCCCACGTTGTCGTCAGTCGTCAGTCGTCAGTCGTCAGTCGTCAGTCGTCAGTCGTCAGTCGTCAGTCGTCAGTCGTCAGTCGTCAGTCGTCAGTCGTCATCGGCGCGTCATTGAATCGGCGGTGCACTGCATCCCCACACACTGCGCATTCATCGTCCAAAGGGAGAGCCCAAAGATCGCCCGTGCGGGGAATGTTGCACGTCCGACGATCGCATGACATTGCTCCCCGTGGCCTCGATGAAGGGGGGAAGGAACGCGCCGCCAGGCGTGCCCGGTGGAGGCAGTCGCCGAAAAGGCACGGCTCGGCAGAGCTGACACACGGCCGCGCACCGCCGCGTTCCGGGGAGGCGGAGGGGAGGATATGGGGGCAGGATGCCATCACCGCATCCTGTCCCCTTCTCACGCCGGAGGATCTCGGGATCGGTCCTTGAGACACTCAGGCCAGATCGCTGAGTGCTCAGTATTGGTTGCTGGAACTGGCTGACACGTGCTGGCGCTGGGGCTTGGCTCAGCACCTGCTCCAGGACCAGGAAGCAGGTCGAGCACCCAGCACTCACGACTCAGGCCGGCTGGCCAGCCTGGCCAGCTGGTAGAGCCGCTGAGTGGCGGGTGAACGGGGCTCACCGGCCGAAGGCTGGTGCCGCGAGCTCCAGCCGCCATGGCGGCCCGGTGTAGAGCGGTCCGTCGAACCGGACGAAGCCCGGCACGCCGTCCGTGACGATCCAGGCGTCGCTGTCGGGTGGCGCCCTGCCTAACAACCTCGCGAAAAAGCCGAGGATGACGCCGAGCTTCGGCTTCAGCTTGAAGTGGGTGGTCGCTACCCCGTGGCGGCCGTTCCAGACGCGCCGCGTGCCCGCCGGGGCGATCTCCAGCCCGATGAGTCGTGGACCGGGCGTGAAGGCCACGATGTGAACCGTCTGACTGTCGCCTCGCGCCAGGTTCTTGGCAATCGTGATGACCATGCCGTTGTACACGTCGGCCGGCAGATCCAGGGTCCCCTTCCAGTGCTTGACCTCGCCATCGCTCCTCGACGTCGCCGTGACGGAGTACACGCCGGTCGCCGACAGTGTGACCTCGAGATCCTGCTCGAACGCGCGACCCCGCTGCACCAGTTCATAGTGTTCCATCCGGAAGACGCCCTTCTGCGAGAACGTGACCCGTTCGTCGAAATACGACGAATCCCTGAAGTGAAACACCATCCTGCTCTCGATCCCGCGGGCGTTCGCGACCTGCAACAGGTCGCCGTCAGCCAGCGGTTCACCTCCCGGGGCCCGCAGCGTCAGAAATCCGTGCAGCGAGCCCTCGGGGAACCGCACGGCAACCGGACCGGTCTTCTCATCCAGGGATGCCCGCGGTTCCGCCGCCAGAAATGGAAGCAGCAACGCAGCGGCGATAGCCCGGCGGCGGCGCACGGGGCCGTTACCGTCAACCACCGAGCTTCACCGTCACGGTTGCGGATCCGCTGGCGCTGCCTGACGTCGCTGTGATCGTCGCGACGCCCGGGGCCATGGCACGCACCGTGCCGTCGGACGCCACCAGGGCAACGTTGGTGTCATTGCTGGTCCATTTAACGTTACTGTTCGGCTGGATCGATCCGTCTGCCGCGCGCACGACAGCGGTCAGCGTCGCGGTGCCCAGCGGAGGGAGCGTCAACGTTGACGGAGTGACCGAGACGGTCTTGAGACCCAGCACGGTGATGTCCGCACTGGCGCTCTGCCCTTCAATCGTCGCGGAGACGCTGGCGCTTCCCGGCGACAGCGCGGTCACGGTGCCGGTGCCCGACACCGTCGCCACCGCGTGATCGTTGCTCGACCACACGACGGTTCGCCCCGCGAGCGGCTGTCCCGCCGAATCGAGCGGCTCCGCCTGCAACTGCGTTGTCTGACCGACCGGCAGGCTCTGCGATGCTGGGCTGACGAGAACCGTGGCGACCGGAATCAGAGAAACCGTCACCGATGCCGGTGCGCTCTTTCCTTCGCTCGTGGCCGTGATGATGGCACCACCCGGCGCGCGCGCCGTCACCAGGCCGCTGGTGCTGACGGTGGCGACATTGGCGTTGTTGGTCGTCCAGACGATCGGCCGGCCGGTGAGCACGTTGCCCGAAACGTCCCGCGTTTCCGCACTCATCTGTCCCTTCTGTCCGAGGCGGAGGGTCACGTGGGTTGGCGCCACGTGAACGCTGGCGACCGCCGTCGGCACCACCGTGATCTGTGCCAGTCCGCTCTTGCCACCCGAGCTCGCCGCCACCTGCGTCGTGCCCATGCCCACACCGGTCACCGTGCCGTCGCCAGCAACCCGCAGCACGGTCGTGTCCTCCACCGCCCAGTGAACCGGGCGGTTCAGCACTTCACCCGAGACGCCAAGGACGG
>DASWGU010000146.1:0-5673 GCA_036393555.1 Gemmatimonadaceae bacterium
AGACTTGTACCTGATCGATCTGCGCGGCGGCACGACCCGTCGGCTGACCGATACGCCGGCGATCAGCGAGAGTAACCCGGTCTTCGCGAACAACGCCAACCGGATCTACTTCGTGCGCGACGGCATGAACGTGCTGTCGCTGGACCTCGATGTGCCCCTGATCCGACAGGTCACCAGCATCCGCCCGGGTCCTGCTCCGGCCGACCCGAAGCAGGCCGAGGGTCAGCGCGGCCTGCTCGAGGAACAACAGAAGGCCCTGTTTGGCGTCCTTCGGGATCAGGTATGGCGTGACTCCATTGGCACGGCGGAGCGCAAGGCGCGCGAGGCCGGTCGCACGAAGACGACGTACCTCAGGCCCAACGAGCGCGTCACCGGACTCAGAGTCTCGCCTGCGGGGAATGCACTGATCCTCACCACGACAATCTCGGCGCCGGGCAATCGGCAGACCATCGTGCCCAACTGGGTCACGCTCAACGGGTACACGGAAGACCTCACGGTCCGTACCAAGGTGGGCGACGTGCAGAACGGCGGGCGCGCGGCGTTCATGTCACTGCCCTCTGGCGAGGTGCAGTGGCTGAAGCCGATTCCCCGTGATTCAAACGAAACGCCCTCCATCACCGCCGTCCTCGGCTGGAACGATGCCGGCACCAGCGCGCTGCTGTTCGCCGAGCGGAAGGACTACAAGGAGCGGTACCTGCACCGCGTCGATTCCGATGGCCGCCTGACGACGATCGACGTGCTGAAGGACACTGCGTGGGTGGGCGGGCCCTGCTACCCTTGCGGCGGATTCCTGCCCGGGAGCGACAGGGTCTGGCTGGTGAGCGAAGCCGACGGCTGGGCACACCTCTATGCCATGAACGCCGACGGCACGGGCCGGCAGCAGCTCACCAGGGGCCAGTGGGAGGTGGAGGACGTCCGGCTCTCGCACGACGGGCGCCACTTCGAGCTCCACACCAGCGAGGTCTCGCCCTTCGAGCGTCACTACTACCGGTTGCCGGTCACCGGCGGCCCCGCCGAGCGCATAACGACACGGGTGGGTGCGCACAGCGTGATCGTGTCGCCCAGCGGCCAGCAGGTGGCCGATGTCTTCTCGGAAGCGAACCGGCCACCGGAACTGTTCGTGGGATCCTACGAGCGGGAGACGCCGTTGGCGCAGCTCACCACGTCGCCCACGGCGGAGTGGTTGAGCTACAACTGGCTCAAGCCCGAAATCGTGCGGATCCCGGCATCGGATGGCGTGCAGGTACCGGCGCGCATCTATCGTCCGCGCGACGTGGGGGCTCGGCCTAACGGTGCAGCGGTCATCTTCGTGCACGGCGCCGGTTATCTCCACAACGTGCACAACTTCTGGTCCAGCTATTCGCGCGAGTACATGTTCCACCACTTCCTGGCGTCACGTGGGTACGTCGTGCTGGATATCGACTATCGCGCGTCGGCCGGCTACGGCCGCGACTGGCGCACCGCGATCTATCGCTGGATGGGCGGGCGCGACCTGCAGGACCAGGTGGACGGATCGCGCTACCTGAGGCGGCAGTTCGGGATTCCGGCGGAGCGGGTGGGGATCTATGGCGGCAGCTATGGCGGCTTCATCACGCTGATGGCCCTGTTTACCGCGCCCAGGGAGTTTGGCGCGGGGGCGGCGCTCCGGTCCGTGACCGACTGGGCGCACTACAACCATCCGTATACCGGGCGGATCCTGAACCTGCCGCAGGATGACACGTTGTCCTTCCGCCGCTCATCGCCGATCTTCTTTGCGGAGGGGTTGGAGGATCCGCTGGTGATGCTGCACGGTATGGTGGACACCAACGTGCACTATCAGGACATCGTCCGGCTGACGCAGCGGCTGATCGAGCTGGGGAAGACGGGGTGGGAACTGGCGTCGTATCCGGTGGAGAACCACGGGTTCGTGCGACCGGATTCGTGGACGGACGAGTATCGGCGGATCTTCGAGCTCTTCGAGCGGACCATTCGAACCGGGAAACGATGATGAGGGACAAGGGTCAAGGGACCAAGGGTCAAGGGTCAAGGGTCAAGGGTCAAGGGACACACCCGGGCGCGGAGCAGTTCGGGCTGGCCGATCAGGTGCGGCGGGTGGCGAAAGTGATCCGGACGATCATCGGCGCGCCGGACTACGAGCGCTACCTCGCCCACGTGCACCAGTGTCATCCCGGCCAGGCGGTGATGTCGCGGGAGGAGTTCTCCAGGAGCCGGCTGGAGGCGCGGTACAATCAGCCCGGGAACCGCTGCTGCTGAGACACTTCGCTTCCCTGCTCCACGCCTGACTCATCCACTCTGCCAACCTGGTCCATCCATCCCGAGCACCATCGGGCGCGTTTCACGGGAACGGCAACTCTGGCATGGGTGTGCGCCCCGGCGAGCGCCCGGCCGGCCTTTCCGAAGCGCCGGCTCGCTCGATCATCCGGAGATCCACGTTCATCGACGCTGGGGCCATCCTGCGCAGGTTTGCTGCGGACAGCACCCGGGCCGCGTGCTCCGTGAGGGATCCGCTCACGCGGATCGTGAGCACTGCGTCCGCCGGTGCCGCCGCGACCAGCGACCGCATGGCGGACTCCAGAGCGTGCTCGGGAATGTCGTCCAGGCATACGTCGCGCCGGATGAGAGGCCGAGCGGGGAGACGGTGGAACCTCCAGTCGACGCGCCGGCCGGACCCTTCATGGACCATGTCGACCCGCATGAAGCCCTTCTCCTCATCCGCCTCCGCAATCGACGTGCGTTCGATCGAGCCCGGATAGAGCACGGGTGCAGCGAGGGGACGACCCTGCAGGTCCTTTGTGAGGACCTGGTGCCGGTGGATGTGACCCGAGAGCACCGCCGACAATCCCGCCGGTATGTCCGCACCGCGGATGACATCGGCGGCGGTGGTGAACATGAAGTTGCCCGGTCCGACCGTCGCGCCTTCCACGCACTGGTGCATGCACAAGAGGCGCACATCGGCGCGCGTGGCGCGCCAACCAGTGCTGTCCACCAGGCCGCCGAATGTCTTGCGCACGTCGTGGCGTTCGGATGGGAAGCCGGCGACCGCCAGGCGCACGCCGCGTACGACCGTCGTGAACGTGCACGGCCTGTCGAAGAGAAAGATCCCGGGATGCTGCGCGAAGCGGAGTTGGGGAATGCGGCCTCGCTCGTGGTTGCCGGGGACGACGAAGACGGGCACGCCGCCCGCCGCAACGCGGGCGAGTGGCTCGAAGGCCTGCCAGGCCACGCTGGTCGGGACGCGCGATCGGTGGAAGACATCGCCGCCGTGCACCACCAGGTCGACCTCACCGGCGAGCGCGGGCTGCAGCGCGGCCGCGTAGTTGGCGAGGAAGTCGTGGCCTCTCCGGCGCCGCTGGATGCGCTCGCGCGTCGGCAGGTCGAAGCCGAGGTGGGTATCGGCGAGGAGCAGGATCCGGATGACGTCGTGCACGACTGCAAACTACGGCGAAAAGAGCCCGGGGACGAATCACCGGGGCCCTGCCACAGAGGTGAACCTGGAGGGAGCGGCCACATTCAGGTCATGACTTCCTGCGCGCTGTGGGGTGAAGTCATGTACTGGCCGCGCCGCATTCCACTGACCATGGGAACGCCTGCCAGGACCGCACGGAACCGGCTCCCTGCGAGCGCCCCGGGATACGGTGGTGGCATGCTCCGTGGTACGGGGGTTCATGGAAGGCGTGGAGACTCTCCGACAGAGTACGTCATGACCTCGTGCTCGGGCCTTGCGGGCGAGCGACGAAGTTGAGCGGGGTGGGCCGAGTGGCACGGCGTCTCCCATCGGGGCGCTATACGGACGACTTTCGTTGAGACTGGCGGAGTGCGCGCGGAGCGGTAGTGTTGGTCGGGGTCACGGGCGACTGCTCGAGCGCCGCAGCGGCAGTCGAATCCGAAACGACTGCGGTTTCGCAGGCTAACGCCTGGCGGCGGGAGGGCGGTGGTGGGCTCGCAGTCTTTGGGGAACCTGACAGAGCGACGTTTCGGGTACTGACTGTCAGGCTGGGTGCTCGGATGAACAGGGAGCGTCGGAGGTTGAGCGACGACGCGGGGTCGGGACGGAGTGGCGTAGGCCGCAGTCTTTCCGATTTCGGCTGCGTGGGATAGCGTAGAGTGAGGACGGTGAACCGTGGGTGGTACGGTTACCGCTACCGGCGTCGTCGAAAACCAAGTTAGGCGCACGATCATGACTAGTCGACTCGCCCGAATCGTCGTACCCCTTATCGCAGTTGCCTTGAGCTCGGCGACACTTGCAGCGCAAAGGCCATCCTTTCCGATAGTAGACATGGGGCCGCCGGACGCGCAGCTGCCAGGGGCGTTTGATCACGTAACGGCGCTTTGCGAGCTCGCAGATGAGCGTGTCGTCCTTCTTGATTCCATCGCGCGCACGCTTTCTGTGGTGGACTTCAATCTCCAAACAAGGGAGTTCATCGGTCGCGAGGGGGATGGACCTGGCGAGTACCGCCTACCTGTTCGCCTGATCGCCGCCCAGGGCTATGCGTGTGCCATGGTGGACCTATCTCGGACTCGCGTGCTGCAAGGGATCGCCAGGGACGGACAGTTTGGCACCGCTGTCTCGCTGCAGGGAACCGTCGAGAACCGGGGTCCGAACTTCCCGCTGTACGGAGATACGTTGGGGCATGTATACGGTGCGGTGCGCGGGGAAGCAGATTCCGTCAGTATCGTGCGCTGGCTGATGTCGCCCTGGATGCGTGATACGGTCGGCAAAGTCAGCAGCCTTCCGGTGTCCACGCTCTCGGTTGCCCGCGGGACGCACGAACCTCCACCGTACACAACGTACGACACGTGGACAGTGTCCCCCGACGGGTGGCTGGCGTTCGTTTCGGCAGAGCCCTATGCCGTTGCCGTGCTGGCACCAGATGGGCGTCGCGCAACCGGGCCCGCGATCATTGAATCGAGGGAGAGGGTCACGGCCGCCCACCGTGCCGACTGGCGCCGCACTCACGATCGACCACTGACCAGATACGTTGTTGAGCAAAGTGGCCTCCGCGCTGTAGTGTCGCGTGTACCGTGGACTGAACCGGCCCGGTGGCCAGACGTCCTGCCAGCCTTCCTCGGCGGTGCCGTGAGCTTCGCGTCGGACGGCTCGATCTGGGTACTGAGAGCAGGACTCACCACGCAACCGCAACGGGTGGATGTGTTTGGCCGCGACGGGGTGCGTCAGCGTGCAATTCTCCTTCCCCCAGCATCTCGCGTCGTGGGACATGGCAGGAAGGCCGTCTACGTTGCGATCCGTGACGCAGATGACTTGGAACGGCTGGCGCGGTTCGATATACCGTGATTGCTTGGCGAGAACAAACCGCAGGGGCGCCTAACCGTGCGTTGCTGCTGGCCGGCGTGGGGGTAGCCGCCGCGTCCGGCGGTCGTATCTTGAGGGCGGTGCCGCCGTCCGCGGCGGCTTGGCTGTAGTTCGCCGGCAGCAGAACGCCATCAGTTAGGCAGCTCTGAGAGCTATGATGCGGCTTCGACACGTCACTTGCGCACTCTTGTTCGCGGTCGCGCTGCCGCCGGCGAACGCACAATCACGGGTGGGACCGACGTTCGCAGCCGGTATCGCTGGTGGGCGTCAGTTGGAGCCGGAGTACAGCACGACGTCTTGGAGCGGCTTCCATGTGGCGCTCACCTTGCCTGTGTTCCGGTCGAGGCAAGGAGCCGCAGTTC
>DASWGU010000147.1:0-7399 GCA_036393555.1 Gemmatimonadaceae bacterium
CTTCCACGATATGATCATCGACGCGTACCACGATCCCGGCGAGATCAGCCCGATCTCCTGGGCCCCTCGATTCGGGCGGATGCCGCGCATATCGGTCGCGGACGTGCTGGACCGGGTGCGCATCTGGCGGGAGCGCTACGATCGTCCGTCAGACCAGGGACCGTAGTCACGGCCGCGGTGCGACCGGAGCCGCGCCGAACCGGTACGTCGCACCCACGCGCGCCATCAGTGCCACCAGCCGCCCCAGCGGAAGTCCCATGACGGCGAAGTAATCGCCGTGAATCCGCTCGACGATGACCGCGCCGAATCCCTGAATGCCGTAGGCGCCGGCCTTGTCCATGGGCTCACCGGTCGCGATGTACTTGGCAATCTGGTCGTCGGTCAAAGCGCGGAACGTTACCTCCACTGACTCGATTCCTGACTCGAGAAGGCCGTCGCGCGCGACGGCCACGGCGGTGTGCACGGTATGCGTGCGGCCGGAGAGCTTCCGTAGCGTCTGCCTGGCCCCAGCGGCGTCGTCAGGTTTGCCGAGTATCTCATCGTCCAGCACGACGATCGTGTCGGCCCCGATGACCAGCGCGTCGGGCTCGCGCACGGCGATCGCGCGTGCCTTGGCGCGGGCGAGTCGTTCGACATGCTCCTCCGGCCCCTCACCGGGTTCCATTCGCTCGTCCAGGTCCGCCGGACGCACGTCGTGCGCCATGCCGACCAGGGTGAGCAGTTCCCGCCGCCGGGGCGACTGCGAGGCGAGGACCACGCGAATGGGACCGCTCATCGTTCGAGCCAGAGTGTGACCGGACCGTCATTCACCAGTTCGACGTCCATCATGGCGCCGAACTCGCCTGACTCGACGGGGAGATCGAGGCGCCGCAGCGCGGCCAGGAACTGCTCGTACAGTGGAATGGCCATCTCGGGGCGCGCCGCATCGATGAAGCTGGGACGCCGGCCCTTCTGCGCATCGCCGTACAGCGTGAACTGGGACACCACCAGCACAGCGCCGCCGACGTCAGCCAGAGCCAGGTTCATTTTCCCCTCCGGGTCGGCAAAAACCCGCAGGCCTGCGATCTTGTCCGCCATCCAGGCGACGCGTTCCCCGGTGTCGTCGTGCGTGAATCCGACAAGGAGCAGGAAGCCGCGCCCGATCCGGCCGGCAACGCGAGCGCTCCCCACGGGCTCGCGGATCCGTACTTCGGCTGAGGAAACCCGTTGCACCAGGACACGCATTGGCGAAAGGTAGCGGCGCGCCCGCGACCGCTCACCGGGTGACCGGCACCGCGCCTACGCGGCCCTGGCGCTCGCCTGGGGAAACCAGTGCCGCGTCCGATTGCAGAAGGTGCACACCGACAGCATGACCGTAGCTTCTACCAGGACGCCGACCACTGTTGCCGGGGCTGCCCCCGGTTGCGGTCCGAAGAGCGCGATCGCCGTCGCCACGGCGATCTCGAAGAAGTTGTTGGCACCGATCAGTGCACCCGGCGCCGAGTCACGATTTCACCGCCCGCACGAAGGCGCTCATCACCTTCCCTTCGACAGCGCTCACCAGGCCGTCGTCAGGCAGACCGGCCGAGTCCAGCAACGCCTTCACGTCGTCTGTACCGTAGACGCGCGTCGGTTCGATGGAGATGTCCGTGAACCCCGCAGCCTCGAGCAGCCGGCGATACTCGTCCTCGTGCAGGGCACCCGACACACACCCCGTCCAGAGCGCGACGCTTCGGCGCACGGGTTCGGGCAGGTGACCGCGAAGCACCACGTCCGACACGGCGAACCGGCCGCCCGGCTTGAGGACCCGATGTGCCTCGCGGAGCACCCGCGCCTTGTCCGCCGACAGGTTGATCACGCAGTTGGAAATGATGACGTCCACTGTCTCACCGGGCAGCGGGATCCGCTCGATCTCGCCGCGCAGGAACTCGACGTTGGCAACACCCGACCGGCGCTGGTTCGCACGCGCCAGCGCCAGCATCTCATCGGTCATGTCCAGCCCGTAGGCCTTCCCCGTCGGGCCGACCCGTCGGGCCGACAGAAGGACGTCGATGCCTCCACCCGATCCCAGGTCCAGCACCGTCTCGCCCGGCGCCAGAGCAGCCAGCGCCGTCGGGTTGCCGCAGCCTAACGAAGCCAGAAGCGCCTCGGCCGGAAGGCCAGCCGTCTCGCCGGAGTCGTACAGGTCGGAGGTGATCGGATCCCAGGTTTCGCGTTCGTCCCCGCAGCAGGATGTCCCGCAGCCACAGGTCGCCGATTTGCCCTCCACGGCACGCTGCGCCGCGGCGCCGTACTTTGCGCGCACCTCGTCACGAATCGCCCCGGCCGCGTCGTCGCGCGGCGCCACCGCCAAGGTGGTCACTGGCTCCTCGCTGCAGCACTCCGGCCCGCAACACCCACGTTCGCTATCGGTCATTCCCCGGTTTCTCCGTTGAGTTGCAGCTTCATGAAGAGCGCCGACGCCGGACAGGCCTCGGCGAACTCGCGCGACCGCTGGATGGCCTCGGGCGCCTGATCCCTCGACACCGGGCGGAAGCCGAACCGCGGGAAGTAGTCACCCGCCATGGTCGTGAGGAGGTACACTGCGCCAAGCCCCTGATGGCGCGCCCACGCCAATCGATCGCGCGTCAGTGCGTCACCCACGCCGCGGCCACGCCACTCCTGAGCGACCGCCGCTGATCGCAGCAGACCGTCGATGCCGTGTACCTCAATCCCCTCGATGCCGACGAGGGCACCGTTGCACTCGGCAACGGCGTATCCGGCACCGAACTGCTCGCGCAGACCGTCCAGCGGCAGGTCCGCCGCGATGAGGAGGGCCTCGGCGGGATCGAGATCGGACGCGACCGCCGCGCGGATCGTGACGCGCGACGTCATGGCGAACGCGCCCTCGTGCGGGCCTCGGCAACGCAGTCGTGGACGCGCGCCGGCGGACAGTACACCGTGGGCGAGAGCGCGGGGCGTCGGTGCGCCCTTATGGACCTGACCTGCCTGGCCTTAACCGCGGACACTCTCGGACGCTTGCCGGGTCCTGCTACGAAATCCTCGTGGTTCACTTCGGTATCCCCCAGGCTGTTCAGGCAAATGCGGCCAGCACGCGCTGCACCCGATCGCGAAGCGCCCGCGCGGCGTCGCGGCGAATCCGGTAGTAGACCCACTGCCCCACCTTCTCGCTCTCGATGAGCCCCGATTCCCTCAGGAGCCGGAGGTGGTGCGAGACCGTCGGCTGCTTGACCGGAACGGCAGCCTCGAGGTCGCAGACGCAGACCCGCCCTTCGTTGCGTACCAGTACGTCGAGCAGTTGCAGCCTGACGGGATGAGCCAGGTCATCAAAGTCGGCCGCTAACTCTTCGGCCTCGCTGTGTGTCCGGCTGGGCCGTGCGCCGATGTCGCAGCATCGCTCGC
This sequence comes from Gemmatimonadaceae bacterium, assembly GCA_036393555.1. Taxonomy (GTDB): domain Bacteria; phylum Gemmatimonadota; class Gemmatimonadetes; order Gemmatimonadales; family Gemmatimonadaceae; genus JABWBJ01. The sequence goes on from DASWGU010000147.1 coordinate 3,382, forward strand.
CCAGTCGGCGGTCGAGTAAGGGCAGGTCGGTCGGCATGGGGGTACCTTAGCAGGTATATCGACGTCCGTCAATATACTCTCCGGAACGACGAAGGGGGAATAGCTGAGTGGGAGTTCAGCCATCCCCCTTCGATCTGGGCCGCCGATCCTGGCGGCCCGCCAGTCGTCAGACCTACTTGCCGGGAGGTACCAGTACGGCGTCAACCACGTGCACCCACCCGTTGGAGCCCCGGACCGACGCGACGATCAGCGCATCGCCGATCGTCACCGCGTCGCCAGCGCGTTTCACCAGCAGTGGGCCCCCGTCCACCATGCCCACCTCCATCCCGTCGGTCAGTTCCTCGGGGGCGAAGGCCGATGTCGTCACATGGTGCAGAAGGATCGTCCGCAGCTTCGCCGCGTTTTCGGGCCGCAGCAGGGTCTCGACCGTTCCGGCAGGCAGTTTCTCGAAGGCCGCGTTGGTCGGCGCGAACACCGTGAACGGTCCCGGATTCGCGAGTGGATCGACGTAACGGACCGCCTGCAGAGCAGCGACAAGTGTGGAGTGGTCGGCGGAGCCGGCGGCAATGCCGGCAATGGTCTTCTGCGATTCCTCGTCGGCGATGGCGGCCTGGCCGCTTGCTGCGATCTCGGTCTGGCCGCCCTCTCCGCCCCGTCCGCACGCACCCAACAGAAGGAGGCTCACGGCAGCGGCGGAGAACGCGCGGGGTGTCATGGTTCCATTTCCTCGGTGGACGGGACGGAATCATACAGGCACGCTGCAGGATTCCCGGCAGTAGGGCGCCGCCGGACATGCTGTCCTCCGAATCCCGTAGGGCCGCGCAGGCCCGGCGTGGTGCCTGACGAGGGAGTCGTGTCCCTGGCCCTGACCAGGCAGCGAGCCAGCGCCTCGTCCCTGAGACCTGCTACCTCCGCGTCTGCCCTTGCCTCTATTCGACCGTCACGCTCTTGGCGAGGTTGCGCGGCTGGTCCACGTTCGCGCCCCGCTTCACCGCGACGTAATACGCCAGCAGTTGCAGTGGAATGGACGCCAGGATCGGCATCAGGAGGTCGACCGTCTCCGGGATCCGGAACTCGTAATCGATCTTCCCTTCCAGCGCTTCCTCGCTGCGGCTGGTGATGGCGATGACGCGGCCCTTGCGCGCCTTCACCTCCTGGATGTTCGACGTGATCTTGTCGAACACCGAGTCGTGCGGCGCGATGAACACCACCGGCATCATCTCGTCGATCAGCGCGATCGGACCGTGCTTCATCTCGGCGGCGGGATATCCCTCGGCGTGGATGTAGCTGATCTCCTTCAGCTTCAGAGCTCCTTCCAGCGCCACCGGGAAGTTGTATCCGCGTCCGAGGTAGAGGAAATTCGAAGCCCGCTTGAACTCCTCGGCGATCTGTTCGATCTCGTCGGCGCGATCCAGGATCTGCTGGATCTGCGAGGGCAGCCGGTGCATCGCCTGAATGATCTCGCGACCGCGAAGGATCGACAGAAACCGCAGGCGGCCGAGCTTCAGCGTGAACAGCAGCAGCGCGATGAGCTGGCTGGTGAACGCCTTCGTGGACGCAACGCCGATCTCGGGGCCGGCGTGGATGTAGATGCCCCCGTCCGCATCGCGAGCGATCGTCGAGCCCACGACGTTCACGATGCCCATTGTCCGGGCGCCGCGCCGCTTGGCCTCGCGCATCGCCGCCAGCGTGTCCGCGGTCTCGCCGGACTGCGAGATCACGATGCAGAGGGTGCGCTCGTTCACGATCGGATTGCGATAGCGGAACTCCGACGCGTATTCCACTTCCACCGGCACGCGCGTCAGCTCCTCGATCATGTGCTCGCCGATGAGCGCCGAGTGCCAGCTGGTGCCGCACGCAGTGATGACGATGTTGTCGAAGGCCAGCAGCTCGTCGTCGGTCAGGTTGAGTCCGCCCAGCTTGGACGTGCCCTCGTCGTCCAGCAGGCGACCGCGCATGGTGTTCTCCAGGGTCTGCGGCTGCTCGAAGATCTCCTTGAGCATGAAGTGGGCGAATCCGCCGCGCTCGATCTGGCCGAGGTCCCAGTCGATGCGGGAGACCTTCTTCGGAACCTCCGCCGCATGGAGGTCGATGATGCGGTACCCGTCACGGTCCAGCACCGCCAGGTCGCCGTCGTCCAGGTACACGACCTTGCGCGTGTGAGCGAGAATGGCCGAGACGTCGCTGGCAATGAAGTACTCGTCGTCTCCCAGGCCGACCAGCAGCGGGCTCCCCTTCCGAGCCGCGACGATCTTGTGCGAGTCGATGCTGGAGACGACCGCGATGCCGTACGTCCCCTCAACCTGGCGCAGTGCCTCGATCACCGCGTCCTCGAGGTTCCCCTCGAAGCACTCCTCGATCAGGTGCGCCAGGACCTCGGTGTCCGTCTCGGATCGGAACACGTAGCCCCGAGCCTCGAGCATCCTCCTCAGTACGGTCGCGTTCTCGATGATGCCGTTATGCACCACGGCGATCGACCCGTCACCGCTCACCTGCGGGTGGGCGTTCACCTGGTTGGGCGGACCGTGCGTCGCCCACCGTGTGTGGGCGATCCCGGTGGTGCCATCGATGGGGCTGGACGCCAGCATCGCCTCCAGCCTCGAAATCTTGCCGGCCTCTTTCACGGTCTCGACCCCGGTGCCGTTCATGATGGCGACCCCGGCCGAGTCGTAGCCTCGATACTCCAGCCGCTTGAGTCCCTCGACGAGCAGCGGGCTTGCCTGGCGCGTGCCGACGTATCCAACGATTCCGCACATGGTGTCTGATTCCCATTCCTTCGCTAGTGAACCGCCAGGGCATCAAGTGGCACCCGGCACCGCGCGATGAGGTCCTTCGCCTCCCCGTCGCTGGGTGCCTCGGCGATGACACGGACTATTGGCTCGGTCCCGGACGGCCTGACGTGAACCCAGCGGTCCGGCCATGACAGCCGAAGACCGTCCTGGGTGTCCACTTCAGCGTCCGGGAAGGCCGCTCGCAGGGAATCATAGACCCCGGTGAGCGCGCCGGCGGGCCGATCGAGCTTGTCCTTTACAATACGATACTGAGGGTATCTGGCCACAATTCCGGACAGAGGCCCCCCATCGTCCACCAGGAGTTGCAGCAGCAGGGCCGCCGCCAACGGGGCATCGCGGCCCAGATGGAGCTCCGGGAGGATGACCCCACCATTCCCTTCCCCGCCAACCACCGCGCCGAGCTCCCGCATCAGGACCGCGACGTTCACCTCGCCCACCGGAGCCCGGGTCACCGCGCACCCCAGCTCGCCCGCCACGTCGTCCACGATCCGGCTGGTCGACAGGTTGGTCACCACCGGACCTGGATGCCGGCGGAGAACGACCCGAGTGGCCAGCGCCAGGGTATAGTCCTCGCCAATGGCGCGGCCGGTCTCGTCCACCAGCGCCAGCCGATCGGCGTCCGGATCCGTCGCAAACCCGACTGCCGAGCCGGTCCGTACCACCAGATCCGACAGCTCGCCGAGGTTTTCGGCGACCGGCTCGGGAGGCCGGTGAAACAGCCCGTCCGGCGTCAGGTTGATCGACTCGACCTCGCAGCCCAATAGCCGCAGCAGGTCCGGCAAGATGGTGGATCCGACACCGTGGCACGTGTCGAGCGCAACCCTAATGCGGCTCGCCCGGATGGCACCGGCGTCAAGCACCGAGAGCGCCAGGATTCTCTCGACGTGCCGGGAGATCGCCTGTTCATCCCGCTCGATGGACCCCAGGGCGTCCCAGGATGCCCGACCGAAACCGTGATCGACGTATGCCCGCATGGCGGTCGATTCCCCGGCGTCGAGGAACAGGCCGGACTGGCCGATGAACTTCAACGCATTCCAGTCGATGGGGTTGTGGCTGGCGGTAAGGGCCAGTCCGCCCGCGGCATGGCGATGCTCCACCTCGAGCTGCACGGTCGGGGTCGGGGCCATGTCCAGGTCGATGATCCGGGCACCGACCGATTGCAGCCCCGCGACCGCGGCTCGATGGAACATCGGGCCCGACACCCGGGAGTCCCGCCCGAGGACGAT
>DASWGU010000148.1:0-22600 GCA_036393555.1 Gemmatimonadaceae bacterium
TGCATGGGACCAGCACTTCAGCAAGGCAATCGCCGAGACGATGCACAAGAACATCGAGCGCGTCGGCATGCCTCAATGGGACGAGAATGACCTCGCCCTGGCGCGCGGCCTGCAGCGTGAGCTCGGCGTTCGCGAGTCGGGACTGGGAACGAACGTGGGCAGGCTGAACCCGCCGAATCCCAGCGCAGTCCGGATGGGCGGCGGCTCCGACGACATCGGCGACGTGTCGTGGACGGTGCCCACCGTGACATTGCGCTATCCGTCGAACGTCCCCGGAGGTCCCGGTCACAACTGGGCAAACGCCATCGCAATGGCGACGCCCATCGCCCACAAGGGCGCCGTCACGGGCGCGAAGGTGCAGGCGCTCACGCTGCTGGACATGTACCTCACGCCGAAGATCGTCGCCGATGCGTGGGACTACTTCCGCGACGTGCAGACGAAGGACCGGAAATACACCCCATTCATCCGTCCGGTGGACCAGCCGGCCATCTGGCTCAACACCGAGATCATGGCGAGGTACCGCGAGGAGATGCGGAAGTACTACTACGATCCGTCGAAGTACCGCACCTACCTCGAGCAGCTCGGTATCAAGTACCCGACGGTGAAGGGGATCGCGCAATAGGGTGAAGGTTCAAGGGTCAGGGATCAGCTCGTCAGGTAGTGAGCCGCGCGTGACGGCCCGTGGGCTCACGGACCCGGATCCGCCAGCCCTCGGCCCTCGGCCCTCGACCCTTCACCCTTGACCATTCACCCTTGACCCTTGACCCTGACCGACCCTTGACCCTTGACCCTGAGTCCCGAACCAGCCCGCTCGACATTGCGCCTGACGAGTTCCGCCGGATGGGCCATGCGCTTGTCGATCGGATCGCGACGCACCTCGAGACTCTGCCATCGCGGCCGGTCACGACCGGGGTACCGGTTGCCGTGGTGCGGGGGCTGTTGGGCGAGGGCCCGCTCCCCGAGCGAGGAACTGAACCCGGCAATCTGCTCGCCCATACCGCGGACCTCCTGTTCGAGCAGTCCCTGTTCAACGGCCACCCGCGCTTCTGGGGTTTCATAACCGCATCTCCTGCGCCGTTAGGCATCCTGGGCGACCTCCTGGCCGCGGGGGTGAACCCCAACGTCGGTGCGTTTGTCCTGTCGCCCGTCGCCACCGAGGTCGAGCGACAAGCCGTCCGCTGGATCGCGGATCTGCTGGGCTATCCCGCCACCTGCGGAGGCCTGATGGTCAGCGGGGGCAACATGGCCAACATGGTGGCGTTCCTGGCCGCCCGGCGCGCGAAGGCGCCGTGGGATGTGCGCGAGCAGGGCCTGCACGCCGGCGACGCGCAGCTGATCGTGTACGCGTCGCGTGAAACGCATACCTGGATCCAGAAGGCCGCCGACCTGTTCGGACTGGGACTGGACGCGATCCGCTGGATCGGCACGGACGACCGGCAGCGCATGCGGATCGACGAACTCGAGCGGACCATCGCCGACGATCGGGAGGCAGGTCGAGTGCCGTTCCTCGTCGTCGGCACCGCTGGCTCGGTCAGCACCGGCGCCATCGATCCCCTTCCGCGAATCGCCGAAACGTGCCGGCGCCACAATCTGTGGTTTCACGTCGACGGCGCCTATGGCGCTCCGGCGGCGTGTCTTCCCGAGGCACCCGCCGACCTCAAGGGACTGGCGCTGGCCGATTCGATCGCCGTGGATCCCCACAAGTGGCTGTACGCGCCGCTGGAGGCCGGATGCACCCTGGTCCGCGATCCCCAGCACCTTATCGATGCGTTCAGTTTCCATCCGGAGTACTACGACTTCGGCGACCGCGGCGGCGAAGTACCAACGAATTATCACGAGCTCGGCCCGCAGAACTCCCGCGGCTTTCGCGCGCTCAAGGTCTGGCTGGGCCTCCGGCAGTCGGGCCGCGAAGGCTACGTCCGGCTCATCCGCGATGACATCGCACTGACCCAGGCGCTCCACGAGGCCGTGGCCGCCCACCCGGAGCTGGAGGCACTGACCTGCAGCCTGAGCATCTCAACTTTCCGCTACGTCCCCGCGGAGCTGCGCGAGCAGCGCGACGAGCACGAGGTCTACCTGAACGAGCTGAACGCCGCGCTCGTTACACGCCTCCAGTCCGGCGGCGAGATGTTCGTCTCGAACGCGGTCATCGGCGGCAGGTACGCCCTCAGGGCCTGTCTGGTCAACTTCCGGACTGAGCGTTCAGACGTGCTCGCCGCTCCCGGCATCGTGGCGCGCGCAGGACGGCAGCTCCATGCCGAACTCCTGGCGCGCTGATGTCCCGAGCCTGGCTGAGCTAGTCGGGCTGAGTCGTGAGTGCTGGATGCTCGACCTGCTTCCTGGTCCTGGAGCTGGCTGAGCTAATCGGGCTGAGTCGTGAGTGCTGGATGCTCGACCTGCTTCCTGGTCCTGGAGCTGGTGCTGGTGCTGGTGCTGGTGCTGGTGCCAAACCCCAGCGCCAGCATGCGTCACCCAGTTCCAGCACCCAGTTCTGAGCACTCAGCGATCTGGCCTGAGTGCTGAGTGGATGCGTCGCTCTCTTTCCCTTCCCCATCCATCACGCGCTCCGAGTTTCAGGATGGACAGGAGCTAATCCGATCTGGGGCCCACGGCCATCCACTCACCGGTCTCGCGCGGCCTGCTGTCCTGTACCGTTCTGCCGGTCCGTGTGAGCCAGGCCGAATACAGGTTTTCGTGCGTCATCATGCGGCGGACCGTCACCGCGAGGACCACGGAGAGCATCAGCGGCAGGATCATGGCGTGATCGTCGGTGATCTCGAAGACGATCAGAATCGACGTGATGGGCGCCCCGGTTGTCGCAGCCACCAGACTCCCCATGCCGGCGAGCGCATAGGTGCCTGGCGTGAGCGGAACACCCGGAAAGACTTTCTCCAGAAGCAGGGCCAGCGAAGTGCCGATCATTGCCCCGGTCACCAGTGAGGGCGCCAACACGCCACCCGAGCCGCCGACGTTCAGGGTGAGCACCGTCGCCACGATCTTCCCGATCGCGAGCAGCGCGAGCACCTCCCACGTGAGGTTTGCCAGCCCGTCAAAGTCGATGGTGAAGTGGCCGCGGCTCGTGAGAAAACCCTGGCCGGCCACGAGGATCAACCCGATGGCGATTCCGCCGAGAAACGGAAGAAGCCGTGGCGGGGTCCGGCGGCGCCAGCGCGCCCGGGCCACGCGGTCCTCCAGTCTGACGAAGAACCCGCCCGCCAGCCCGCACACCACGCCGAGGAGCGGAAAGAAGACGAAGACCTCCCGGTAGAAGGTGTAGCCATAAGTCAACGCGTCAGGAAACGGCGCGTCGGCACTGAACAGCGCCTGCGAAGAGGCGTACGCGACGACGCTGGCGACGACCACCGGCGCAAACGCGGTCGTGGACGACGAGCGGAGGATCTCCTCCAGCGCGAAGAAGGCGCCGGCGAGCGGCGCACCGAATGTGGCCGAAATGCCGGCCGCGGCCCCGGCGCCAACCAGCACCTTGACGCGCTCGGCGCGCAGCCGGAGCGGACGGCCGAAGAGTGACGCCATCGCGGCGCCGAGCACGGCGACCGGTCCTTCGCTTCCGGCGGAGCCGCCGCCGCCGATGGTGACGGCGCTGGCAACGGATTTCGCGAGTGACATCCTCGCGGGAATGCGACCGCCGTGATGCGTCACCGCGTGCGACACGTCGGGAACGTTGAGCCCGTCGTAGCCGTTGCCGAATCGGCGCATTATCCACGCTGCCAGTGACAGGGACCCTCCCGTCAGCAGCGGCACCACGATCCACCGACCCGAGAAGACCTCCAACCGCATTGGCCGCACGACGAGGAAGTCGTTCGCCAGGTCGATCAGGTCGAAGAACAGCTGGACGCCAAGCGCGCCAAGAACCCCGACAATGGCGGCCAGCGCCAGGAACACGGCATCCGCTCGGGGCCCCCGATGATTGGCGTACCGGGGCAACAGCAGGACGACCATCCGGATCATCCGCGTGAGCCGCGCGTTCCAACCCATGCGGATGGTCTGCCGGGCCGACTCACCCACCGCCTCGGCGGGGGTGCGAAAGCGGTCGGTCCAGGTCTTGCTCTTGGTCATCGGCTTAGCGTCGTGAGGGAGTTAAAGGAATACACCCGTGACGCGCCGGGTCGTAAGCCGACCACATCGGCAGGCTCCTGGGGTGGACAGGCCGGCATCCGGCGGCACTTTCCGCATCCAGGTAGGTACCGAGGCGATCGTCCAGCAGCCTGAGCCCATCATGACATGCCGCCTGCTCGTCCGCACATGCGCCGCCCTGTCTCTGGTCACCGTTCCTGCAACGATGGCGGCGCAGGTGATCAGGGGCACCATCACCGCCGAAGGAGGCGTGAGTCCGGTGCGCGGCGCGGTGGTGACACTCCTGGACACGCGTGGTGCCACGGCCGGACGCCGGACGCTCACGGATGTGAGGGGAGCGTTCGCCCTGCGAGCACCATCGGCCGGGGCATGGTCTCTGGAGGTCCGCGCCATCGGGTACTCGCCGCTCCGCACCCGGGCGAGGCAGATTGCCACTGGCGAGACCGTGATCGAGGACGTGTCCTTGCGGCGCATAGTGACGCGCCTGGCCGCTCTGCGGGTGGAAGCCCGGAGCGAGTGCCGGCGCGCGGCGGACCTGGATCCGGTGGCTTCAGAAGTCTGGGATGATGTCTGGGCAGCCCTGGCCTCGAGCGAGGTGGCGCGCGATCTGCGACTCGTGCGGGCCGAGGTGTTCGTGTACACGCGCGAGGTGGATGTTCCGACCAACCGCGTCACCTGGGAAGAGCGCGGCCTCGCGTCAGTCCTCGATGAGCGCCCATTCCGGACGGCACCCGCCGCCGAACTCACCAGCCTGGGATTCTGGCGGCGCTCTGCGCTGGGCAACGTGGAGTTTTACGGCATTGACGCGGGAACGCTCATCTCGACGGAATTCCTCGGGACGCACTGCTTTTCCCTGGTGCGCCGCGACAGTGGCGGGGTTCCGCGGATCGGCCTCTCCTTCCGGCCGGTGAACAGTCGTGCCACCGCCGACGTGCAGGGGACACTGTGGGTGGATCCCGACACGCGGGAGCTGCGTCTGCTGGATTTCACCTACACCGGGCTGAGATTGCGCGGGCCAGCGGCGGGTGGATCGATGCGGTTCAGCCGGCTGGATTCGGGACTGCTGGTGGATGATCTCTGGACCATCCAGCATCCCTTCGAGCAGGCGCGTCCTCCCGGGGCACAGCGCACGGGCCGCGGCGCCGCGCCGGCTCCGGAAGCGCGCCGCGAGCAGGCCGGCACAACGGTGCGGCTGGGCGGGGGGTTCGTCCTCACGGACTCCGCTCGCCGCCGGCAGTTCGCCATGATTCTTGGCCGGGCCGCGCACGGGGGGGTTGCGGCCGAGGCGACTACCGTGGAGATCCTCGGTGGTGGCCAGCGGTACACGACCGACTCGTCAGGCGCATTCCTGCTGCGTGACGTGCTCCCCGGCACGTACGAAATGCGGTTGCTGCGGCAGGGCTCGGACGAAGAGGGAGGCTTCGTCCAGCACGGGCAACTGGTGCTGGCCGGTGGTGACGTAGCCCGGGTGGATCTCAACGTGCCGGATGCCGGCCAGATCGCAGGTGAGCTCTGCCCGGGAAGACGACTCGATGGCGGTCTGGCTCCGCTGTTCGGGGTGCTGCGCCACCTGCAGACCGGCCACCCGGCGGCGAACTACCAGGTCGAGCTGCAGTGGACGCCTCCCGCCGATTCGACCGGCAGGCCACTGGGATCGTCCGGAGCGGCACGGGTGCTTTCCGACTGGCGGGGGGAGTTCGTGGCTTGCGACGTGCCGTCCGGTGGAATGGTCCGCTTCCGCACCACGGTCAACGAGGCGCCGTGGAGCCCTGCGATTCCAGCCGGCCGCCAGCTCCGCGTCATCGAGATCGCTATCGATACCAGTACGACCAGCGGCTAGCCGATCAGCCCGGGGGCCGCCCACCTCGGGCCCCCGGTCCACCAGCGCGCCCGTTGCGGATCCGCGGCGGCAGCTTCTGCCACTGCTCCTGGGCGAGGATGGCCTGCGCTTCCTTCAGCGCAGCCTGCTGGTTGGCCTGCACCTTTTCCAGGGCGGGCCGCAGCCGCGCGTTCAACGCGGCCATGTCGGGATTGGCGCCGGCGCCCTCGACGTCCTTCTGGACGATGGCCGCCAGTTCCCTGTTCCTCGCGTTCAGCGTGTCGGAAACGGTCGTCAACCTGGTGACCTGCTCGGTGGTCAGCGACAGCGAGTCCTTCAGCTGGATGATCTGGAGAATGGGATTGAAACCGGCCAACGCGGTGGCGAATCCACCCGGACCCGCGGCGCCACCGCGACCGCCCCGACCGCCCATGGCGGCGCCGCGCACAGCATCAATCGCGTCGCGCACGCGATCCGGGCCAACCATCAGGCGGGCATTCACGCCGATCTGGAACGGTACTGTGATGCCGTTGGCGCCCTGTCGCGACGCACCGAAACGCTCATTGACCTCGTAGACGTAGCGGTTCTCCACCGGATCGAAGCCACGCGTGTAGAGCAGCGTGTTGTCCTGCGACCGGATCGCTCCCCAGCCATGCAGGTTGTTCGTTCCGTGGAAGAGCTCGTCCAGGCCACCGAGCAGGTTCTGCGTATTCAGTGACACCATCAGGCGCCGATTCAGTCCCCAGACCTGGGGCCGCCAGTTCATCTGCAGTTCCAGGCTGGGCTGCCAGACCCCACGGCAGGAATTCCGCGCCGCGGCGGAGCCGAGCTGACTCGTCAGGCAGTCCTGCACGCCGGCGGGCGAGCCCGCGATCAGTTTCGACATGCCGTCCGCGACCGCCGGATCCGTTCCCGGCGCCGATGGATCGAAGATGAAGGCGCGGTCGTTGCGCGCGCCGTCACCGTTGATGTCGGAATTGACCAGCGGCGTGAACGGCGCACCGGAGCTCATCCGGGCGATGGCTGTGACTTCCAGGCCCAGGTTCACCGGCCAGGTGAGTGACCCGGTGATGGAGTGGCGCCGGTCGAAGTTGCTCACCGCCCACTCGCGGATGTTGGGGTTTGCGGCCGTGGTGGCCGATGCGAAGCTGCCGCTGCCGCCACCCGCTCCGCCGCCGCGCCCGAAGCCACCGCCAAACCCGCCGAAGGAACCGCCTGACGATTGATCCTCGGAGTAGGCCAGCGTGTAGCCCAGGTTGAAGATCGCGCCACGGGTGGTCAGGCCGTTCACTGAGATGGTCAGCTGCTTCGACTGGGATGCCAGGCCGGAGCCGATGCTGTAGACCTGGGCGAACGCCGGATCGACCCGTGAGGCCAGCACGTTGGTCACACCGCTGGCCGGCACAACCGTAGACGCCGGGACGAACACCGGGCGGTTCCCTTCGTCGGCCAGCGCGAACTGCGGCGTGGTGTTCAGGTTCAGATCCGTGTATCCGGTCTGCGCGACACCCCGCGACAAGTTCGCGTCGACGCTCACGTTGTACCGCTGCGCCACGCGCCGCTGCACGCCGAGCGACGCGCGCCAGGCACGCGGCGCCTGAAACCCATCTTCGAAGACCGTGACAGATGGCGCCGCGCGCGGGACGAAGGAGTTTCCTCCGTCGACGCAAGTCGAGGGAATCGTGGACGGGTTGAAGAAGAAGCCGGTCCAGTTCGGTTGTGGTACCGCGTCACCCGTGCAGACCAGCTGCGTTTCGCTGCCCGCCAACCCGGTCGCCGATGCGGCCTGCGAAAAGAGGTTGGAACTGACGCTGCTGCGGAATTCGCCGATGCCTCCCCGAATGATGGTCGGTGTCTGGCCGCCGCGGCCGACACCGAAGCCGCCAAACCCGCCGCCGATTCCACCGCGGCCGCGGCCGCCGAATCCACCGCCGCCACCACCACGTCCACCGCGCCCTCCACCGTCACCCCCACCCGGGCCTCCGGGCGCTCCCACGGTCCAGGTGAACCCGACCCGGGGGCTGATGTGCACCTCACCGGGCACGAAGTCCGTGCGTCTGCCGAACGACGCTTCCACGGCCGGGTTGTGCGCCGGCTCGTTGCCGAAACGTCCGCCCTCCAGACGCGCGCCGTAGGTCACCTGCACACCGCGCGCTGCGCGCCACACGTCGCCCAGGTACAGCGCCGCGTTCATCTGCTCCCCCTCGCGCACGTTCGGCTGCAGCGTCCGCGTGAAGCTGGTCGCGTTGCCCGCCTCGTAGTCGGCCAGGCTCGAGAAGGTGTATGTGCCGTGGCGGTTGCTCGTTACGTCCTGCTCGAAGCTGGCGATGTTGAACAGCCCGCCGAGCTTGAAACGGTGGTTCGGTGTGAGCCACGATACCTCGTCGGTCATCTCGAACGAGGTGCTCCGGCCGTCCTGGGGGAGGCCGGTGTTGCCGCCGAAGGTGAGCGTCGAGACGGCACGCGTGGTCGCGTCATCGAGATCCGACGCAACCTGCACGCGGCCGGCAGGCAACTCCATGAACGAGCGCGCCTGGTTCCGGTTTGTCGAACCGTAGGCCTTGAACTCGTTGAGGACCATTCCGCCGAAGATGGACGTGTAGGTGGCCATGACGCCGCCACCCCAGCCCTTGTTCGTGCCACCGGTCATTGGCAGAGACAGCGTATTCACTCGCGACGGGTCCTGGTCGTTCCAGCGCCAGTCCAGCCGCAGGGACAGTGAGTGACCGTTGTCCATCAACCAGTCGAACCGACCAAGGCCGGAGACGTTGTCCTGGACACGGTTCTCATTGAAGAAGGCACCCGGCGGCATCTCGTTGGCGCCGGTAATCGCGAAGAAGCGGCTGACCGAGTCGGGATTGACGCCGAAGCGCGCGAGCGTGCCCGCATCGGCGTTGAAGAGCGATGGCAGAATATCCTCGCGCCGCCGCAGTTGTCCGGATACGAACGCAAAGAACCGGTCCCTGACGATCGCCCGGCCCAGGCCCCCCGAGAACTGATTCTGGGTGTAGCCCTGCGCCAGCGGTGATTCCTCTTCGCCAGTGAAGACCAGCTCGTCGTCGCGAAGCGTGTAGCCGAAGTTGCCCTGAAGGTTGTTGGTGCCGGAGCGCGTCGTCGAGGCAATCTGCCCCCCCGAGAACTGCCCGCGGGTCACGTCGTATGTGCTGGTGATCACCCGCGTGGAGCGCATGGCTTCCGAGGGGACCTCGGTGGTGCCGAACGTCAGGCCGTCGAGTGTAACGGCGTTGGCGTCGGGTCGCAGGCCGCCGACCGAAAAACCGGCGGCGCTGCTGTCCGTTCCCCCGATCGAAACGACTTGCGGCGACAGCAACGCCAGGTTGAGCAGGTCCGCTGCATCTACGGGCAGGCGCGCCGCCTGTTCCGGCGTGAACGCCCGCTCCACGGAGCCAGGTGTCGGGAGATCCTGACCCGCTCGAGGCGTCTGTCGCGCCTCGACCGCGACCGCGGAAAGCGTTGTCGTGGTCAGCGACAGCGTGGCATCGGCCACCAGCCGATCTTCGTCGGCGATTCGTCGAAGCTCACTGCTCGCGGGCGCCAGGCCGATCGCACGGATAGTCACCCGATATTCGCCCCCGCCGTCCGGGAAGAGGATGGTGTAGCGACCCTGCGCATTCGTCCGGGCCCGCCGGGTAACGTCCGTTTCGAGACTGGTGACCTCTACTGTGGCGTCCTTGATCGGCTCGCCGTTCGTGGCACGAACGGTACCGGTGATGATGTCGGTCGTGGCGCCGATCTGCGCCTTCAGGGGTATCGGCGCGCCGGCGATGGCCGCCAACAGGGCGAGCCCGCGGATGCACGCCGGCGCTGCACGGAAACAGTCGCGAAACACGGAAAGGGATGTCAGGGGGGGGACGGCGGCTGGAAATCTCCACACGGCGCCGACTTGGACGCCGGGCACGGCAGTCTGTTAAAGGACCTGGCGTCGGGTTCTGCTGCAAGGTGATGCATCCCCGCCCCAACTCGGCTCGAGGCCGGCGAGCTATCGCGTGCCCATCCTGATAGACACGTAGTACGTCCGACCGGCGCCCGGCTCGTAGTAACGCCTCATCGCCGGCGACAGGTTCTGGTTGGCGTTGACGACCACGTTCGAGGCATAGGTCCGGTCGAACAGGTTGTCGATTCCGAATACCGGCTCGATCGCAAGCAGCGTCGGCAGCTGCAATGCCAGACGCGTGTTCGCCACCACATGGCCGTCAGCCCAGTCGGTATTGGCATCGTTCACCGTCTGACGAGCGACGCGCTGGACCTCCAGCGCCACCAGGCCCCAGGAGGGGTTCAGGCTCGCCGAGCCGGCGATGACCAGCGGGGCCACACCGGGGACGCGATTGCCGTCGTAACTCGTGCCGGCGACGACGAATTCGTCATACACGTACCGGAGCCACGTCCCGGTTGCGGCCAGCGCGACCGGACCCGCGAGACCGGAAACGGCCGCCTCCAGACCGAGGCGCGAGGTTCGACCGGCATTCCTGAAGTACCGCCGGCCGTCGCCACCGGGAATCTCGAACGGAATCAACTCGTCCTCGGTGTCGATCCGGAACAGGGCTACATCATAGCGAAGCCCGCTCCCGCGGAGTCCCTTGAACCCGGCTTCGTACGTGAGCCCACGCTGCGGTTGCAGCTCGGTGTTCAGGCCACCACTCCCGTCCGGTTGGTTGGCCAACTCGGTCGTGGTGGGCGTCTCGAAGGAGGTCGACACCGTCAGGTACGCCGACGCAAGCGGTCCGACCCGCCAGTTCACCCCCAGCATGGGCGACACGGCCGACATGCTGCGCGTCAGCTCCGTTCCGGAGAACGCGCGACGGTCGAAAACGGAGAAGCGCGTCCGTTCGCTACGCACGGTCCCGGTGACCGAGACCTTCGACGAGAGAGTCATCTCGCCGCGCGCGTATACGCCCAGGCTGCTCACCTGCTCGCGCTGGTCGAGCGTCTGTGATCCCTTGTCGGCGTCCGTCGGACAGGTCGCGGGATCGCGGCCGGCTCCGGTCCGCCCGGCACAATTCGTGTAGTTCTGCCGGTCGTCATCCTGGTTGAGGTAGTCCAGGCCGAACGCCAGGCGGACCGGTCGGGGTCCGTCACCCAGCGGTACCTGCGCCTGCACGGTCGCGCCGGAGGTCTGGCGATCGAGGTCGATAATCGCGAATGCCAGCGGGTTCACCAGGTCTCTCCAGCCTGTGTGCACGCTGGCCATGACAGAGGCGCGACCCATTCTCCGTTCCCCCTGGAGCGAGACCATCGACTGCCGAGCGGACTTCCCCGCTTTCCGGGTGACGTTCAGGGGATCGGCCAGCGTCGGATCCAGCTCCATCTCGGCGGCGGTGAGCGCACCCGGGTTTTCCGCATCGGGCGCGTCATAGTGGGAGGCTTGCAACTGGAGCCGCGTGTCCCCCGGGGCGGTCCACCGCATGTCGGCCAGGAGGTTCGTGGAGGTAAAGGTCGAGTAGTCGCGCGGACCGTCGCCGGCGGTACGGGTCAATGTGGCCTGGACGCCGAATTGGCCGAGGCGACGGGCACCGGACGCCGAGGCGCGCGCGATGGAGCCGGCGTAGAACCCGCTCACACGACCGCGGCCTCCGCTGTCCGGCGGCGCCGGCGTCCGGAAGTCAACGACCCCGCCTGACGAGTTGCCGTAGAGCGCCCCGGCGCTTCCGCGGAACAGCTCGGCTGCACCTAACGACTCCAGGTCGACGACATCCACGGCTGTCTGACCGTCCGCGACGGTGAGCGGCACACCGTCCCGGAGGACGCGCACGCCGCGGATGCCGAACGCCGACCGGGCGCCGAACCCGCGGACTGACATCCGGGGGTCCTGCGTGGGATTGAAGCGGTTCGACACCATCACGCCAGGCATGAACAGCAGCGCCTCGGTCAACGAGGCGCGCCGGGTGCCGGCGCGGTCGGAGTCCAGCACGAGCCGGCTGACTCCGTAGGGGAGCTCAAGGGTGGGCCGGGAAGCGTCGCGCGACACGGTCACTCGAACGCGCGCGAGCTGCAGCGCCGTGTCGGGCTCCTGCGCAGGAACGACAGCCGGGACTGCGAACATCGCGACCGCCAACGGCAGCTCGATCAGGCCAGGCCGGATTCGGATCATGCAGCGGATTCGAGTGAGTGCAGCCGGAAGCGCTCGGTCGAGGTACACCCGTCACCCGTTCCCGGGGCAGGGCCCGTTCGATCTAACATGCGGGCAGCACGCCGTCGAGGCCCCGCCGCGTCTGTCTGCGTTACGGCAGCTGCGACCGCTGGTCGTGCCTCTGTCTGGCTTCAAACCAATGCGACGCCCCCCACTGTCGAACCGGCGTCATCCTCCCCGATTGCCATGCGCCCGATTCGTATCGCCCTGTCCCTCGTCATTGCCTTTCCATCCCTCGCGTTCGCCCAGATTCTGGGACGCGATGTCGAGGTCTTCACGCGGACCGAACCGGTCGCCACCGGCGAGTGGTTCCGTTTCTTCTCCCCGACGGGGACGATCACCATCACGCAAGGCACTGGCACGCGCGTGGAGCTTCGGGCCGAGAAGGTGCTGCGCAACAGCCGCGCCAGCGACATCGCCTTTGCACTGCGCCGGTCCGGCAACGGGGTCACCATCTGCGCGATCTACGACGACGACGACGAGTGCACCGATCAGGGCGTGCGCAGCGACCGCCGCTGGAACAGCTGGACGCGGAACTCCCGCCCTCCGACGCTGGAGGTCACCATCGCGGTTCCGCCCGGCGTGCGGCTGAGCACCACTTCCGGCAACGGCGACGTCAGTGTCACCGGCGCGTTCGCCGAGCTGGTCGCGCGGAGCGGGAACGGCCGCGTGCGCGTCAGTGGAACGGCGGGTGAGGTCGATGCCGCTTCGGGGAACGGCGCGGTGACTGTCGAATCGGTCCGCGGTCCCGTTACCGCGACGTCGGGCAATGGGGACGTTCGGGTCACTGCGGTGCAGGGCCCGGTGTCGGCGCGGTCGGGCAACGGCGACCTCATGGTCACGATGACCGAATTGCGCCTCTCGGGCGACATGGATTTCACAACCGGGAACGGCCGCATCGAGCTGACCGTGCCGGAGGGTTTCTCGGCAGACATCGACGCATCGACGTCGAATGGTGGCATTCGCACCGACTTCCCGATTCAGGTCAGCGGTCGCATCACGAAGTCCCGCCTTCGCGGGACGATCGGCCAGGGCGGTCGCCGCATCCGGCTGGTGTCGGGCAACGGGGCAATCGAACTGCGGCGGGGGCGATAAAGTCGGTCGTCAATCGTCAGTCGTCAGTCGTCAGTCGTCAGTCGTCAGTCGTCGCGCGCCAGGCCGCTACCTCCGTGCGGGATTGACCGCTGCTGGGTCTTTTGGCCGCGTCGTAGACCACGCGCCTGCCGGCGATGGTCACCACCGCCTTGACGTCCGAGCGGCCATCGCGAGCGCTCCGTTCGGGTTGTCCTCAGACTACTGCCTGGGGGTCTGAGCGGTCCACAACGCGCACCACTCCGCGCCGTGATGGCCGGAATCCGGGGAACGCGTGCGGTCGGACGGTGATGTCGACGTCGTGCCCGAGCCGCGTCGCGAAGTGCATGAGGCGCACGATGGAGAAGATCCCGAGGCGACCATTGCGGAGCGCCGCGACTTTGGGAGGATCAACGCCGAGCCGAACCACCAGGAGGCTGGAGGACATCCGGTTCCCGAGCCGGTTCACAACGGCAGCGAGGTCGATCCGGATTTGCTCGCGATTGTTCATGTTGTGAACCTGGTCCGCCAGCAGAGACTCCGCTTAATCGCGGCGACGCAACCGGTGCTTTTTCAGCGCATCGAGTTTGCGCCCGAGGTGCGCGGCGAGGCTACGCGTGTCCGGAACCAGGCGGGGCCAGAACTGGCTGGAGGACGTAGGTACTGTCCTCGAACTCGGGCATTGGGGACCAGCTCTAGAACCGAGTCGAGCAAGAGTGACACGATCTGGCACCGGGCGGGCGATTTCGGCACACGGTGCACAGCAGGTGCGGACCTGGCGGTCGTGAACGGCAATCCGGTCGACAACTTCAAGGTTATACGGGCGCGGCTACGGCTTCAGCGGCGTCGTACCCCGCGCCGAGCAGTGGAAGCATGGCGGCGTGGCCTGGAACATCCGCGACGGGATCCCGATGCACGCCGATCGCGCGACCCGGTCACGCCTGATGAGGTTACGTCTTCTCGCGTCTCGTGATGATCCAGGCTGCATCCATGTGGGCGGGACTCACCATGATCCGGGGCTGGAACGTGGGCGACACCTTGAGGTCACGCGTTGTTGCCAGCTTTGGCCCCGGTTAGCGTGAACCGCAGGCACAGTCCAGCGCAGCCTCACAAGTCCCCACGCTCATGATCTCGAATCCCCTCCTTCGTCGTGCGGTAATCGTCGGCCTCGCCGGCGCCCTCACTCACGTCGCTCAAGCCCAGTCCGGCACCGACGCGCGCACCGCCGCGCGGCGTCACCGCGACGCCAACGAACCGCGTATCCTCCGCGAGTTCGTCGAGCTGCTCTCCCTCCCCAACGTGGCCTCGAATCACGCCGACATCCGCCGCAACGCGGACCACCTGTTGGCGATGTTGCGCCAGCGAGGCGCGACCGCGCAAATCCTCGAGGTGCCGGACGCCCCTGTCTCCGTCTACGGCGAGATCAGGGCGCCCGGCGCGACCCGGACCATCGTCCTCTACGCGCATTTCGACGGCCAGCCTGTCGATCCGCAGCAGTGGCAGGGCGCCCCGTTCACGCCCGTGCTTCGGGACAATGCCCTCTACCTCGGCGGGAATGACATCCCTTTCCCTGCCGACGGCCAGCGCACCGATCGCGACGCCCGCATCTATGCGCGTTCCGCGAGCGACGACAAGGGCTCCATCATAGCGATGCTCACGGCACTCGACGCGATGCGCGCCGCCAACCTCCCGCCATCCGTGAACGTGAAGTTCTTCTTCGAGGGTGAGGAGGAAGCAGGCTCCGCCCACCTCAAGGCCATCCTCGAGAAATACCGCGACCTGCTGCGCGCCGACGCCTGGCTCTTCTGCGACGGGCCCATCCACCAGAGCGGGCGGCTGCAGGCCGTGTTCGGGTTGCGCGGCGTCGTGGGACTGGAGCTGACGGTGTACGGTCCGACCCGCCCGCTGCACAGCGGGCACTATGGCAACTGGGCGCCTAATCCCGGTGCCCTCATGGCCAACCTCATCGCATCCATGCGCGATGACGACGGGCAGGTGAAGGTCGCCGGCTTCCACGACGACGTCCGCCCGATCAGCGCCGCCGAGCGCACGGCGCTCGCCGCTCTCCCGCCGGTCGACTCGTTGCTCCGCGCCTCGCTGGGCCTGGCCCGCACCGAAGGAGACAACGCCCTGCTCGCCGAGCGGATCATGCGCCCGGGCATCAACGTACGTGGCATCCGTGTCGGAGGCGTCCAGGAAACCGGCGCCAACGTCATCTCCACCGAGGCGTTCGCATCGTTCGATTTCCGCCTGGTCCCGGCGCAGCGGCCTGACCACGTGCGCGAGGTCGTCGAGCGGCACATCGCGGCGCAGGGGTATCACATCGTGCTTGAAGAACCCGATGCCGCGACGCGCATGCGGCACGCGAAGCTCGCCCGACTGGAGTGGGAAGCCGGATATCCTGCACAACGAACGGCAATGGACAGCGACTTCGCCCGCGCGCTGATGGCGGCGCTGTCGGCCGGTGCAGCCAGTGCACCCCTGGCGGTGCCAACGTTAGGCGGCAGTGGACCGGGCTATCTCTTCACCGAAGTCCTCGGCGCGCCGGTGGTCACCCTGCCCCTGGCCAACTACGACAACAACCAGCACGCCGCGAACGAGAACCTGCGCCTCGGCAACCTGTGGGACGGGATCGAGATGTACGCAGCGTTGCTCGTCACGCTGGGGCGCGAATGGGGGGCGCGCGTCGTACCTCAGGACCCTATTCGTCAATAGCCACGACCGCCTGGTGCGCCGTAACGAGAAAAATCATGCCGCTCAGCACGATGGCCGCGCCGGTGACCGTCCACCACGTGATCGCTTCACCGAACAGCAACGCGCCCCAGGCGCCCGCGAACACGATCTGCACGTACCCCACGGTCGTTGCCCGTCCCGTCTTCTCCACCTGCAGGCCGCGAGTCATGTAGGTCTGCGCCACCTGCGTCGACAACGCGATGCCCACGAGCAGCAGGGACTCGAGCCAGGTCGGTGCCAGCCAGTTGGACGCAATGAACGGCAGCGACATGGGAATCGACATGAGCGGCAGGTAGAGCACGACGACCTCGGGATGCTCCGCCGGCATTCGCCGGATGGTCGCGTACGCCGAGCCGCTGAAGGCGGCGCCCATCAGGGCGATCAGCGCATGGCCAACCGGAATCTCGGACGCGGCGCCGCCGAAGAGGAACGCGGGCCGGGTGATCAGCAGCACGCCAACCAGGGACGCCGACAGGGCAACCCACTCCCCACGTCCCATGCGTTCACTGAACCACCAGTGCGCCATCAGAATGGCAAAGAGCGGATTGGTGTACTGAATCAGCGTCGCCTCGCCCAGCGGCAGATGCGTGAGCGAGAACAGGAAGCAGGCCAGCGCGGCCGCGCCCAGGACACCGCGCTGCAGCAACAGGCGGCGGTGCGTGCCCAGCACGGGGCGGATGTTCGCGCGGCGGACGATGGCGTAACTCAACACCAGCGTGAGCAGGCCCCGGAAGAACACGATCTCCATGCTGGGCAGCCGGCGGCCTGCCAGCTTCACGAGTACGCTCATGATGCTGAACCAGAACGCCCCGATGGCCATGCTCCGCAGGCCCGTGGAGACCCGGGACGAGGAAGCGATGGGCGCGGAGGTCACGATGTTGGCGGCGGCTGGCAGTTGCAACCTAGCCGCCACACCGGCTCACGGTCCCGTCTCGCGGACGCCCGATTCGAATCGGCCCGGCCCGCGGCGAGTACTCGGTGCCGAGGACTTACCGGCCGACAGCGAGGGAAATGCCGACGCGCAGGACGAAGTTGAGGCCCGAACCGGCGTCGTTGCCGTTCGAGTACGTCCCGAATTGCACCGCGCCGATCGTGGCACCGATGTCGAGGTTCGTCCTCTCATTGGCGACCACGAGAATGCCGCCTCCGGCATTGAGTTGCACGCCGGTCGCGACGGAGCTTTCACCGTTGACCGTCGTGGACTGACGCAGCAGCGCCAGTCGCGCCGAGGCGTACGGCGCGGCGCGCGTCGCGTCGAGGTTCAGCACCAGACGAGGTTCCATGAAAACACCCACAAGGATCAGCGGGGCGGTTATGCCGCACCCCTCCTCGAAGCTGTGCCGGCTGTACTGAATCCCCGCGCCGATCGAGCGCCCGTTCTCGAGGTTGATACGCACCTGCCCCTCCGCGCCCACGCCGCCGCCAAAACACTCGTAGGCATCGCCGCTCAGACCCTGAAACAGCGCCGAGCCCTGAATGGAGAACCGCGTGCCCGACTGGGCGGACGCCGAGGTCGCGCCGGTGGACAGGAAGCCCGCAATGAACAGAACGATGAACAAGACCGGGCGACGCATCGTCATTGACCCTGGCAGAGGTTGGAAACCACGACCACCGTCCAGATTCCCCGCCACGGAATCGGGGGTGATCGCATGCGAACCGCGCTGCAAGCGAGTCATAATGGTGCCGGCCGCCAGCCCGGGCGCAAGGTTGCGGACCTCAGTACCCCGGGTTGTTGCCGATGCGGTAGGCCCGCAGCCGCTCCCCAGGCACGGCTCCCTGCACCGGGATGACGAACTCGATGACTATCGTCCGCCGGCCGAACGATGTGCGCCACACAAGGTCCACTCGGGCCCTCGTGACCCGGTCGCGGGTATCGGCTGCGGTCGCGGCAAACCGAATGCCCTGCACCTCGAGCTGGAAGCCGCGCTCCACGAACCGGATGAAATCATCGCGCCGCTTGTCGTCGGCGGGACCGGTCCCCTGGTACCGTGTCCGAAGACCCGCCGCGTCCTTGCTCCGCATCATCTGGACGAGGGTGTTGGCGAAGGCCACGACCTCGGACTCGGTGACCGGCTCGGCCGGCGGCGAGGCACTCGGTCCTGCAACAGACAACTGAAAAGACTGGCGCGAAGTCGCTCCCGCCTGATCGGTCGCAGTGATCGTGTAGCGGGTTTCCGGAAGTGCGGCTGTCGCTGATCCCGTGATCGCCCCGCTGGCCGCATCCAGCGAGAGACCACGAGGCAGGGCCGGACTGATCGAGTACCGGTACGGCGTCGTCCCACCACTTGTGGTTACGGGCCTGAAGCCACAATCGGCCGACATGGCGCACGCCTTCGTTCCGACGGCAAGCGTGGCCGACAGCGGCGGGGCAGTCGGTTCGTCGGATTTCGGATCTGCCGGCGCGGGGTCGACCGTGAGGCTGTGGGTCACCATCGCCTCACCGGCCCGCACCTCCAGGCGAATCGTGCCGTCCCGCAGGGCGCTGAGACGTCCGTTCTGGTCGATGCTGGCGATACGAGTATCCGACACCTGCCACGCCAGACGACCTGCGGGGATTGGTGCGCCGCGCTGATCCCTCGCGGTCACCGTGATGATACGGTTCTCTCCCACGGTCAGCCGTTGCGGCGCGTCCAGCGAAAGCCGCGCCGGTACCCGGGCGACTACCCGGATTCCGACTTCGGTGCTCGCCGGCCCGGCGATGGCCCGAACTATCGCGTCTCCCTGACCAACGGTGGAACCGGCACCGTCCTGATCAATCCGGATTACCGCGGGGTTGGAGCTCTGCCACCGGATTGGCTCGGGCGGGTTCGCACTTTCACTCCCGCGCGTGTACGTCGCCCGCAGCCGGAACGTCTCGTCGGTCACGAGAATGGGCTGCGCTCCGCTGATTCGTACGCGGGGGGTGGTGTCCCCAACTGCTCCAGCCGCGGGCGGTTGGGACACGGGGTCGGGCGGCGGAGCAACTGGCGCGGCGGGGAGCACCTCGGTCGGCACCGCGGTGTCGCCCGCAGCGCCTGCCGCTAGGGTCGCTTGCTCAGACGGTCCCATGAAACGGGACGCCACGAACGCAATGAGGACGACAGGGAGTCCCACCGTGGACCATTTGATCAAACGGCGACGGGCATCACCCGATTTCACGGCGCGGCGTGTCCGCCCGGCGGCGACGTCGTACCGAGGTTTCAATCGCGCGGTGTCAGCAGACACCCCGCTGGTTGTCTCCTCCACAGGGGGGGCTGTCCAGGCGGAATCCGGTATGGGAATCGCAACGTGAACGCCCGAAGGCGGCTCATCGGGAGGTTTGAACTCCGAGTCTGCCTCCGCCGTATCGGCGTCCGTGGCGTCCGACCACGTGGGTGCCTCCACCGCGGGGCCGAACACATCCGCCAGTGATGCTCGAAACGCGCTCGCTGCTGCGTCAGCCTCCGGCTCCGCAGCCGCGACATCATCGCCGGCTGGCTCGGTGAGCGGCCGCGCGGCGTCATCCGTCCTGGGTGCCTCGATAGCGTCCGCCGGCACCCCGATTGTCGAATCAGGATGGACCGACTCGACTTCTTCCGCGGTTTCCCGGACGTCGACCGCGGGCGGCATGGCTGGTTTCTCTTTCGGCGGAACGGGGCGGGGAGTCACCCGGCCCTTCGCCTGGTACTTCTCCATTTCCCGGCTGAGCGCTGCTTTGGACGGACTCGTCGGAGTGGGAGTGACGGCGGCACCGCGGTACTGGTGTCCCTGCAGGGCAAGCTCGCGCAGCGTCTGGCGAATCGGGTCGTCCATGGCCAACGGACGGGCGCCCAGGGCTTCGAGTGCCTCACCCATGGTACGCCACCGTTCGGACGGTCGCTTCTTGAGCATCCGGAGGACGGCCCACTCCATCTCGACCGGACAGTCGGTCCGCCGCGACCGGATGGCGGGGGGCTCACGGTCGGTGTGACCGATCATCATGTCGAGGCTCATCCCCTCGAACGGCACGGTACCGGTGAGCATCTCGTAGAGCACGATGCCCAGGCTGTACTGGTCGGACGACCAGCTCAGCCCCTCCTGGCGGCACTGTTCGGGACTCATGTAGGCGGGTGTGCCCATGAGCATGCCCGTGACGGTGGCGTGGGTACCGGCGAGATCCTTGGCGATACCGAAGTCCGTGACGATCGCGCTTCCTTCCTCGCTGAAGAGCACGTTGGCCGGCTTCACATCGCGGTGCACAACACCCTTCCGGTGGGCGTACTGAAGCGCGACCCCAACCTGGAACGCGATGGCGCGGATGACGTTCAGAGGGAGCGGCCCGCAGTCGTCGATGATCGCGGCCAGCGATCGGCCAACGATGTATCGCATGATGAAGCAGTGGAGCTCCTCGACCTGCCGCACGGCATAGATCGGGACAATGTTCTCGTGCTCCAGAGCGGCGACCGTCCGCGCTTCGCGGAGGAATCGATCGACCGCCGCATCATCGGACAGCGTACCAGGCGCGAGGACCTTGATGGCGACCTGGCGGTGAAGGGATCGCTCCTCGGCCAGGAACACTGCGGCCTGACCGCCGCGGCCGAGTTCCCGGGTGATACGGTATTCGGAGGCAAGGCCCGCCCGGAGACGTCGCAGGATCGAAGCCCACAGGGAGGCGAATTCGCTGGTGCGATCGGGGCCGGTGGGCTCCTGGGGAGCGCCGCACGACACGCAAAAGCGGTCCCCGGACATCAGTGGCGTGCCGCATTCCTGGCACGTGCGGCCGACGGCGTTCCCGCAGCTGGCGCAGAACCGGTCCCCACTGATGACCTCGGCCCCGCAATTGGTGCAGGGCCGGGAGGCCGGACTCGGAATTCCGGTCATGGTCGCATCCGCATGTGTCAGCCCCCCGTCATTCGCGAATGAGGTGGGGCGTCACGGATCGACCTTCGGATTGCAGGACCTCATCGAAAACGGCGCCGGCCGGATCGGCTGCAGAGACACAATCAGTTTCCGCCATCGTTCCATCTGGTGTTCGCTGATTTTCGCCAGTACTGGTGTTGATGCTCAGCCGGACGCCTGTCAAGGTCGCGATGGCTGTACCTGGAGTCCGAATGAATATGGCGTCGTGACGCCGGCGGCCAAGGCTCGCCTGGACGGGCCGTCCCTGCCGGCCGCCTGCGCACCCGGGACTGGATCGGTCAACCGGGTCGAGGCGGCGGTCACTTGCGGGCCGGGTCACCAGCGACTCAGCCGATCGCGGCACTCAGGGTGGAATCGGCATCCCGCCCGGCGCTCCGCGAACCGCGGCGTTGTCCGTCATCACCCTGGCCGCAGGTCCCGAAATTGTGGTAGTGACCGTGCCGGCGAACCCCGGTGCCGCCGTGGTGATGATCATGTAGTGGTACGCACCGTTGGTGATCGTGTGATTGAGCGTGACGGTGTTCCCGGCGCCGACTGCCTGGTATTGCGTCGCCGTTTCGTTGTCGATAAGCACGATGCGTGGAGCGAAGCCACTGGTCGTTGCCGTGATGGAAATGAAATCACCGACTTCCAGTGGTGGCAGCAGGTACATGACCAGACCGTAATACGTGCCGGCTGGGGCCCCACTTGGCGTAATGACGGGGCAGGCGGCCGTGAACGGAATGGGTCCGGTATTCACGTTGGTCGTCGTGATGGCCGCGCCGGGACAGAACCCGCCGATCGATACGGCGGTCGCCCAGCTGATGGCACCGAACTGGCCCAACGCCGTGTTCGAGATGAACGACCGGTACTGGCCCGCACTGGCGAAGACGCGCCAGGTGTTAGGGCCGGCCGCCACGAAGGCAGCGTACCAGTACCCCTTGTTGGTGACCAGCGGCGCGAAGTGGTACGTGAATGGTGCCGTTGCCGTCGACACGAACGAGGTGTTGCCGCCCAGCGAATACGCGATGTGCTCGTGCTCCAGGTTTATGTCGCCCGACGAACAGGAAGTGGCGTTGACCGCTGCGTTGATAGTCTGGCCGATGGACATGATGATGGGCAGGTCGCAGGGTGACAGCACCTTCAGCGTCGCATTGGCAACCTTGGTCATGTCCGCCTGTGCGGTCGCCCGGATGGTCGTCGTTCCCAGACTGACGCCGGTGGCGACCCCAGTTGTCGGATTGACGGTGGCGATCGCCGGATTGAGGGACGAGTAGGTTGCGAGGTTGCTGACGCCCGGATCGGCGGTGATGGCAGCCAGGAACGCCTTGAGTCCCCCGACGCGAACCGAGTCGATGCCGGGTGCAATGCCGATGCTGATGATCCCGCGAACCGTGATCGCGGCGCTGCCCTTTGCCATGCTGTTCGCCTGCGACGTCGCGGTGATCGTCGTCGTCCCGCGGCTTACGCCGGTGACGACCCCCGTTGTCGGATTGACGGAGGCAATAGCAGGGTTTGCCGAAGACCAGTCCACCGCTTGAGGTGCGGTCGGCGGCAGGACGGTCGCCCCAAGCGTCACCTGACTGCCGACGTTGATCGTGGCGGCATCCGGCGCCACGGTCACGGTCGAGACAGCAATCACGGTGACGTCGGAAACGCCGCTGACTCCCGGGCTCGCGACCGACCGGGCGGTTATGGTCGCCTGCCCCTGCCCTACACCCGTGACCAGTCCGGTTGCTGAAACGGTCGCGACATTGATATTGGACGACGTCCAGGTCAGCGCCGTGCTCACGCCCGGGTCGGCCGTGACGGCGGCATTCAATTGCTGTGTCGAACCAGCCAGCACGGTGGGATTCACCGGAGTGACCACCACGGCGGACACGTCGCGGGTGACGTTG
>DASWGU010000149.1:0-13391 GCA_036393555.1 Gemmatimonadaceae bacterium
AGGTCCGCCGACTGTGCGAAATGCCGGCCGGCCATGTACAACTCCATCAGGTACGCCGGTGACGTGAACCGGAGCGATTCGGCGAGGGGTTGTCCGAGCCGCGCCAGCGTCAGGCCATGGACCTGCGTCTGGAAGTGCGTCAGGACCTGTACGGTAGCCATCATCCGGTCGTGATGGTCGGGCGTGGCTTCGACAATCTCCAGGCCCCGTGCCGTGAACATCTCCGTCGCCCAGTCGGCCCACCGATCGCCGCGGGCCCGGCACAGCACCGCCCGCTGTCCCTGCAACGAGTGCACGCTTGGGCCGAACATCGGGTGGGTGCCGACCACACTCCCCTTCGATGACTCGAGCATAGCGTTGACGGGTCCCGATTTCACGCTGGTCACGTCCATGAGGAGTGCGTCTGGTCGCACGCCTGGACCGACCTGGCGTATGACATCCTCCGTTACGTCGATGGGGACACTGATCACCGTGACGTCTGCTACCGCGGCGGCATCGGCCGGCGCGAGGTCTGTCTCGTGGTCGCTGACCAGGACCTGATGGCCAAGGTCGCCGAACATGCGCGCCATCATGGTGCCCATTGCTCCGCGTCCCCCGATGACGGCGACGGTCAACGACGGCGTTTCGTACGGCAACTCGGTGCGCAGCGCAGCCTGATGGTCGCGGCTCGCCCGGAGCAGCACCCGGAAGAGCGACTCGATCTCACCGCGCGGGAGCCCCATTTCCTCGGCGCGGCGACAGCGATCATCGAGGATTTCCCGTTCGCGCTGCTGATCCCGGATGCGCAGGTGGTGCAGTCGCTTGTAGGCCGCGATCTCGGACACCACAGCCATGCGTCGCGCGGCGAGCTGCAGGAACTCGTGGTCGAGCGCGTCGACCATGGCGCGGAGCAGAGGCAGCGCGCGGGCGGGCGGTTCGGAAGACAACGAGTCGAGGGTTGAGAGTTGAGTGCGGTGACTGAGCCTCGTCACCTGCCACCAACTCTCAACATCCGGCTAGCGTCCAGCAACCCTTCGGCCAATGTCCACGGCCCGAAAGCCCTGTTCACCCCAGTTGATCACGAATACGCTGAAACCCTGCTGCATCCGCGCTTCGATGTCATTGGCGTTGGCAGGATAGCCGCAGGCCACGTTGAACTCCTTGCAGGCGGCCAGCACCTGCTGGATGGCGGCTTCCCATCCCTTTTCGTCGAAGACGCGCTGCCCGCTGGCGTCGGCGGAGGTAAAGACTCCGCGTAACGTGCCGGCACCCGGAAACAGCACGCCAATGCCGGGAACCGCAGCAATTTCCCGCACCCTGTCCAATCCTTCGCGGCTCTCCACGATGGTGAAGTTGACCAGCTCGCCCTTCGGGTTCAGGGGCCAGAGATCGGCTCGCTCGCGGTACTCCCTTTCGGTCATGCCCCACAGCGCCGGCGCATCGCCGACGTCGTTCGGCCTCGTTCCGCCGTTGGACCGGAATCGCATCGCGGCCAGTCCTGCCTTGACCTCATCGGCACTCTCGACGCCGACAAAGACAACGCCCGCCACACCTGTGTTGAGCTGCCGGCTGATGCGCGTTGCGGCCAGCGAGGGATCGGGAGCGATCTCGTGCGTCTTGACGATGACCGGCTGATGCAGACGCTTCGTGGGCGAGCTCACGAGGGTCCCGCCGTCCTTCATACCGTTCATGAATTGCGAGAACGGCACAATGGCGCGATCGAAGTCGCCCTCCATGGTGCCATCGAAGATGTAGTCGGCGGTCTTGTTGCCGAGAGCGTCCAGGGCGAGCTGAGCCTGCGTCTTTGGTGGTGGGGCGTCGGCCGCCGCTGTGCCCCGGCCCCTCCGATTACTGGGGGCATAGAGTCCGAAGACCGCCTTCTTCTGCGCCAGGAGGTCGACGACCGGATTCAAATGGGCGGCGCTCTGTGCGGACGAGGCCCGAGTCATTCCAAGGCTGGCCATCGCGAGAAGGCAGCCGGCACTGACACGATGGAGTAACACGGAGCGCTCCGTGAAGGTGAGCGGGAGATATGCGTGCAGCATCCCGGCCCGGGCAAGTGGGACGACCGATCACACGGCAACGGCTCCCGAACAGGCCAACAGATCAGGGCGGCGGCGAAAGTGGCAAATCGCATCGCCTTGCGGCGTCATGGCCTGCTTCGATGGGCGCGAATGGCAGACGCTCCCCGAGAACACGGCCAGCGTCAAGCCGGCGGCGCTTCGAGGTCAGATCGGGGTTTGCCTGACGTCTGGGTCCGCCAATCCCGTCCGCTGAAGTCGGGTTTCTTGCTCTGACCAATGGGCTGTCAGCAGCGCGGTGATTGGGTTGTACGCACAACGCCCGACAAATCAGCAGGGATCGAGCGGACCGACACGTCAGCAAAGACTCGGTGGAACCGAGTGAAGCATCGGCAGGCAGTATGTCCTCCAACCCGGAAACGGGGGAACCCATGATACCAGCGTCGTCGCGGCCGGCTCTCGCGGGGCTGTTGTGCGTCGTTCTTGGCGCGTGCACCGAGAAGATCGTGTACAAGGATCTTCCGGACTTTGTGGATCCCCCGGCCGGCGCGGTGGGGTTCCTGGGTTATTCGGACAATGCCAGCAGGCAGACGACGTGCGGGAACTGTCATTCGGGTAAACAGGCGAGGTGGAAGGAGACCGCTCACGCCAGCGCGTGGAGCGATCTCGCCGCCAGCGGCGCCCAGGCGCAGTCCTGTGAGGGGTGTCACTCCGTCGGTCACCGCGGGAATACATCCACCGACCAGACCGCCGGTTACGCCGGTACGCAGAACGTCCGCTACGAGGATGTCCAGTGCGAGTCCTGCCACGGTCCGGGGCTGACGCACGTGACCAACCCGGATGCTCCGGGAAACAAGCCACTCGCGTCGCTCGCTGTCGGTTCGGATCTGACGAACGGCTGCGGCGAGTGCCATTCGGGTACACACCAGCCATTCGTCGAAGAGTGGGCGGCTTCACGTCATGCCAGGATCGACGACCATCGCGCCGAGAACGCGAGCTGCGTTGCGTGCCACGAGCCGCGAGGTGTACTGGCGGCTTGGGGCGTGAAGACCGTATTCCTGGAAAGCGAGGAGATCGAGCCGCCATTTCTGGGTATCACATGCGTTGTCTGTCATGATCCCCATGACGCCAGCAACCCGAAGCAACTCCGGTTTCCAATTGACGTGCCGGAACTGGAATCGAACCTCTGCATGAAGTGTCATTACAAGCGTGCAGAGCCCGAGGTGAACTCTTCCCGCGGCCCGCATTCGCCACAGGGACCGGTACTCCTGGGTGAAGCTGGCTGGACACCCCCCGGATTCGCGTATCCGCCCAAGTCACTCGTCGGGAGTCACGGGTCTGACCGTAACCCGAAACTCTGTGCCACATGCCACGTCAACAGCTACGCCATCGGTGATTTCCATGCGACGGGACACAGCTTCCAGCCTATCCCGTGCGTGGACGCGCAGGGGGTTCCGACCGGAGCGACGACTTGTGAGGACACGGAGCGATCCTTCAAGGCCTGTGTGTTATGCCACCTCACCGAGACGGCGGCCAGGAGTGCGCGCGCCGTCGCAAAGGATCGGCTGACGCGCCTTGCCGACGAGATCGACGTCATCCTGGCGCAGGTTCCGTCGAGCGAGTTCAGCACGACGGACAACAGGATCAGCACTGCGGAAGGATCGAAGTTCAACGCCCTGCTGGCACGGGAGCGAGGATCAGCGATTCACAATCCATTCCTGGTTGAGGCGCTGCTCGCGGCCAGCATTGACCAGCTGGAGGCGGACTACGGGCTCTCCGCGAGGGTCGGACTGTCCCTCAAGCCGGCTCTCACGCCTCCGCCGTCCTTGAAGACCGTGAAGTAGCAGGACCGAGACCCGTGCCTCGCCACACGGCCGGGATAGTGCGCGGTGGCGTCATGCGGTCTCTGAGCGCGGCGCTCGTCGTCCTTGGGACGGCGGGCGCCGCGCCGGCGTTCCTGCCCCTTGCTCCTGATCCTGCGGCCGCGTCGGTACCCGCCAGCCAGGAGCGCACCCGACGCGCGTTCGAACACAGATACCACGAAGAGCTGCCCTGCCGGAGTTGTCACGGCTCGGGGGCGACCCATCGCATGACCGTCATCCGTGCACCGCAGGACTGCGACGGGTGTCATCATGACCCCGGCCGCGGCTTCGCCTGCAGTCGCTGCCACAGCGCCGGCGCGCTGGCTCCTGTCCGCCCGGTACCAATGCCCCTGACGCTGCGGGTCGCAGCGGCCGCTCGCACGCGAACCGTCGCGTTCCAGCACGCGGTTCATCTGGCAGCGGAGACGGGTATCGTCTGCGGCGACTGCCACGGATCCGGGGCATCCATCGCCCTCAACCGCGATTGCGGATCATGCCATGCCTCCCACCACGGGGGTCGCGCAGAATGCGCGCAGTGCCACACCCGTCCGGCGGCTGAGGTGCACACCAGGGCAGCGCACCTGAGCTGCTCGGCGGGCACGTGTCATGCTCCCGCTACGGCGCCGACGCCGGCATCGTCGCGCGAGGTCTGCCTGTTCTGCCACGACAAGCAACGGGAGCATGAGGCGGACGGGACATGCGCGTTGTGTCACCGCATCCCCGGGGCAAGGGGATCGCCGGGCCAGGGGCCGGGTGGCGGGAGCGCGCTCCCATGACGCGCTGGCAGTGGGCAGCGAAGACGGCGGCCGCCCTGGCGATGCTCCTGGCGGCCGGCGCTACGGCATCCGGACAGACGATCCGTGTGACGGGTTCAACCAGCGCCAGGTACATCCAGCTGCGCCTGTTCGCCAGGGACAGCGTGCCGGTCGCGGACGCCGCGGGGACCAGCCTGCTCCGTCAGCTTCCGGACGGCAGCATCGTCAGGTGCATTCCCGGTGAAGCGTACTGCCACCAGGTTCGCGCCGGAGAGGTCCTCTCGACAGTTCCGGTCATTCACGATCTCAATCTCAGCGCGTGGGGTTTCGGACGTGGGCTCAGGCTGAATTCGCAGATAAGGGGTCGGTCGTCGTTCGGCGAGAGCACCGACCTCTGGCCGCGAGAGAACGAACACCTCGAGGTGCTCGCGCTGTACGGTGAGATGGAGCGCGGAGACCTTCGCCTGCGTGCCGGCCGCCAGTGGCGGGTGTCCGGACTGGGCTTCTACAATTTCGACGGGCTGGCGGTTGCCCTGCGCCCCAGGCCCGCGATGTGGATCGAGGCGTACGGAGGCCGCTCGCTCTCACGCGGTCTCAATGAAGGCCGCACTGGCAGCGCGTTGGAGTCCATCGAAAACCTCTCCGCCCCAGACGCGGGCATCCTGTTCGGGCTCCAGGGGCGCTATCGACCGAGTCAGCGGGTGCAGCTGGGCGCTGTGTATCAGATGGACGTTCGTGCAGATCGCGCGGGCGCCTACTCGGAGCTCGCCGCCGTCGACGGCGTGCTGCGGTTTACCCGCGGGACGGCGGAGGGATCGGTCGAGTTCGATCTGGCCGGTCGCGCACTGAATCACGCCAGTCTTGCTCTCCGCTCGAATCCAATCGGCAACACGACCTACTTCGCGGAAGCGCGGCGGTACCATCCGTATTTCGAGCTGTGGACCATCTGGGGTGCGTTCTCCCCGGTGGGCTTCGACGAGGGTCGGGGTGGCGTTACCTGGGCGACACGCGACGGCCGCCTGATGGTTCGTGCCGAGGCATCGTACCGCCGGTACGGCGATGCCGAGACCGACGCCCCGGACGACTTCAGCACCTCGGGGTGGGGAGCTGGGAGCAGCCTCAACTGGGCTCCTGCTCCAGATTGGCGATTGACCGGCTCGTACCGATTGGAGTCGGGGTTCGGCGCGGCCCGATGGGATGGACATGCGGGCATTCGGTACGACGTGGCGAATCGCGGATACATCGCCGCGCAGGCCGTGGCCTTTCAGCGCCTCTACGAGTTTCGACTTGGAGAAGGCACCGTTCTCGGGCTCGGCGGCGAGGGGGCCGCGACGATCACCGAGCGCAGCCGCGCGTTCGCGTCGATCATGTGGTACCGACAGCAGGCCGGCGCGATGTCGGCCATCGACTGGAACCAGTTGCGCGCCAGCTTGCGAGTGGAGTGGGTACTCGGCGGAGAACCCGCGGGCCGGACGATGGCAGGAGCGCGACCATGAAAACGGATCGTGCGCCTCTCGCGACCCTGGTGGCCCTGGCCGTGACGGCCATCGTGGCGAGCTCGCAGGGCGAGCCCCCGACTTTCCCCCACGAAAAGCACGCCAGGGTCTTCCCGGTGTGCGAAGGATGCCACGCCGGAATCGTCAGCGGTACGGTGGATTCCGTCTACCCATCGTACGCCGACTGCGTGCGGTGTCACGACGGCACGCGGCAGCCGGCGATCTCATGGCGGTCGGCACGGCCGCGCGTTTCCAGTCTCACGTTCTCCCACGCCAGGCATGGCGAAGCCGTCACGAACGCCAGCGACTCGACAAGCTGCCTGACCTGCCACGCCGTGACCGATCCACCTGGACGAATGTCTGTGGCCGGCCCGAATCCGGAGCTCTGCGTTGGTTGCCACGCACATGCCGGGGAACGACACATCACGCCGACCGCGGCCTGCCGCACGTGCCACGTGGCCATCACGGACGCTCCCGGCATCACCGCGGAACGGATCGCAGCATTCCCCAGGCCGGGGTGGCACGACGAGGACGGGTTCGGCGCGGAGCACGGTCGAGTAGCCACCGGACAGGCTGTGTCGTGCTCGGTGTGCCACGCGCGCGAAACGTGCGAGCGTTGCCACTTCAACGCGGACCGTATCCCGCTGATCACGCGGCTGGCACGGGACTCGCGCATCGCGGCAATGCAACTCGACAGGAAGGCGACCTACCCGAGTCCGTCATCGCACCAGAAGGACGACTGGTCGCGAGCGCACGGTGTCAGCGCTCTGGCGTCGATCCAGGCGTGCGGCAACTGCCATACGCGACCGAGCTGCGACGCCTGCCATGCCGGCGGCACCGGCCGCTCGCGGTCCATGATCTCCGCCCTCCCAGGCCCGGGCGTGGAACCCGGGCTGGGTGTCGACCCAGCGACCATCGATCGCGCGGTTCACCCGGCCGACATCGTTTCCCGTCACGGGACCCTGGCGAGTTCCGGCAGCATGGCGTGCGCCACGTGTCACGCGGAACGACTCTGCGCGGATTGTCACGCGGCCGCCGACTCGCGTCGCTTTCACGCAGCCAACTTCGTGGAGCGGCACGCGGTCGAGGTGTTCGCGTCTGCTGCAGACTGCCAGTCCTGCCACAACACCGAGCGGTTCTGCCGCGATTGCCACTCCAGCACGGGCATTGCAGCCGACGGTCGCATGCGAGCGGCGTTCCACACGGGGAAAGCCAACTGGATCCTCTCGCACGGACAGGCTGCACGGACCGGCATGGAGTCCTGCGCATCCTGCCACCGGCAGAATGACTGCATACGGTGCCACTCGGCCTCCAGCGGGTGGGGTGTGAATCCGCATCGCGCCGGGTTCCGGGCCAACTTGCGGGGCGAACAAAACAGCGCGTCATGTCGCTGGTGCCACGTGGGTGCGCTTCCCGGCGGAGGAGACTGAGATGCGCTGGCCTTCGTCGGGTCACCGCGCAACCGATCTCGACCGCCGCACCTTCATCAAGGGCGTCATGGCCGCGTCCGGGGCGATGGTGGTCGCTCCGACCGACTTGTCCGGTGACCTTGCCCTGCAGCAGGGTGTCGCCTGGCGGAAAGTACCGTGCAGGATGTGCGGCGTGGGGTGCGGGTTGCTCGTGGGCATCCAGGGCGGGCGCGCCGTCGCGGTGAAGGGTGATCCGGAGTCCCCCGTCAGCCGGGGAACGGCGTGCGTGAAAGGCTATTACGCCATCCAGGCGCTGTACGGTCGTGACCGGATCACGCGAGCCCTCGTGAGACGGAACGGTGCGCTGGCGCCGGTTTCGATGAATGAAGCGTTCGATCTCGTGGCGACGCGGATGGCGGACACGATCGCTCGCCACGGGCCTGACAGCGTCGCGGTGTACGGGTCAGGGCAATGGACTGCAGCGGACGCGTTCGTCGCCGCGCGCCTGTTTCGCGGGGCGATCGGCACCCGCAATGTGGATACGAGCGCCCGCCTCCAGACGGCCAGCGCCGATGCGGGTCTGCTGGGCACCTTCGGTCGCGCCGGCGCCGTCGGCGGATACGAGGACCTCGATCATGGCGACGTCTTCGTGCTCTGGAACATCAACATGGCCGAGACGGACCCGGTTCTGTTCTCGCGCATTCTGGAGCGCCGGCGGACCAACCCGGCGGTGCGGATCATTGACCTGTCGACCCGCACGACGCGAACCAGCTACGCATCGGATCGTTCCCTGCTCTTCGCCCCGCAGGCCGAGCTGAGCCTCGCGAACGCGATCTGTCACGAGATCGTTGCGAGAGGAATGGCACGTCGGAGTTTCGTTGACCGGCATGTTGCCTTCAAGCGCGGGCAGACGGACATCGGATCCAGCCTGTCGAGCGATACGCTGCTGCCTGACGAGGGAACCGAAGCGGACTGGGACGATTTCGTCGGATTCCTGGACGGGTACACACCGGCGCGCGCCGAACAGGTCTCCGGCGTCGCCGCGGCGGACATCCGGTGGCTGGCTTCTCTGTACGGGGATCCGGCACGACGGGTGGTCTCGGCCTGGGGAGCAGCCGTCAACCGGCACAGCCGCGGGACGTGGCTGAACAACGCCCTGCACAACATCCACCTTCTGGTCGGCAAGATTGCCACGCCCGGGAATGCGGCCATTTCCCTCAGCGGGCAGCCCGGTGGAGCAGCGCTGGTGAACGATATTCTCGGGACCAGCGGCGTCGCGGTCGACACGGTGGGGCGCGAGCGGCTGGCTCGCGCTCGAGGTGTGCCGGTCGATCGGCTCGACGATCGTCCTGGCCGGCCCGCCCTGTCGATCTTTCAGGCGCTGGAGAGCGGGGACATCCGCTTTCTGTGGATTCAGGCGGGCAACCCGATGGTCAGCCTGCCGAACCTGAGGAGATACCGCGCGTCGCTGCGGCAGCCGGACCGCTTCGTGGTCGTGTCGGAGGCATATCCCACCCCCACCACCGACGCGGCGAACGTCGTGCTGCCGGCTGCGATGTGGTTCGAGCGTGACGGGGAGTACGTGAACGCAGAGCGCCGAGTCCAGAAATTCACGCGCCTGGTCGCGCCGCCGGGCGATGGGATGTCCGATGCGCGCCAGATGATCGAGGTCGCGAGGCGGCTTGGTCATGCCGCCCTGTTCGAGTGGGACGGCCCCGACCAGGCGGCGGTATGGGAGGAGCTGACCCGATTCCACGATGAGGCCTCACGCACGCTTCCATCGCAGACGGCGCTGCGGGATGGTGCAACATTGCGGTGGCCAGCGCCGCGCGACAGGGAAACCGGGCGACGATATCACACGGCGTTCGATCCCGCGGCTGATCCGGAGCATGGTGAGTTCGACTTCTACGGGCACCCGGACCATCGCGCCTGGATCTGGCTGCGGCCCTACGAGCCGCCGCCGGAGGCGCCCGATCGGCAGTATCCATTCTGGTTCAGCAGTGGCCGGGTGGTGGAGCACTGGGGCACCGGTTCGATGACGCGACGGGTCCCAACCCTGCATCGGGCCGTCCCGCACGCGTACGCGGAGATCCACGGGGATGATGCGCGTCCTCTGGGGATCCGGAACGGCGACGTGGTCCGCCTGACGAGCAGGCGCGGCTCAGTCGAACTGGAGGCGCGGATCGACTATCGGGGCCAGCCGCCACGAGGCCGGATATTCGCGCCGGAGTTCGACGAGGGCGCGGCGGTCAACCTCCTGTCCGTGGACGCTGGATGTCCCCTGTCCGGTCAACCGGACAACACGTGCGCCGTGCGGATCGAGCGCGTGAGGAGCCGGACGTGACGCGCTCCGACCTTCCCTCGATCGCTCAGCGTGTGCTGCTGATCGGGATCGCCGTCGCCGCGATGGCCGGGATGTTGTACTCCATGCAGCGGGCGTCCGTTGCCCCGGGAGCGGAGGAGACCGGGATGGCGGTGGAGGTCATCCCGGTGGAGGCAGGTGAGCCCATCGCGTCCGAGTCGGAGGTATTCCGCACTCGTCCCGGTCTGCAGGCTCTGGCCTCGGACACGCGTCGACGGCCGGACGCGCACCCGCGCAACCTGGCGACGTATCGGCTCCTGCGATCCTATCCCGGGGCGCCTCCGCGCGTGCCTCATGGATTGACCGGAACCGAGTACCGGACCAACCGCTGCAACACCTGCCATGAGCGAGGTGGCTTCTCACCGCGATTCAACGCGTACGCACCAGTCAACCCGCATCCTCAGTGGCGGGAATGTCTCCAGTGCCACGCCACCGACGATCTGCTTGTCGGCGTCCCCTTCCCCGAGGTCAGTCCGA
Source organism: Gemmatimonadaceae bacterium (assembly GCA_036393555.1). GTDB lineage: Bacteria > Gemmatimonadota > Gemmatimonadetes > Gemmatimonadales > Gemmatimonadaceae > JABWBJ01. The sequence continues at coordinate 10,362 of DASWGU010000149.1, forward strand.
ACGACGCCTGTCGCCAGTGTCACGTCGGGATTCCGGCACGGTTCGAAGAGGCGGGACTCGACTGGCACGCGGCGCCGTGGCCGCGGGTGCGGCGCGGCGGCGTCGTCCCCGTCATCCCGCATGACGTAACCCTGCGTGGTAACTGCCTGGCGTGTCACATGGGCCCCGGCGCTGTTTCGGAAATCCGGATCACGCATCCCGAGCGATCCAATTGTCGTCAATGCCACGTCGCTGACCCGGGAGACGCGGGTACCTTCGTCCGTCCGCCCTCGGAAGTTGTCGGGACTGGAGGGATGCCGTGACCCGCGCCGGGAGGGTCTCGCGGTTGCTGTCGGCCACGCTGGCGCTGGCGATCGTCGGCTGTGGCCGCGACGGGCAGCGCTCAGCGCTGGGCACGGTGGGCTCGTCCCACGATGCGGCAACATCTGCCGCGGCTGCTCCGGGAGGCGTCGTCGTGGACACCGGGGCGCCAGCGTCCGATACGACGGACCGTATTCAGCCCGGCGCCCTGCCGACGGTCGCAGCCGTTTCCGTGGTGGGTTGGACGGGCCCGGGTGGGAAACCGTTCGAGGTGGAGATCCGCACCGGCGACCCGGTCTCCGCGAACGCCCGGCGGTTCGGCACGATCACCCTGCAGAACGCAGCCAGGGAGCGCTCGCCTAACGTGGGTCAGTATCCCTGCACCTCCTGCCACCTCGGGCGAGCGATGGTGCTTCGGGACGAGCGCATCCCGGACGCACACCGCAACATCCAGCCACTCCATCCGGCGCAGACTGGCGCGACATGCGCGACCTGCCATGCCCCGGACAATGTCGAGCTGCTGGCGCTCAGGAGTGGCGACCGCGCCACGCTGGACCACGCCTACCGCGTGTGCGCGCAGTGTCACTTCCGTCAGGCCGAGTCCTGGGCCGGCGGTGCCCATGGCAAGCGGCTGGACGGATGGCAGGGACGGCGCGTCGTGATGGGTTGCGCTGACTGCCACGACCCGCATCGACCCGCTCTCGAACCACGCATCCCGTTCCGTGCACCAACACTGGAACGCCCACCCTGGCGTCGGCCATGATCGACCGCACGAAGGACCCCACCGCCGCCGACGACGCCAGCGTGCTGGCCAAGCGTCTGGATCGCCGGCGTGCGCTCGGGATGCTCCTGGGTGGCGCGGTCGCTGGCACACAGGCCGTGGCGGCCTGCAGTCCCGCGGTGCCCCTCACCGATGCGGAGCGCGAGGCGAAGCAGCTGGGATGGCTGGAGTACATCAAGCGCAACTACCGCTCCATGAGCGACGAGGAGCGCCGCGAGACGATCAACCGTCTGGAACGACTGGCGAAACTGCAGCGCGGCCTGGACGTGCGGATCCAGTCTTCCGGGGCGCAACCGGGCGTGCTGTTCGGGTATGCGTTCAACATCTCCAAATGCAAGGGATACCGGAGCTGCGTCGAGGCGTGCATCAACGAGAATAACCTCGATCGGCGCGCGGGCACCCAGTACATCCGGATTTTCGAGATGGAGGGGGGCGAGGTCAACCTGGAGGAAACGGACGCAACGTTTCAGCACGAAGTGCCGGTGGAGGGCCATTTCTACCTTGGCACGCAGTGTTTCCAGTGTGCCGACCCGCCGTGCGTCAAGGTCTGCCCGGTCGGTGCAACGTGGCAGGAGCCCGACGGGATCACCGTCATCGACTACGACTGGTGCATCGGCTGCCGGTACTGCATGGCGGCATGTCCCTACTGGGCGCGCCGATTCAACTGGGCCACACCGGAAGTCCCGGCCGATGCGGTGAACACCAACCAGCACTACCTCGGGAATCGCGCACGCAAGAAGGGTGTGGTTGAGAAATGCACGTTCTGCATCCATCGGACGCGCCAGGGACTTCTGCCAGCCTGCGCCGAGGCATGTCCCACCGGTGCGCGCGTCTTCGGGAATCTGCTGGACCCGGAATCGGAGATCCGCTGGGTGCTGGAACACAAGCGCATTTTCCGGCTCAAGGAAGACCTGAAGACCGAGCCGCGATTCTGGTACTTCACCGACTGAGGCCCATGTGCACCTGAAAGCGTTTGCGCTGAGCGCCCTCGAGTCGGCCACCAACGGCGGCCGGCGATACCATCTCTGGATGGGGAGCCTCACGCTGGTCATGCTGGCCGGCGCGTTCGGCTACTACATCCAGTTGCGGGATGGCCTCGCCGTCACCGGGATGAACGATCACGTGAGCTGGGGATTGTACATCTCCAACTTCACGTTCCTGGTGGGGATGGCGGCTGCCGCGATGATGCTGGTGCTGCCGGCCTACGTGCTGCACGACGTGGACTTCAGCCGCGCCGTGTTGATGGCCGAGGCGGTGGCGGTCGCCGCACTGGTCATGTGCCTGTCGTTCGTCGTGGTGGACATCGGGAACCCGCTGGCCGCGTGGCACCTGATGCCGGGGATCGGATTCCTGAACTGGCCACGCTCGCTGCTGGCGTGGGATGTGGTCGTCCTGAACGGCTATCTGGTGCTCAATCTGGCGATTCCGTTCTACATCCTTTACAGCCGGTTCACGGGCCGCGCGCCGGACAAACGGAAGTACATCGTCTGGATGTATATCGCCGTGATGTGGGCGGTGAGCATCCACATGGTGACCGCCTTCCTGCTCGCCGGACTGCCGGCGCGGCCATTCTGGAACACGGCACTGCTCGGTCCGCGATTCCTCGCGTCGGCGTTTACCGCCGGTCCCGCCTTCGTGATCCTGCTGCTGGGGTTCATCAGGCGGGAGACCGAGTACGAAGTCGGTGATGGCGCATTCTCCAAGCTGGCGCTGATCACCGCGGTGGCGGCGCAGATCAACCTGGTGATGCTGATCTCCGAGTTGTTCTACAAGTTCTACTCACCGACGGAGCACGGGATCAACGCGCGATACCTGTTCTTCGGGATCGGAGCGCACCGGGCCCTCGTGCCATGGATCTGGACCGCCATCGCATTCAATGTGGCGGCCACGGCGGCGCTGATGGTTCACCCGGTGCGCCGCAACCCGCGCCTGCTCATGCCGGCGTGCGC
>DASWGU010000150.1:0-28410 GCA_036393555.1 Gemmatimonadaceae bacterium
CCTCGGCTTCGAGACGGATCGTGTGGTCACCGCCGAAATCACTCTGGGTGGCCCACGGTACAGCACTGACACCGCCGCGGTGCTGGCGTATTGGGAGCGTCTGCGGCGGACGCTCGAGGAGGCTCCCGATGTGCAGGCTGCCGGGTTGGCGAACTGGCTTCCGCTGGTCCGCAGCGGAACGGGCTTCATCGAGGTGGAGGGGAAGGACATCCCTGGCGCCGGTGCCGGTTATCGCATGGCGAGCGAGGGGTACTTCGATGCATTGGGAATGCGGCTGCTGGCGGGGCGTTCGTTCGATGCGAGCGACCGCGCCGACGGGCCGCGCGTTGCCGTGATCAGTCAGCGAATGGCGGAACGGTATTGGCCGGGCGAATCTGCGCCGGGAAAGCGCGTGCGGGCGCTCAGCATGGAACCGGGAAGCCGCGGTCAGGCTCCGCCCTGGCTCACCGTCGTGGGGGTCGTCAACAACGCGCGGCCGTTCGGTCAGGAGCGCGACGAAACTGCGGAGATGTACGTGCTGTACCGTCAGCTCCCGGCGTGGCGCGTCGCTACCATGAGCGTGGTTGTACGCGGGACCGGATCGGAGTCGGCGTTGATCGGCACGGTGCGAGAGACCATTGCCGGCATTGACATGGCAATCCCCGCTGACCTGGCGCTCATGCGGACGCATGCCGACCGGGTTACCTCGTCACGCCGCTTCACCATGATGGCACTGCTGGTATTCGGTGCGCTTGCGTTGCTGCTCGCCGCGATTGGTGTCTATGGTGTGCTGTCGTTTGCCGTGGCGCAGCGCACCCGCGAGATCGCCGTACGGGCGGCGCTTGGCGCCAGTCGGCGCCAACTCGAGCGCATGGTGCTGGCCAACGGCGCCAAGCTGGTGGCCGTCGGCGCAGCGGCCGGGTTGTTGGGCGGGTATCAGTTGTCGCAGCTGGTGCGTTCGTTGCTCTTCGAGGTGGAGCCCCGCGATCCCGCGGTATTCGGCGTGGCGACCCTGACGATCGCCGGCGTGGGGCTCCTGGCGGCCGTGGTGCCCGCGCGCCGCGCGGCTCGCGCCGATCCCATGGAGTCGCTTCGCAACTCCTGATCCGGGCGGGGCGGTCAAGGCGGAGAAACGCGCCCCCGCGTCTCGACGGCCGGCATGAAGGCCCGCTGCGAGTGGCCAGGGGCAGAATCGAACTGCCGACACGCGGATTTTCAGTCCGCTGCTCTACCAACTGAGCTACCTGGCCGGGGAGCGAGAAACGTAACGGGATCAAGGGCTGAGGTGGAGGCCTGCCGCCCGGCCTGGCGCGCGGATCGGCGGCCCGGCCGCCTGGATGCACTCGCACCGTGTTGAATGCGTATTCCTACTTCGCCTGGGGCCTCACGCCAACCGTCGCGGTGATCACGGACTTGATCCCGCCCCGGACGTTGAAATCCCCCACTACCCGCATCCAGCGCGGCGATACCGCGGCGTTCAGGTCATCCAGGATCCGGTTCACGGCGCGCTCATAGAACACGGCCGCGTCACGGTAGCTCCACAGGTAAAGCTTGAGACTTTTCAGCTCGACGCACGCGGCGGCCGGCACGTACGTGATGGTGATCGTCCCGAAGTCCGGCGCCCCGCCTTTCAGCAGCGCCAGCTCGGCGGCGTCCGACTCGACACCGCCCAGCGGACACAACGACGTGAATTCGTTGCACACCATGTGAATCTCGTACGCGCGGTCCGCATACGGATTCGGGAATGTCTCCAGCAGTTCGGGCTTGGGCATGCGGCAACTATGCACTAGTGCCGAACCGGCGGCCAGCACTGCCCAGCGCCGCTCATCGGTCGTTCAGCCGTTCGATCAGGCGTTCCATTGTCAGGGCTTCTACCCCTGGGGCGATCGCACCGGTGGCTACGGCATTGCGTGCGGCACGAAATGCCACCGCGGCGCGCCGGTTCCCGGTGAGCCTCCTGCGAAGCTGTGCCACCGAGCGCGCATCGCGGGGCATCACTGTGCGTGAGGCCTTGACCTCGACGATCCACGTCGTGCCTGCCACCGGGGCGAGGAAGTCGACCTCGAAGCCCTGCTGGTCACGAAAGAAATAGACTTCACGGCGAACGCCCCGGTTCATTTGCGCCTTGGCGATCTCGGTCGCGACGAATCCTTCTGCTACCACACCGAGAAACGGCGACCGCTCAAGTTCGTTCGCCGTCGTGATGCCCAGGAGGTGACATACGAGACCGCTGTCGGCGAGGTAGACTTTCGGAGACTTCAGCAGCCGTTTGCCGACGTTCTGGAAGTACGGAGGGACGATGAGCACGTGGCCCGTCACCTCCAGAACGTGCAGCCACGCTCCCAGCGCGGGTACGGACAGGCCGAGTGGTCCGGCGAGATCGGTCCGGTTGAGGATCTGGCCATGCCGAGCGGCGAGCAGGCCGAGGAACCGTCTGAACAGACCGAGGTCCCTGACATTGAGCACCGCACGTACGTCGCGCTCCAGGTACGTCTGGACGTAAGAGGAGAACCACACACCTCGCAGGGACGGGCGCGCCACGACCTCAGGGAACCCGCCACGGAGCAGGTCGACACGCGGCGATTCGGCGCGACTGAACGGCCAAAGGCCGAGCACGGCGACGCGTCCGGCGAGGGACTCGGTGACGTGCTGCATCAGGGGCGCCTCCTGCGATCCCGAGAGCAACCATTGGCCGGTCCTGCGGGGGGCACGATCGATCACCTCCTTGAGGAATGCGAACAGCGCGGGCGCGTTCTGTATCTCGTCGAGGATCGCGGGTGGAGCCAGAGACTCGAGGAAGCTTCGGGGATCGGCGTTGGCGCGCTCGCGCACGTCGGGCGCATCGAGTGCGACGTAGGCCGCGCGGGGAAAGAGGCGCCGCAGCAGGGCGGTCTTTCCGGCGCGCCTGGGTCCGGTGAGGACGATGGCCGGAAAGCCTCGCGCGGCCCGGAGGATCTGCGGTGCGATCAGGCGGGGGACGAATTGCATATATGAGTATGCTAAAGTAGTATCTTCGGATTCTCAACAGTACGTTTTTGCGCGGCGGCTGAGTTCCGCCGGCATGAGAGCGCGAAAACCCGCACGCATGGGATGTGGATCATGCCTGCGATCTCGTGCCACACGGCGCTTGAACCCGGATCCTCGACCGTGGAGTCCGGCATCTCGCTTGACGATTTCATCAGCATGGTGATCAATAGATGGCAGATCTTCACCATGCTGCTGGATGGTCAGATGCCAAGCCGCGCTACCTGAGCGCCGCTCTGGTCGAGGATGCGATCCAGGGCGGCAAGCCCGTACGCAACCAGCGCCCGCGTTGGGATGTGACGTGGCGTCCCAGGCGGAATCCGCTATAGACAGCCTTTCGGCGCGCCCGTACGTTTGGAGCGGCTGGCGTTGAGACGCCTGCCCCTGCCGCCGCGAGAACGGCGTGGCGGCACCTGCCCCCCGGGACACCCGGGGGGCGCTCTTGTCCCGCCACGTCGAACTCTCCTCGCTCAGGCAGGTCGCCCGCGACATCGGCATGAGTCCCAGCGGGTTACTCAGCTTCCTCCGGTCAGAGACCCGCCGTCCTCCACAGGCTCGCACGTACCAGAAGCTCATCGCCTGGTTCGTCCGAATCAGGCGTCACACGGCGGTCGGGCCCTCCGCCGATACCGTTGAAGCCGGAGTCGCGATTCTCGTCCAGTACCTCCCTGCGGACAAACGGGCTGCCGCCGTTCGCGAGATCCTGAACGTCATCGACGTGCACGCGGAAGGAGAGCGCCCACCCCCGTGGCTGCGCGAAATCCGCGTTCGCTACCCCGACCGAAGCAGGAAGAAGACGCCGCGCTGATCCCCGCTGAGCACGGACCTGCGAGCCGCTGCTGCCCTCAATCGCTGCGGCGCAACTCGCGGGACCGCTCCTCCAGGACGCGGCGCTCCTCGCTGGTCAGGCTGTCGATCCCCAGCTGCGATATCTTGTCCAGCACGCGGTCCAGATCCGTCAGCCGCTCCGAAGTGCGGTCTTCCACCGGGTTGGCCGGCGTGCTGCGAGGCCGGCTGAGGGCCTGCTGGCTCTGAGCGACGATGTCGTCGACGTCCCGGGTGCGTTCTCGCGAGCGAGGCAGCGAACGCGGCACCGCCCGGGGCGGCTCGTCAGGCACGTCCGGCACCGGCGACACCCGCTGCCGAACCCGTTCCAGCCCGGCGCCGGTGGAACTGCGGATGAAGAGCCACGCGGCGCCAAGTCCACCCAGGTGCACCAGGTACGCCGGGCCACTTCCCGCGCCGGTGGACGCCAGCCCTACGGCCAGGTTGATCCCGATCATCACACCCACCAGCCACTTCACCCGGACCGGAAGCGCGAGGAACAGATAGACCTCTTCATTGGCCCAGCGCACGGAGTACGCGAGAGACACGCCCAGAACAGCCGATGTGGTTCCGAGCAGCATGGCATCGCGGAACAGAAGCGCGTGGATCAACCAGCCACCCAGCCCGCTCCAGACAAAGAGGTGCCTGAAGTCCCGGCTTCCCCAGGCCTCCTCGAGCCGGGGGCCGAACAGGAACAGCATGTACATGTTCAGCGCGAGGTGCCAGAAGCTCCCGTGGACAAACAGGTGCGTGCCGATGGTCCACCACGCGTCCGGTAGCCGATCAAAGCGGAATCCCAGTCCACGCTGCATGTTCTCCGTACCCAGCAGCGTAAACTGCAGGAAGAAGACGGCGACATTCAGTGCGATGACCCACTGAACGGCGCGCGTCATGCGCGGGATGTCGTTGTCGTCGGCGTGTACTGGCGTCATGCGCGAAAACTCTGGGACCGTCTGATATCTAAACGCGCGGGACCTCGATTGCGTTTCCACCGGAGGCGTGCGGGGCATGGGCACCGGCTCCACGGCACCCCGAGATCCGCACCTGCTGCGTCCCGCGTCCCGCGACCTTGTGACCTGTGACCTGGGCTATCGCATGGTCGCCGGGCCGCTCAGACGCGCCAGCAGTCGCACGTCGCGGTGCCGCGCCGACGCGTGTTCGAGCAGGGTGCTCCAGCGCTTGTCCAGGACCCCTCGCTCGGCGGTCGGCCCGGGGTGAACAACGATCATGGTCGCGGCGCTGGCCGTATGAACCTGCTCGATGATCTGCAGATAGTCGGCATCACTCGCTTCGTCACTTCCCGCGATGGTCACGGCGTGCGAGCGAGCCGAAGACGCCACGGCGCGGAGCGTCTCTCCCACTCGCTCCAGAGCCGGTGAGGCCACCGGTGGCTCCACCGTCACCTGAATGAGCGACAGGAACGGATGAAGCGTTGCCACCGCCTCAGGCCGCTGTCCGTCGGTGTCCGCCATTACCTCGGTGCCCTGAGGGAGCTGTCTCAGGGCTGCGGCAAGGAAATCCGCGTTGCCGAACGCATCCCGTCCTGACACGCAGACCGAGTGATAGACCGTGCGTGAAAGGGCACGCGTCACTTCCCGCGCCAGAGCATCCGCGGTGTACATCTGCGCCGTCTCCGCGGCCCCTGCAAATCGAATGAAGCATTGGCGTCGGCCAGCCCACACACCCTGGCGCTGGATCCCCGACGGAATGCCGGCCAGGGCCGCCGCGAGAACCGGTGTTGCACCCATTCGTCTTACCTTCCCCTGTCCGTTGTCGCGAGGTGTACGATGCGCTCGCACAAATCCGGGAACGAAATACCCGCCGCCGCTGCTGCCTGCGGGATAAGGCTCAATTCCGTCATCCCCGGAAGCGTATTTGCCTCCAGACAGAAACAACCACCGGAATCGCTCAGGCGGAAGTCGATCCGCGCATATCCGCGCAGTTTCAGGACCCGGAATGCACGGAGCGCCTGGTCCCGAACCATGGCCGCCGTGTCGGGATCCAGCCGGGCCGGGAACTCCTCCACGGCCATCCCTTTCGTGTACTTGCACTCGTAGTCGTACAACTCGTGACGTGGGATGATCTCACCGATTGGAAGAGCCTCATTGCCCAGCACGCCGACGGTCAGCTCGCGCCCGGATACGAATTGCTCGACCATCACCTCGTCGTCGTACCGCTGAGCTTCCGCAATGGCCGGTGCCAGCCCGCCGGGGTCGCGCACCAGCGTGAGCCCAACGGTCGATCCCTGCTTTGACGGCTTCACTATGACCGGAAACCCCATCCTGCCTTCCACGTCGGCGACGGTGACCGGTGCCATGAGCCAGTCCGCCGTGCCCACGCCTGCGTCACGGAACAGGCGTTTGGACAGGTCCTTGTCCATGGCCAGCGCGCTGCCGAGCTGGCCAGTACCGGTGTACCGGACGCCGCAGAGGTCGAAGAGGGCCTGCAGGGTGCCATCCTCTCCCTGACCGCCGTGCAGTGCCAGGAACACCACGTCGGCCTCCAGGACCGCCGGCAGGGTCCCCAGAGACGGCGACAGCGAACCTCTGGAGAGCTCCGCGAGCGATTCGAGCGGTGGCGGAGCGGTCTGCACACCCGCCTCGAGGAACGCCCGCTCGGCCTCCCCGTCCAGGATACCGACTGCCGTGTCGAGCGACGTGACATCGTGACCACGCGACCGGAGTGCCGCGGCGATGCGCAAACCCGATACGATGGACACGTCGCGCTCGGCCGATGCGCCACCCATCAGCACCGTGATGTTCATGATACGCGTGATCTCATGCGAAGCTGGACGTCAAGGTTCGGTCGTGTCTTTCTGCGCCGTGTCCGCGCGGGGCACCCGGAACTGCACCGGAAGCACGACGGCATGCCCGAGCCGCGAGCTGCCCCGCTGCGCCGGACGGAATTCCAGGTACGGCGCGCCGGCCACTGCCGAGGAATCGAAGGCCGCGTGCGTCGACGCTTCCACTACCCTCGTCGAATCGGGGACCACCAGACCTGACGAATCCACGAACAGGTGGAGTGCCACGCTCCCTTCGATACCCGCGGTGAAGAGGTCCGGCGGATACCGGAACGGAAGGTCCGTGGTCAACAGCGCGGGCAGCTGCAGTCCATCGCTGGTGGCGTCGGGCCGGGTGCACGTCGCCAGGATCACCAGCGGCGTGACAGTGACAAGGCACCGGGCCCGCCAGACCAGGCGCATCATGCGCGGCCCTCCGTGCGGCTCAGACGAACGAGTTCGTCCAGCACCTGCAGAGCATCAAATGGCGTCATGCGTTCCGGATCCAGCACCCTCAGTCGCTCCAATGCGGGATGGCTGCCGACGCCGAAGAGCCCCAGCTGCTCCGGACGCGCCGCGGGACGTACCCCTTCGTCAGCTCGCGTGACGTCTCCGGCCAGCGCGGCCGCCAGTTGCTCACCCTCCAGCAGGCGCAGGACAGCGCGTGCGCGATCGATGACGTTTGGCGGCAGGCCCGCCAGTCGACCCACTTCGATGCCGTAAGACCGATCGGCGCCACCGGGTTGCATGCGGTGCAGGAAGACTATGCCGTCATCGACCTCACGAACTCCCACATTGAAATTGCGCAGCGCGGGCAGCTCGTCGGCCAACTGCGTCAGCTCGTGATAGTGTGTGGCGAACATCGTCTTGCATCCCACCCGATCGTGCAGGTGCTCGCTGACTGCCCACGCAATGGACACCCCGTCGTAGGTCGACGTCCCCCGTCCGATCTCGTCCAGCAGGACCAGACTGCGAGGCGTGGCCATGTTCAGGATCGCACTGGTTTCGGCCATTTCGACCATGAACGTGGACTGGCCCCGAACGAGGTTGTCACTGGCACCGACCCGGGTGAACAGACGGTCCACTACACCAATGCGTGCACCCGTGGCGGGAACGCAGGATCCGGCCTGGGCCATCAGAACGATCAGGCCGACCTGACGCAGGACTGTGGACTTCCCCGCCATGTTGGGCCCGGTGAGGATGATCATACGCTGCTCGTTCGTAAGCCGGACATCGTTGGGGATGAACCGGTCACGCGGCATCATTCGCTCCACAACCGGGTGTCTCCCCCCGGTGATCTCGATATCGAATCCGTCCTCGATGACGGGCCGGCAGTACCCTTCTACCTCGGCGACCTGCGCAAACGATGCGAGCACGTCGATCATGGCAACGCGCCCCGCTGCGATCTGCAGTCGCGGTGTGGCCGCGGCCACCCGCTGCCGCAAGTTCTCGAACAACTCGCGCTCCCGCTGGTCGATGCGCTCGGTCGCACCCAGCACCTTCTCCTCGAACTCCTTCAAGGCCGGCGTGACGAAACGTTCGGCGCCCGTGAGGGTCTGGCGGCGCTGATAATCGGAGGGAATCAGGTGCCGGTTGGCATTCGTCACTTCGATGAAATACCCGAAGACGCGATTGTAGCCCACCTTGAGCGATGAGATACCCGTGCGCTGGCGTTCCGATGTCTGAATACCCGCGATGCCGTCCTTCCCGCCGTCACGCAGCGCGCGCAGACCGTCGAGTTCGCGATCCACGCCGGGCACGAAGACGTCGCCGTCACCCAGCGTTGCCGCCGGCCGATCGACCAGATGCTGCAAGATGTCGGACGCTACGTCGGTGCACGGATCCCAGCCGTCCACGACGTCGGCGAGCAGTCCGGCCCGGCCGGCCGGGGTGATGGCGGTACCGAGCGGCTGGAGGCGGATCAGCGATTCGCCCAGGCCCCGCAGCTCACGGGGATTCACCCGCCCGGCAGCTGTCCTCGCAGCCAGTCGCTCCACATCGCGCACGCCATCCAGTTCCACAGCCGCTGCCGCGCGCGCCACCGGGTTCGCGACCAGAGCTGCCACGGCGTCGAGCCGCCGGTTGATGCCTGAGGGTGACACGAGCGGCGCCAGGAGCCACTCGCGCAGGAGGCGTGCGCCCATGGGTGTCCGTGTCCGGTCCAGGACACCGACCAGCGTCCCCGCGCGGGCATCCGTCCCGCCACGAAGTGACTCGACCAGCTCCAGGTTCCGCCGCGTCATCTCGTCGAGCGGCATCGTGTCGCCGGTGGTCTCCACCGTGGGTCGCATCAGGTGCGGAACGCCCGCCGGCTGCAACTCGCGCAGATAGCGAATCACCGCTCCCGCGGCAGCGATGACCGGCTCATGGCCGCTGTCCAGACCGAGCCCATCGACGGAATGCAGGCCGAACTGCCGGGCGAGTTCCTCCCGGCCGAGCGCGGCGTCAAACTCCCAGCCGTCCCGCTCCGTCAGGAGCACGCCGTCCAGTGGGAGCGCAAGGTCCGTGACGAGCCGGTCATCTCGCCGGACCAGAACTTCCCTGGGCCCCAGTCGCGCGAGCGCCGGCGGCGCATCTCGCCGATCGGCCAGGACCAGGCGGAACGCGCCGGTGGAGACATCAACTGCGGCCAGCCCCACGGTGGTCTCGCCGACGTGGATGGCGCACAGGAAGTTGTGCCGCTCGCCTTCCAGCAGGTCGTCGGCGAACGCGGCACCCGGCGTGACAGTCTCGATGACTTCCCGCCTGACGAGTCCCTTCGCCAGACGGGGGTCCTCCACCTGCTCACAGATCGCGACGCGGTATCCTTTCTGCACCAGTCGCCGGAGATACTCGCTGACGGCCTTCACCGGAACGCCGGCCAGGGGCACGTCCGCCGCTCCACCGTTGTTCCGCGACGTGAGGGTCAGCCCCAGTTCTCTGGATGCCACTTCTGCATCGTCGAAGAACATCTCGTAGAAGTCGCCCATCCGGAACATCAGGATGGCGTTCGCGTGCCGCGACTTGATCTGCTGGTACTGCTGCATCAGAGGTGTCGCAACGCGAGTCATCGCGGCTCCGCCTCGACCACGATGCCGCTCAATCCCGAACTGCGGATGCGCTCCAGCGCGGCCGCGGCGGCCGCCCGCGTCGGATATCGGCCAATGCGCACACGATAGGGTGCGCGCGTTCCGAACACGCGCACGTCGAACCCGCGCCCATTGAGTCGGGCGGCCATCGACGTGGCATCTCGTCGTGCCGAGTACGCGGCGACCTGCACGCTGAACTCGCGGCCGGGAACCGTCCCGGCTGCCGCGCCGGTCGCGCCGGCCCCGGCAGTGTCCGGGGCCGGCGGCAGCGGGATCGCACACTGGGACAGCAGGTACTCGATCTGGTTCGTCAGCTCGATGTCAGCCGACGACACGACCTGTCGCGCCGAACGCAGGGATCCGCAGGCGGCGTCGCGATCGCCCTCATCCATGGCCAGCCGGCCGCTCCAGTACGACGCGCGCGCCACGTGCCGTCCCGAGGGATAGTCACGCAGCAGTCGGTCGAAACGCCGCCTCGCCGCGGCACGGTCACCACGCGCGTATTCCAGCTGCGCCAGACCAAGCAATGCATCCGCGGCCCGCGGCGAGAGCGGGAACTCCACACTCACGCGGAGGTAGTCCCGCTCGGCTTCCGCTGCGTTGGATGAGGAAAACGCACGCCAGTACAACGCATGGGCCAATCGGCCATCGCCCGCTGGCAGGCCCCGCACCAGCGAGTCCGCCAGCACCCTGGCTTCGGCGCGATCTTGCGAGATGGCCATTCGCTCGAGTCGCGCCAGGACGCTATCAGCCGATTGCGCGCCGACGCGGGACGATCCGGCGACCTGGAGGCCCACCAGGCAAGCGAGCATCAGCACCAGGCGGCCGCGTCTGACAACGTGTGTCATGCGGCCTCGCGCGTAGCAGTCGCGCACAATGACAGAACCAGGGATGCCACCAGCTGTTCTTCCGAGGAAACCCGGGATTCCTTGGCAGCGATGTCCGCGAGCAGAAGGAGCCGCAGCGCACGATCGAGCTCCGCACCCGACCACCCCGCCACTGTTCGCCGCCAGCAGGACACCGCGTCCCCCCAGGATCGTCCGGGATACGCCCTGCCTTCCTTCAACAGCGTGTAGAATCCACGCTCGATCCCTGCCATGGGGACGCCCCGATCCTGCGCCGCGCGTCCCCATGCGAGCGCCATCATCTGGGTGGTGAGTGACATGATGATCGTCACGGCGCTCGATTTCGGCTGCGCGAGTATGATCGGCACGAGCGCCAGGGCCCGGTCCGCCCGCCGCTCCGCCACCACGTCCAGCAGGTCGGCAATCGATTCACCGCTCCGCACGCCGGCCACCGCACGCACCGCATCTTCATCGATGGCGCCGCCGCCGGTGTATGAGGCCAGCTTGTCCAGCTCCGTCGCCAGCACCGACAGCTCGGCTCCCGTCGTGTTCAGCAACAACCGCGCCGCGCCCTCAGAAATGGCAACGTCCAGCGCGGCGGCATGCTGCACAATCCAGCCGGGAATCCGACGCTCCTCGAGCGGTCGGAATTCCACTGCTGTCGCTCCAACCGGAATCGAACGTTCGGGCTTGTCGCCAGCCGCGTCCATCAGCAGCAGCAACACGTCGGACGCGGGATGTTCCAGGTAGTTCGCCAGCACGGCCCGCGCATCCTTCCTCAGCGCGTTGACGTCACGCAGTACTACGACGCGTCGTTCTGCGAACATCGCTGGTGTGGACAAGGCGGTGTCCAGTGTTTCAGCCGATACGTCATCGCCGCGCAGGACCTCATGGTTGAAGTCGCGCGTAGCAGGATCCAGAACGGCCGCGACGAGGTCCCGGACCATGTCCTCCTTCAGGAAATCGTCGGCCCCGTGAAAGTAGTAGACCCGTTCGAACGACCGGTCGCGGATCGACTGCCTCAGCGCGCGCTCCGCTGCCATCGACATGGCACCAATATAAGTCCCATGGCGATCCGAGCTTCGTGAAATGCGGTCGGCGAACTCCCGCGGGCTCAGGGCTCCCGGGAATAGCTCGCCGCCTGAAGCTCAGGGGTGGCGAACAGGAGCGGCCCTTCCTCTGCCAGCATGAGCGCGGGCCACATCGGGATGCCGGTCGACATGGAGGCCACGAAGGCCGGAGCCGGATCATCCCGGGCGTACGGTGCCACGTGTCCGCCTGTGACGACCGCCGGACCCAGCACGGGAACCAGCGTAGCCTCACCCCGCAATCCCATGCCTCCCACCGCCACCGCCAGAAGCAGCGCCGCAACGGCGGCGCCACGAACCAACAGCCAGCTCGACCAACTTCGCGAAACGGTCTGCGGGGCCGTGCCCTCCCGCTTGATCCGATCTCTCAGACGGTCGTCGAATCCGTCGGAGACACGCGGCGGCGGCAGGTTTCGAATCAATAGAAGGGCCCGACGGATGTCTGCATCCCGCCGGGCACAACGCGAACAATGGTCCAGATGGTCACGCATTACCGCCATGCTGACACCGGGTAGCGTGTCATCGACGAATGCGTCGTGCTTCTTCAGGAAAGTCTGACAGTCCATCGCGAAAACGGGGAGGTTCGGTAGCGTTGTCCCGGGCGATTCGGTACCCACCCTCAACGGGCGGGTTCCCCGGTGGCCGCCGAGCGCCCACCCGGGTCCCCCTGAGCCGTTGGCGTGGAAGAGCTTACGGCTCACAGCCCAGCGTAACAAGGTCCCCTCACCAAAACGCCGTGCCCGTTTCGTTCCGGGCACGGCGTTTCAGCGGCAGGAACCGCGTCACGTCATTCCAGCGAAGGGGATACCAGCGACGCGAACGCGTTTCGAGCCCGGTTCAGGCGCGATTTCACCGTTCCGAGGTTCGTGGACGTGATCTCGGCGATCTCTTCGTAGGACTTGCCCTCCAACTCGCGAAGCACGAAGACATTCCGGTGATGGGCCGGCAGCTTCTGCACTGCATCCTCGACCACTTCCCGCAGCTGCCGCTTCCGGAACATGTCGTCTGGCCGGGACCCCGGGTCTTCGAACTGGAGAGGCCGATCGTCATCCTCCCAGTTCCGGCGAATCGTCTGGAACAGGACCATTGGATTCCTCGACCGGTTACGCAGTTCGTTTTTCGCGAGGTTTGAAGCAATCGTGTAGATCCAGGTTGAGAACTTCCGCGATCGATCGAACCGGTGGATGTGGCGATAGACTCGCACGAAGACCTCCTGGACCAGGTCCTCGGCGCGCTCGCGGTCACCTGTCGTGCGATAAACAAAGTTGAGCAGCCGGTTCTGGTATCGGCGAACCAGCTCGTCGAACGCCCGTTCCTCACCTTCGAGGAACGCGCTGACGACTGCGCTGTCGTCGACGTCCTTGAGTCGCTCTCGAACCGACGGGCTTTCAGTTGCTCTCGTCTGCTGAATCAATGCATCGGCCATCGCTCGTCCCCCCAGAAATGGCTATCCTCCCAGCCCTCCACCCCGGACCCATGGCAGGTTCCACCTTTCCTTGGGCACCTCCCGTGCCTGAAGTGGTTCCCCCATGCCGGAGCGCGCGAAGTCATTGTCCCGCAAATACATCGGGCCGTCCAGACTCAGTCCGGTGAGCGGACGGCCTTCCGGGATGTCCTCATGTTCGGACACCTGGAACCACTGAAAACCGGACAAGACCAATCTGTCCGATCGTGGATTCGTTGTGCAGCCGATTCCTTCGCATTCGGCTACACAAAAGGACCTGTGACGGGCTGGGCCTTACGACTCCTGGAGGCGGCCCCGTCGTTGGTGGTCGGCGAGGAAGAGGGCGACGATCGTCTTGCCGTCCACAATCTCACCTCGCGCGATCATCTCCATCGTCGAGCTCAGGCGGTGAGTCTCGACCGATATGAACTCGTCGCGTTCGAGACGGCTTTCACCAGGGATCAGCGCGGACGCTACGTACGCGTGAATGAACTCATCAATAAACCCTGGAGTGGTGAAGAACCCTCCCAGCGGTTCCACAACCCCAGCCGTGAAGCCCGTCTCCTCCCGCAGCTCGCGGAGGGCGCACTCCAGTGGATCCTCCCCGTCGTCAAGCCGGCCGGCCGGAATCTCGTAGAGGAAGCCGTCAGCAGCATACCGATACTGACGAATCAGCAGGAGACGTGGGTCTGTTTCATCCGGCGAGTCGAGTATAGGCACCACGGCGCTTGCACCGGGGTGGCGGATGATCTCGAGTTCGCCGACGCTTCCGTTCGGGAACCTGACGGTGTCCACGTCGAGTTGCAGGACGCGTCCGGAGTAGATGCGCCGCGATTCGATAGTGGCCCGCCGGGCTGACCGACCAGTGTGGTCTGATTCCGTCACGGCTCGGGATGGCGCCGGATTGACGGTGACGCTCTCATGCCGGGACCTCGCTGACTGTTCCCAGACCCAACTCACCCAGTCCCTGCGCGATCTGTTCCCGATCTCCAACAGCCAGGACCTGAAGCTGCCGGGTGTGAAGGTGGGCGCGAGCTGCCCGCATCACCCCCTCGGCGCTCACGCCGCGAATCCGCTCGCGATAGGTGTCGAAGTAATCTTCGGACAGCCGGAATACGCGCAGAGCGGCGAGCGCACCGGCGATGGCGTCAGTCGTCTCGAATCGAATCGGGAAGACGCCTTCGAGGTACGAGGTGCAGAGCGCGAGCTCGCCATCGGTGGGTGGGCCGGATTTCATGCGCTCCAGCTCGGCCGCTGCCTCCCGCACCGCGGCGCCGGTCACGTTGGTTGCCACGGCCGTGGAGACGCTGAATGGGCCGGCGTCACGACGCCACTCGAAGGAGGAGAAGGCACCGTACGTGTAGCCGTGTCGCTCACGCAGATTCAGGTTGATACGCGAGTTGAACACACCGCCGAGAATCGCGTTCATTACTACGACGTCGTAGTAGTCGGGGTGATGCCGCGGCAAGGCGACATGGCCAAGTCGAAGCTCGGTTTGTGGTGCACCAGCGCGATGTATCAGGTGAATCGCCGATTCCACGTTACGCGGGGAGTCGTCCACCGCCTGCGGCGGCGGCGCCACGCCCATCCAGTCACCGAGCACCTCCTCGGCGACCGTCGCGGCCCGCCCGAGCTCGACATCACCGCACACGATGACCGTGACTGCCGCCGGCACGAAGTGTCTTTCGTGCCAGGTGCGGCAACGCGAGGCCTTCAACTCCCGTACGGTGTCTTCCGAGCCTGCCTCGGGAAGACTGAATCGCGAGGTCGGCTGGTACAGGATTCCGGCGAAGCGTTCGTCCGCAAGTCCTCGCGGCTCGGACCGTAGCTCCAGCAGCTCCGCCAGTCGCTCCTCGCGAAGTCGGTTGATTTCACGGGCGGGCAGGGCTGGAGTCCGAACGACTTCGGCGAGGAGACGGAAGGCGGACTCGAAACGATCCGCGAGCACGGTGGTTGCCGCCTGCGTGGCGTCCCAGGTTGCCGTCGTGCTCAATGAGCCACCCAGCTGCTCGAACTCGTCTGCCATCGTCGCGGCATCGGCACGCGTCGTTCCTTCAGCCAGTCCCGACGCTGTCAGGGCGGCGACGCCGGCTTCGTCAGACGATTCCGTCCGTGCTCCGGCATCAATCACGAGCCGGATGGTGGCGACGGGCAGCCGGTTGACCGGTGCCGCAATAACCTCGACGCCATTGGACAGCCGGACCGACTGGAAATCGGGAAAGTGGTACGGCCGCGGCGGACCCGGAATGGGCCGAACCCCGGTGTTATCCACGCTCATGACACGGAGACCGGTGCGCCGTCGGATGGCACAAACACCAGGCTCACCCGGTTGTCGTCACCTAGATACGAATCGGCAAACGCTCGCAGCTGCGTATCGGTGACGGCGCGGTAGCGAGGCACCTCCTGGTTCACGAGAGCAGGATCTCCCAGGTAAGTTGCGAACCGGGATAGCTGATCGGCCCGGTCGGCGACGGTCTGCATTCCAGTCACAAATGCCGTTTCCGTGAGGGCGAGGATTCTCTCCCGCTCCCCCTGGCGTGGCCCCTGGGTTCTGAGCTGGTCCAATTGGTCGGCCATGGCTGCCTCGAGCGCATCCGCGCTGACACCCGGACGCGCGGTGGCATCGATGATCAGCAGGTCACTGCCCTTCGCAAAGTCGAAGGTGAATGCAGTGGCTACTGAGGCGAGCTGGCGGTCGCGGACGAGTGACTGGTGCAGCCGGCACCCCCGGCCGGTCCCGAGTATACCAGCGGTGAGGCTGGATACATGGTAGCCTTCGCCGCCGAAGACCGGTGCGCGGCATGCCAGGAACACACGAGGCACTGCCACGTTGTCGGCAACCAGCTCGCGACGCCAGGAGCCGAACCGCGCAGGAACGTCCATGCCTCGGAGGGGCTCACGGGGACCTCCGGAGGGAATCGCGCCGAAATGGCGTTCCACGAGGAGAAGAGCTGTGTCGCGCTCGAAGTCGCCGGCAATCGTGAGCACCGCGTTGTCCGGCGTGTAGTACGTCCGGAAGAACGCGGCGACATCTTCCAGGCTTGCGGCGGACAGATCCTCCATCGACCCGATCAGCGAGTGGTGGAACGGATGATCCTCGGGGAAGCACGCGGCCGGGAGGCGTTCCCACCACGTTCCGTACGGCTGGTTATCGACTGTCCAGCGCCGCTCGTTCTTCACCACCTCTCGCTGCGTGTCGAGTTTCTCTTGGGTCATCGCCGGCAGCAGCCGTGCCATGCGATCCGCCTCGAGCCAGAGGGCCAACTCGAGGTGGTGCGAGGGTACCGTTTCGAAGTAGTTCGTGCGGTCCAGCCAGGTGGAACCATTGAGCGTCCCGCCGGCGCGCTGCACCAACTCGAAGTGCTCGTTTGCGCCAACGTTCGCCGACCCCTGAAACAGCATGTGCTCGAACAGGTGCGCGAACCCCGTGCGCCCCGCTCGCTCGTTGGCGGAGCCGACATGGTACCAGAGATTGACGGCAACCACGGGAACGGTCCGATCGGGTGACATCGTCACCCTGAGACCGTTCTCCAGTCTGGCGGTTTCGACCGGGATCCGTCCGCCGTGCACCATCAGTTCGCGGGCGGTGCGCCGAGGTTCACAGACACACCGAACGCCGCGACGGGATTCAGTCTGTCCCGCCTTCCGGTCGCCGAGTTCCGATTCGGGGTCAGGTTCTGCTCCAGGAAGCCGAAGAGGTCCAGGCGCGACCACCGCGCGCCGAAATCGCGAAACAACCTCGATCCGAGATGCACGTAAGCGGTTGGCTGCAAGATGAGGTCTCTCCCGAAGTCGCGCATGCTCCCGGTTGACCCGGCCCCGGGCGAGTGGACGACCAGGACCGGCAGTTCGACCGACACCCATCCCGAACCGCGCTGCGCCTGGATCAACAGAAAGACGTTCCCTGCAAAGAGCGTCGGCGCATCCGTGTTCCGCACACCGGTTCCCGTGGTACCGTATGGCGTGAACGATGCTCCGATCACCGGATGCAGCCACATGTTGCCGGTCGGGAAACGTGTCATGAAACGCAGGAGGAATGCCGTGCTTGAGGCAGTGCCCTCCGAGGCCGAGTAGAAATCCGCCGTCATCAGCCCCGGCTGTAACTGGAACACCGGGCCGGTCGCTTGTGCTGCCGCGGACCGGGCAAGGGTAGCAGGGGCAAGGGTAGCAAGGGTGAACGCTGCGACGAGACAACGGCCGGCCCGCGCCGGCGTCCACCTGTCGATGCGCCTATTTCTCAAGGAACGCGAGGGCGATGGTTACGGGCACCTTGACCGACTCGCTGAGGACATAAGCGATCGACTCGGACCTGTTCGCGGAAATGGGACTGGTGCGCGTGGGTGACGTATACGATTCCATGCCATAGTGGCGGGCGAGGATCTGGAGCCGCAACATGTGGAACGGATCGCTCACCAGGATGGCTTCGTTGAGTCCCCGTGCGTGCAGGATCGCAGCTACCGACTGAAGGGAGGCGGTCGTTGTCCTGCCTTCACCTTCCAATAGTATGGCGCTGTCAGCCACTCCCTCGCGCACCACATACCGACGGCCGACCGCTGCTTCACTGGTAGTATCACCGGTTCCGCGACCGCCGGTCAGGACGAGCCAGTTGGCCATCCCGCTTTTCCACAGGGTAACGGCGTGGTCGAGTCGGGCCTTGAGGACGGGTGACGGTCGACCGGCGTACTGTGCCGCGCCAAGGACAACGATGGCATCGGCGGGACGGGCCATGTCGCGCGAGCCCCATCCCAGGACGGCGATGACGCTGACGAGCCAGGCCGCAAGCATCCCGGTAACCAGCCATGCGCCGATCGAACGCGCCCTGCGTCGCGCCCTGGCGCCATCCTCCGCTCCCTCTTCACTCACGTCCGGCCGACCTCCGATTCATGAAGCCCCCGGGGCTGTCCCCGCCTGAGTCTAGCCCTTCGAGCGATGAGTCGGCAGCGGGTCGGGTGTGGTGACCCCCCGTTTCCCCGGGTCAGAGGGACACCGACTCGCCGCGTGCGGGCACGGTCACCGCGAATCCCCGCATTCGCAATTCGCTCGCCAGGCTCTCCTGCGCCGCCGGCTCTCCGTGGACCAGGTGAACCCCTCGCAGTCCGGGCGACCGCTCGCTGACACCCTCGATCCATCGCAGTAGTTCGGTTCGGTCGGCATGCGCGCTGTACCCGTTCAGGATCTTGACACTGGCGCGCAACTGCACATCCTCGCCGAAGATCCTGATCGTGGGGCGGCGTTCGACGATGCGTCGCCCCAGCGTGTGTTCTGCCTGAAAGCCGACGATCAGAATCGTGTTCCGTGGATCACTGGCCCCGTGTGCCAGATGGTGCAGTATCCTCCCGGACTCGGCCATGCCGGATGCGGCGATGATGATCAGCGGTCCGCGCAGCGTGTTCAACCTCTTGGAGTCCTCGACCTGTCTCGTGTACCGCACCAGATCGAACCGGAACAGTTGGTCGGTCCGTTGGATCAGTGCCTCGCCACCATCGAAGCAGTCGGGGTGCATCTCGAAGACCGCCGTCACGTCCGACGCGAGCGGGCTGTCGACAAAGATGGGGATCTGAGGGATGCTCCCCTCGCGAGCCAGCGCGTGCAGGTCGTACAGGATTTCCTGCGTGCGTCCCACCGCAAAGGCGGGGATTAGGATCCGGCCTCCGCGTCCCGCCGTTTCGGTGACCACGGAGGCGAGCACCTCGCGAGCGTCCTGGACGGAGTCGTGGTCGCGGTTGCCGTAGGTCGACTCCATGATGACGGTGTCCGCGCCGCCCGGCATCTGTGGGTCGCGAATGATCGGCAAGCCCCAGCGCCCGATGTCGCCGGAGAAGACTAACCGGCGCCGGACGCCGTTCTCTTCACAATCCAGTTCGACTGAAGCCGATCCGAGTATGTGGCCGGCCTCCACGAAAGAGGCGCGCACTCCCCGCGCGACGTCAATGGTCCGCCCATACGGCACACCAATCATCTGTTCCAGCGTTCGCGCTACATCGTCGGCCTCATACAGCGGCTCGATTGATCGGCGGCCGTGCCGACGCAGGTGCTCGGCGTCCTTCCGCTGGATGAACGCCGAGTCCATCAGCATGTGGGCCGACAGGTCACGTGTTGCCGGCGTGCAATAGATCGGTCCGCGGAATCCGTCGCGGACGAGGAACGGGATGCGGCCCGCGTGGTCGATGTGGGCGTGCGACAGCACGATAGCTGTGATTCTGGCCGTCGGCGCCGGTAACGTCCGGTTGCTGCGGTCGGCCTCGGATCGGTGTCCCTGAAACAGGCCGCAGTCGAGCGCGACGAGCGACTCGCCGACGCGAACCAGGTGGCATGAGCCCGTGACCTCGCGGGCTGCGCCAGCGAACGTGACGTTCACGATCAGCGGTGGCGGCGGCGGTGCCGCGCCGACCGATATTCTGCCATGGGCGCGAAGTTAGTAGCTTGACGACCATGGACACTACCCCGGTGCACGCCAATCTCACAATTGTCCGGCATCCGCTGGTGCAGCACAAGATCACGTTGCTTCGCAGCCGCGACACCTCCACGAAACTGTTCAAGGAGCTCGTCGAAGAGCTCGCGATGTTGCTGGCCTACGAGGCAACGAGCACGCTGTCGCTCGAGGCCGTGCCGGTGGACACGCCACTTGAGGGAACGACCGGTTACCGCGTGCGCGGTAAGAAGTTGACGCTCGTTCCGATTCTCCGCGCGGGCCTGGGCATGGTGGAAGGCATCCTGCGACTCGTGCCATCCGCGCGAGTGGGACACATCGGACTGTATCGCGAGCACGACACTCTCAAGCCGGTCGACTACTACTTCAAGGTCCCCGGCGATGCCTCCGAGCGCGACTTCCTGCTCCTCGACCCGATGGTGGCTACGGGCGGCAGCGCATCGGCCGCGATTGCGTCGCTCAAGCGAGCGGGCGTGACACGAATCGGATTCCTCTGCCTCGTCGCTGCGCCGGAAGGTGTGCGCCGCCTGGCCAGCGAACATCCCGATGTCAACGTGATCGCTGCCACGCTCGACCGCGAATTGAACGCCAACGGATACATCCTTCCAGGTCTCGGCGACGCGGGCGATCGGCTGTTCGGCACGCGATGAGGTGAAGTCGCGCGCAATCGAACGTTGTCTCTTGTTCGACATGTCCTGCGCGAGTATCTTGCCGCGCGTTTTTCTTCCGAGATATTCCGCGCCGCCCTCCTGCGCCCTCGATGCTCGTCAACCTGCTGCCGGACTTTCTCGCAGTCCTGAACAGCTCCGACCGGGTTGCCGCCTACCATCGATACTACGACGCACATCGCCACCGCCTGGCGGCGTACTGGCACAACTATGTTCTCGATCCCGACACGCCGCACTTCGCCGACGTTGCGCGCATGGCAGCTTTGGCGGACCGGACCGACCTGCTGGCCATGCTCGGGCGCACCGACGTCGTGTCGATGGCGCGGGAAACCGAGGTGCAGTGCGCCAACCTCCTTGCGGCCGACGTCGACGTGGACGTCATCCTCATGGTGGGCGTTGGAGCGGCAAATGCCGGTGAGCTGGTGGTTGCCGGTCGCGGGGTCGCCTTCGTCTGCCTCGAACACTTCACCGGAGTGCCGAATCCGGAAACGCAAGGCATGGGGCTCGACCCCGAACTGATTCCCCTCTGGCTGGCGCACGAAATCGCCCACGCGGTACGCTACACGTCGCCCGGCAGTCGGAGCGAGATGCGGCGCCTCATCGAAGAGGCCGACGGATACTACTCCTACTGGGAGACGGGGCGTCGCGCCTCCCTGGGCGAACTCGTCATCAATGAAGGGCTCGCGGTGGAGTTCTCGCGCTCGGTCCGGCCGGGCCACGCGGCCTGGGAGTACTTCGGATATGCCCGGCGTCAGTTCGCACGTGCACGCCAGGTGGAACCCATCGTCACCCGCGCGGTGCTGGCTGACTTCGACAGCGCCGCGTTGGGTTTGCGCCTCCGCTATCTCTCGGGGGGCATGAGCGACGAGGCGCGCACTATTGAACGTACGATCGTGCCGGAACGAGCCGGTTACCTGGTCGGATCCCGCCTGGTCGCGTCGGCCATGGACCTACAGGGACCGGCCTGGGCGATCCGGGCAGCGGCGCGGGAGATCATCGACGCTGGAGATACCGCCGTCACATCGGCATCCGCCTGACCGCCCGGCGATTCACTTCCCGACGCAGAACGTCGAGAACACCCGCGTCAGGACGTCTTCGACGTCCACCGTGCCGATGAGCGTCTCCAGCGCATGGGCCGCCGCGCGGATGTGCACCGCTGCGACCGGCAGCGGAATGTCGCCGGATTGTCGCGTCTCGCTGAACGCCTCCAGCTCGCGCGCGGCCGCCTCCAGGATCGCTTGATGCCGCGAACGTGTCAGCAGGGGAAGCTCCGGATCCAGGGTGCCATATGCCTCGTCCAGCGTCCGCTCGATCGCAGTCACCAGCTCGCTGAGGCCCTCGCGCCGGTGAGCGCTCACCCGCAGGGCCGTCGCATCCGGCGCGCCACCGCTGGACACGGGATCGACATCGCATTTCGTGCGCACGCCGAGGATGGGCACGGTGGACACGCCCCGCACGGCTTCCACCGACGCGGCCAGCTCTTCGCGCGTCGCGCCGCATGCCAGTACGACGTGTGCCGCCGCCAGGTACCGATGGCTGATTTCCACGCCGGTCCGCTCGATCTCGTCATTGCTCTCACGGAGCCCCGCTGTGTCGACCAGCCGGAGCGGCCAGCGGTCCGTCTCGACAACGGCCTCGATGGCGTCCCGCGTTGTCCCCGGCGTGGCGTGGACAATGGCGCGTTCTGTGCCCAGCATCGCGTTGAAGAGGGACGACTTCCCCACATTCGGTCGGCCCGCGAGCACGACAGTGGCGCCACTTCGAACCAGTTCACCGAGCGGGATGGTCGCCAGAATGGCCTCGACCTGCGCGCGTGCCGCGTGGAGTCCAGCGTCGATCCGAGCCGGCGAAACAGGACCGTCGTCCTCCTCGGGAAAATCGATCTCGTATGCCAGCAGGGCTTCCAGGTCGAGAAGCGACGCGCGGAGCATGCCGATTCGGCGTGAGAACCCGCCATCCATATGATGGAGGGCGTTGCGTCGCGCGGCCTCGGTCGACGCATCCACCACACTGCCGATACCTTCAGCCTGCACGAGATCCAGCTTCCCGTTGAGAACCGCCCGTCGAGTGAACTCGCCGGGCTCCGCCTGGCGGGCGCCCGCGCGGATGAGGACACCGGCAACGGCGGTGGGTGACAACGTTCCTCCGTGCCCGCTGAACTCCACGATATCCTCACCGGAGTACGAGTGCGGCGCATCGTACCGGGTCACGACAGCGCGGTCGATCAGGGCACCGCTGGCCGGGTCGCGGATCGCCACCAGCTGCGCTGCTCGTGCTGTCGTTATCCACCGGCTGACGCACCGCTGCGCGATGGCATGGGCGTCTGGACCGCTCATCCGTACCACGCTGATCGCTCCGCGCCCGGGCGGAGTCGAGATGGCCACGATGGTGTCGTCAGCCGGGGTCATGTCCAACCCCTCGGTACTGCGTACTACGTCTTCTTGGCGGTTGCAGCACGCGCCCGCTCACTCGCGATCAGCCATTGTTGCGGCAGCGCCGCAACGTTCTGTACCGCGTAGTACAGGTTCAGGCCGGCCGCCAGGTTGGCCAGAAGGAATGTCATCATGACCGGGAAGACATATCCCATCATCTTCGTCTGGGGATTCGGCGGCGCGTTTCGCATCCCGATCCACGACAGGACGAACATCGAGACGCCCATGACGAGCGGCAGAATGTAATACGGGTCCTTCTGGGAAATGTCCGCGAGCCACATGAACGACACGCCGCGGAACTCGATGGTGCTCTGGAACACGAAGAAGAGAGCGAAGAGGATCGGCATGGGGATCAGCAGCGGCAGGCAGCCCGAGAACATGCTGAACGGGCTCATGTCGTGATCCTTGTACACCTTCATCATCTCCGACTGGAGCTTCTGCGGATCGCTCTTGTACTTCTGCTGCAACGCGTTCAGTTCGGGCTGGATCCGCTGCATCTTCAGGCTGGTCCGCATGGCCTTGTGGTTCAGCGGCCACAGGATGAGCCGGACGGCAACACCGAAGATCACCAGGACCCAACCGTACCCCAGGTCGAAGGTATAACGCATCCAGAGCAGGACCCGGAGAACCACCCCCGCAAACGGCTGCACTACCGGTTGCAGGAAACCGCCGTACGGGTTCGAGTTCTCGAAGCCACGCCCGAGTGCGCGCAGCCGATTGGATTGCTGCGGACCGGCGTACAGGTCGAGCGAAAAGGCACCCAGCCTCGGCTGAAGCACCACCGAGCCCTGCGCATGAGTCGCCACGCTTGACGAGCGGGCCAGGCCGGTTATGGTGAGCTCCGCGATCGGCGAGACGCTGTCGCGTGCCAACACACCGGCTATGAAGTACTTGCTCTTGAGGGCGACCCAGGTCAGAGGACCGGGGACTACCAGGCGCTCCCCGGGATCGAGCTTGCCGAATCCCGTTCCCTTGGAGCCTCTGGCACCCACTTCGTAGACGAATGCCAGGTTGCGCTGGTTGTCGATCGAGTCTGCTTCGTACGAATCCAGGGTCGGCGCGAACTGCAGCAGCATGTACCCGCCGCTCGACATCAGCCGGCCTCGCACCTGCGCGTCGATCCGCACCAGGAAGCTGTCTGGCTGTACGAGGTAATCCACCCGAAGTGTGTCGCTACCCACCACGCCCTCGAACCCGAGTCGCTCAGCCCTGCCCACCCGTTCACGGCCGGCAAAACGGAAGGTTGCCGAGTCGAAGGCAATGGTGTCGCGCCCGATGATTCCCTGGAAGCGCACGAGTGGCGCACCACGCGAACCCAGGCGCACGGGTCCGCTCGTAGCGCCGAGCGAACGAAACTGGCCGAGCTCCACATCCACCAGCGCCGCACCCCGGTTGGTGAATCGGAACGTTGCCGTGGAATCGGAGACCGCTACTGTTTCGGCCGGGACACGAGTCGGGATCTCGCTCTGGCTCGATGGTGGCGCGCTGACGGTGCTCTGGGGCGCTGCCGGCGCGACGGGGACTGGCTGCACGGCGGCTGACTCCGCGATCATGCCGGAGTCCGCGGGGATGACCGGGAGTCGCGGTGGTGGCTGAAAGAGGCGCGGTGTGAGCAGGATGACCGCCGCAACCAGTACGAGCGCCAGCACCGTGCGTCGGTCCATGTTCACGTTCGCCCTCCCTCAGGGAACCGGATCATAACCGCCAACATGGAACGGATGGCACCGTCCAATCCGGCGAATGGAAAGAAGCAGTCCCCGCCATGCACCATGCTTCTGGAGTGCCTCGATGGCATAGGTGGAGCAGGTTGGAGAATACCGGCAGACCGAGGGCAGAAGTGGCCCGAGGAAGAGTTGGTAGCCGCGCACCAGCGCAATCAGGACGGAACGCACCACTAGTCCGGTTTCACGGGGAGCAGCCGGCCGAGCGCCCCGGCGACTTCGGCCCGAATCGATGGAAAGGGCAGCTCGTATGCGCGCGGTGACGCGCGGACTACCACGTCGACGCCGCCTGGCGACGGGAGCAACTCGATCCGGATCGCTTCCCGCAGGCGCCGCTTGAGCCGGTTGCGATCCACCGCCGAGCGACCGTGCCTCGGGACGATGAGACCGGCGCGGGGAAAAGCGAGAGGGGAGGTGCACGCCCGGATCGTGAAGTGCCGGGTTCGTATCACCTTCCCCTCTGTCTGAACGCGTCGGATGTCCCCGTCACGACTGATGCGCTGCGCCCGCGTGAAGCGCAGGCGCCGCTTACGCGGCGGCGTACTTCGACGGAAGCTGCACAGTGAGGCGCTTCCGGCCTTTCTTGCGCCGACGACTGAGCACATCGCGCCCCCAGCG
Organism: Gemmatimonadaceae bacterium; assembly: GCA_036393555.1. Classification (GTDB taxonomy): domain Bacteria; phylum Gemmatimonadota; class Gemmatimonadetes; order Gemmatimonadales; family Gemmatimonadaceae; genus JABWBJ01. Next base: position 24,922 of record DASWGU010000150.1, read on the forward strand.
CGTTGACATTCGCGCGCGGAATCCGTGCGTCCGGATCCGGCGCGTGTTGCGCGGGCGATAGGTCGGCTTTCCCATAAGCTACGTATGTGAGACAGGACTGAATCTGATCGTTCCTCAGGGGAGAGAAACGTAGTCGTCTTACCGCAAGCCTGTCAACGTCTTAGGAACCACTCAGCGATGATCGCGAAATGTGGCCGAGATTGCGCGTTGACTTTTCAACAAGGCACGAATAGCTTCGCCGCCCCTTAAGTCTTTCAACAGAAATGGATCTTGCGCCGCACGAAGTCTGGAATCGATTGCTGGAATGCGCGCGGCGTGAAATGGCGGAGCACACTTTCAGGACCTGGTTGGAGCCGGCGCACGCTGTTGAGCTGCGCGGCGAGCGGTTGACGGTCGCCGTCCCCGATCAGTTCTCCGCGGACTGGAACGAATCCAAGCACGCCGCTCTCCTCAGTTCCCTGGCTCCCGTAGCGCTGGGCCAGCCGTGCCAGGTTGAATTCGTCGTCGATGCGAAGTCGCGACAGCGTGTGCAAATGGACCTGTTCGTCGCCCCGCCGACCCCGCCGCCGACCCAGTCCGGCGCTGACGGGGCTGCCCCCGCGCGGCGCCCCCTCCTCAACGCGAAATACACGCTCGACAACTTCGTTATCGGGAAGTCGAATGAGCTCGCCGCGTCGGCCGCTCTCGCGGTCGCGGAGGCTCCAGGTCGCGACTACAACCCGCTCTTCCTCTACGGCGCGACCGGGATCGGCAAGACGCATCTCATGCAGGCGGTGGCGCACGCCATCCTGGCACGCACACCTGCGTTCCGGGCAGCGTATCTGGGAGCTGAACGGTTCACCAACGAGTACGTGATGTCGATCCAGGGACGGACGACGCACGACTTCCGCCGGCGCTTTCGCGAACTCGACCTCTTGCTCATCGACGACGTCCACTTTCTGAAGGGGAAGGAAGCCACGCAGGAGGAGTTCTTTCACACGTTCAATGCCCTCTACGAGGGCGGCCGCCAGATCATCCTCACCAGCGATCGGCCGCCCAGCGAAATCCCCGGAATCGAAGCACGGCTGGTTACACGCTTCCAGTGGGGGATGGTGGCGGACATCGAGTTTCCCGACTTCGAGCATCGCATCGCCATCCTGCGGCAGAAGGCGCAACAGGATCACCTGCAGCACACGATTCCCGACGACGTGCTGAACCTGATCGCGGAGCATGTGAGGTCGAGCGTTCGGGAGCTCGAGGGGTGCATCATCAAGCTCATTGCCTTCGCTTCGCTCCGGCAGCAACCCGTGACCGTGGACCTCGCGCTCGAGGCGCTCCGCGACCGTATCCGTCCTTCCACGGCGGCCGGGAATGGGGGCGACAGCCGCGGTCTCACCATTTCCTCGATTCAGTCAGCGGTGGCCAAGGCCTGGGGTGTCAGTCCCGCGGCGCTGTCATCGAAGAGCCGCACCCGCGAAGTCGCCGTCCCGCGTCAAGCCGCCATGCTCTTGTCACGTGAATTGTTGAATGCGCACCTTGCAGATATCGGGAATGCGTTCGGTGGTCGGGATCATTCCACGGTTATCCACAGTCTCGAGCGGGCCCGCTATCTCCGTGCGACCGATCAGGAGTTCGCCGAACGGCTTCAACTCGCTGTACTTGAACTCCCCGTGGGCGCCGCGTGAGCTGCGGTCTTCACACATCTCAACAGCACTGCTGATACTGTAGTTCTATATCTAAAGAAAAGAATATCAGGACCATCGTTTCCCCACTCGAGGCGGGCATGCGCTTCACGATCGCACGGGAAAAGCTCCAGGAGGCACTCACCAGTGTCGCGCCGGCCGTTCCGGCCAAGACGACATTGCCGGTGTTGGCCAACATCCTCGTCGAGGCCTCGGAACGCGGTGTCAGGTTCTCAGGTACCGATCTTGACGTGGCGGTCACGGTCGAAGTTCCGGCCGATGTCGAAGCGTCGGGTGCGCTGACGCTGCCTGCCAAGCGGCTCGGCGAGATCACCCGCGAGCTGCCACCGGCACCCGTGAAGATCGCTGCCCTCGGTGAGCAAAGGGCCACCCTGGAGTGCGGCCGGACGAAATTCAAGCTGCTCGGCCTCCCGCGCGACGAATACCCGGCGTTCGCTCCCGTGGAATTCACGACCGGATGGCGCGTGAAATCGTCGGTGCTGCATGAGCTGATCTCTCGTACGGCGTTCGCTGTTTCGAATGAGGAAAGCCGACCGATCCTGAACGGGGTGCTCTGGGAGCTTCGCCCCGAGCTGCTGCGCATGGTCGCGACGAACGGCCACCGACTCGCCCTGATGGAGACTCCGGTCGACATGGGACAGGGAGCCAACGGCGACTTCATCGTGCCGCCCAGAGCGCTGGAGCAGGTCAGGCGGATCTTCCCGCCGGAGGAAGAGGTGGAAATCGGCAAGGGTGAGAACCACCTCGCTTTCCGGAGCCCCATCGCGTCGGTCTCGACGCGGCTGATCGAGGGTCCGTACCCGAACTACGACACGGTCATCCCGAAAGACAACGACCGGTTCGCCGTCGTGGATCGGGCATCGCTCGTCAGCGCGCTACGCCGTATGGCGGTCGTGGCATCGGATCAGACTCATCGCGTCAAACTGGCATTCAACACCGCCTTGCTGCGTTTCACCGTGCAGACGCCGGACGTGGGCGAAGGCCAGGACGAGATCCCGGTGCAGTTCACAGGCGATGCACTCGACATCGGGTTCAACAGCAACTACCTCCTCGAGATTCTCCGCTACATGCCCACGGACGAGGTTCGCTTCACGTTCAAGAGTGCCGAGCGTGCGGCTACGGTATTGCCGGAAGGCTGGAGCGCGGCGGGCAGGTACGTCTGCCTGGTAATGCCGCTCCGGCTGGTTGACTGAGCCGCCGCGATCCCCGAGAAGGCACTCACCGGTATCGCGCCGGCCGTTCCGACGTTCCCAGCACGAATTGCCGCCGCTGGCGTCGCGCTGCGGGAAGCACCGACGCCCAGGTCCGCAAAGACCTGGGCGTCGTGTCGAGCAGCCTGTAAGCCGGGTTCTGTACGGAGCGGTTGCTCCGTGGCAGTCATTTCTCTGGGAACGAGGTCTCCCCCGTCCTCGTGCAGCCTACCCGCGGCGTCTTGATCGGAGTGGGCGCCTCCTCGCCGCCTATTTGGCCTTGCTCCGGCGGGGTTTGCCGTGCCGCTTCCGTTGCCGGAAAGCGCGGTGGGCTCTTACCCCACCGTTTCACCCTTGCCACGATACGCTGTGGCGGTCTGTTCTCTGTGGCACTGTCCGTCACGGCGAAGCCGTGCCCAGGCGTTACCTGGCGCCTTGCCCATGGAGCCCGGACTTTCCTCGAGATTGCTCCCGCGATCGTCTGGCCGGGAACCACGCGTCCTGAAATATAACGTCCGACTCGCTCACGACGCTGTCAGCCGAGCGCGTGCGCAAACGCGGTCGCGCTCGGCCAACGATCGTCTGGTGCGTGCTCGATTGCACGGACCAGCGCTTCG
>DASWGU010000151.1:0-21382 GCA_036393555.1 Gemmatimonadaceae bacterium
TGTACGCCAGCGCCTGCCCGGGCCAGGCGATGTACCGCTCCACCTCGGTCGTGATCTCGTGCTCCGCCAGCGCCGCGTGTTCGCGGAGATAGTCCATTGCCTGCTCGCGGGTCCACCCGAACTGATGGATGCCGGTGTCAATCACCAGGCGGCACGCGCGCCACATCTCGTAGGTCAGGCGACCGAAGTCCTCGTACGGCGTCTCGTAGATGCCCATGACCGTGCCTAACCACTCGGTGTAGAGCCCCCAACCTTCTCCGTAACCTGAAAAAGATGTGCCGCGCCGGAACGGCGGGCGCTCGGGCCCCTCGAGGGCCAGCGCCGCCTGGAAGCTGTGACCCGGTGTGCACTCGTGAAGCGTGAGCGATGCCAGTGTGTAGAGCGGGCGCGCGGCGAGGTTGTACGTGTTCATGAGACACGACTCCAGCCCGCCGCGGCCGCCGGTGTAGATCGGCGCCAGCGCCTCGGGCACCGGCCGGATCCCATGCCGCCGCCGCGGGATCGTCCCGATCGTCTCGGCGAGCTTCCAGTCGGCTTTCTTCGAGACGTAGGCCGAGTACGAGAGCAGTTCGCGTGGCGTCCTGGCGTAGAACTGCGGGTCCGTCCGGAGGAAATGGAAGAACTCCGCCATCGTGCCCGTGAAACCGGCCCGCAGCTTCGTCGCCTCCATTTCGGCCCGGATGCGCGCCACCTCCCGGAGCCCCACGTCGTGGATCTGCTGCGCCGTCAAGGTGAGCGTGGTGAACTTCCCGATCATCGCCTGGTAGTACGCCGCTCCGTCAGGAAGCGCGCTCGCGGCAAGCACGGTGCGCGTGCCCGGCAGGTACTCGTTGCGGATGAATTCCAGGAGCCGTGTATACGATGGCACGATCACGTCACGGACTACAGTCCCCGCCTCGCTGCGGAGCGCCGCCTGCTCCGTGGCGGAGATCGTCGCCGGAATCTCCATGAACGGCGTGTACAGCGGGTTGGCCGAGTCGGCTCTGAGATATGGCTCGATGGTGCGATCGCGGCCCACGACCGAGACCCGCGGGACTGTGAAGCCGCGGGCCAACCCGGTGCGCATGTTGGCGACGTGCTCGTCGAAGTAACGCGGGACGTCGCGCAGACGGGCCAGATAGTTGCGATAGATGTCGATCGTCGCGAAGCCCTGGCGCGGCGTGAACTCGGTCCAGAAGAAGGTGTCGCTGTTGAGCGGCGCCTCGTACGTTCGGTACCTGATGTCGTTGGCGAGCGCGCGGAGCGACGTGCCGAGCACCTGCGCGTTGACACGCTCCTCGGGCGAGAGCTGCTCGAGCGGGATGCTGTCGAGCGTAGCGAGCGTTCGAACCCAATAGGTGTAGCGCCTTGCCTGGGTTGCGGAATCGACGCGCGGAAAGTGGTCGGCGGCACCGGCGTCACCGGGCGCATCGTTCCGGCGCGCCATTTCCTGCTGCCGCCAGGTCCACTCGGCCGAATACAGAGCGCGGAGCCGGGCGTCGGCCGTACCCTGTGCTTCGGCGCGGCACACCGGAACCGCGGCGAGCACAAGCCAGACTGCGAAGAAGCGAGAGCGCGAAGATGGCGACATGACTGCCTCGGTTCGGGGGTCCATCGGTGCCGGTTTCATTGGCGCCCCTTCAGCGCCCGCGTGATCGCGCGATCGAGCGCATTGGCGAACGCCTGCCTCTCGCGCGAACCGTAGACACCGTGGCCGCCGGTGTCCACGCCGCTGCTCCGCAGCCCATCCATGAAGTTCCTCACCGAGAGTCGCTCCCCGATGCTCTCCGCTGTGAACACTCCTCCACGCGGATCGATCACGGCCACGCCCTCCGGCACCAGGAGTGCCGCGAGCGGGATGTCCTGAGTGACGGCCACGTCCCCCGCCTGGGCGTGTTCCGCGATGTAGCGATCTGCCGCGTCGGGGCCACCGTCCACGCGCACCGTGGAAAGGTGGAGGTAGCCGGCAGGAATCAGCACTCGCTGATTCGCCACCAGCACGGTGTCGAGCTTCAGCCGGTCCGAGGCCCGGAAGCAGATCTCCTTCACCACCTGCGGGGCCGCATCGGCATCGATCCAGAGCGTCACACGCGTCCGCGAGCCTTCATTCATCGGGTTCTGTGCCCGACAGTCGCCTGACGGCCGACTCCAGCCGCTCACCAAGTACCGTCCCCTTCGAACGACTGAAGCTCGCCGTCAGGTGGTTGTCGTCCGTGAAAATGATGGTCCCGCTCCGGGTCACCGGACACCGCACCGAGTCGCAGATCTGGTCGTTCATGTCCACGAACGACACGCCGAGTCCGAGGGCCGCCTGGTTCTGGGCATCGACGGCCATCGGCGAGAGCGACGTCGCGCGTTCGTACAGGCACTCGCGCGCGCGCAGCAGACCGGCCGCCTGACGCGACAGGCAGGCCGGCACGTCGAACCACGTCCGCGGGGTGCCGCGGATGACCACCGTTCGTATGCCCGCGGTGGACAGCCGTTCGTACGTCCGGCGCAGCCCACGGCGCCAGATGTCCGGCGTCACCTGCCAGTCAGAGGCCTCGCCGTTCACAGGAAAGTAGTGATCCCAGCTCGAGAGAACGACCGCCGCGGGACGCCGGGCAATGATCCGCTGGATCATCGCCTCGCGGTACCTGGTGCACTCATGGTAGTAACGCTTGAGCCGGGGCTGCATGAGCTCCGGCATGTCCGCCACCGGACACCCGCCCTTCACCATCGCCACAATCTTCACTCCCTGCTCCCGTCCATACCGGTCCAGAGCGCCTAACCAGTGCTCGGCGTGGGAATCGCCCAGGAGCATGACGGTCGTCGCGGATTCGGTGTCGCCGAACTCGCACGCCCCGTTCGCGTCCTCCACCGTCGTCGCCCAGCAGTCGTGGTCCATCCGGTCGGTGCGGGCGAGCGCGATCGCCTGCTGATCGGGCATGGCGACACGCCGGTCGGCGACAACCATGGCGCCATGAGCCAGAGCAGCCACCGCCAGGCTTGCCGCCAGCGCCCCCGGGAGAACCCACGTCGCCGGGACACGCGACAATGCCGTCGATCCCTCTCGTACCGGCTGTTCAATGAAATGGAACGTCAGCCAGGCCAGAACGAGGGCGCCGGCCGACCAGGCGAGTCGTCCCCAGACACCGATCCCGGAATCGAGGACGGCGGCAACGCCGATCAACGGCCAATGCCACAAATACCAGGCGTAGGACATCCGCCCCAGCCAGCGCAATGGTGGCGCACCGAGCGCGCGGCTGATGGCGCTGGCGGGTGCGCGGTCGCCGCCGACAAGCAGTAGCCCGGTGCCAAGCGCCGGAAGGACCGCCGCCGCCCCGGGGTACGGGGTCGCGCGGCCGTATGACAGGGCGGCAATGGCTATCGCCGCGAGCCCTCCGGCCGGCAGAAGCCACGACGTACCTGAACCGATGTTCTGCCTTCCATTGAGGAGCAGCGCCAGCGCACCACCCAGCGCGAACTCCCAGATCCGGGCGGGCAGACCGAAGAACGCCCACGGTTGCGCGACTCGGGTCAGCCAGAGTGAGACGATGAACGACACCGCGGCAGCGACCGCCAGGACGACGAAAAGCCGCTGTTTCGTGCGCCGCCACCGAGCGGCGTCGTCCGCACCGCCGTCGGCCGCGACGCCGAGCATGCCGGTGACCAGAATCAGCATCGGCCAGACCACGTAGAACTGCTCTTCGACGGCCAGCGACCAGGTGTGCAGGAGCGGGTTGTCGCCAGTCGAGAAGTAGTCCACAGCGCCGCGCGCGAACCCGACGTTCCCGGCGTGCAGGGCGACCCACCGGCCCGAATCGGCGACCGCCGCGCGGTCGATCGGCGCATACAGCCAGAAGACCGCGGCGAGCGTGGCGAGCAGAGTGACCAGCAGTGCGGGAAGAAGCCGGAGCGCGCGTCGCGAATAGAAAGCCCCCGCATCGATCTCACCCTGCTCGGCCAGCTCCCGGGCGAGCATCGCGGTGATGAAGAAGCCGGACAGCACGAAGAAGACGTCCACGCCGACGAAGCCGCCGCGGAGCGCCGGCACACCAGCGTGGAAGGCCACGACCAGCAGGATTGCGATCCCGCGGAGGCCTTCGATGTCGGGACGGAATGCGGGACGGTCGAACGCCACGAAGCTCGTACGAGAACAGGAGCCGGAAGTTACCGGACCGGCTCTGCACCGGCAGCATCAGGATCTGCTGTAGCGTAGGTATCTTCTCTCCGGGCGCGATCCCCGAGCGGTGAGATGCTCCCGAATGGATGAGTTCGGCCGGCAAAGATGTCCGGTGGCGTCACTCCGGGACGCCCTTGTATTGTTGAGGCCGAGCGTGGCGCGTTCTTGTCGAAGTAGTCCGGGTTGCGCGCTTCGACCAGCTGCTTTCCCCCGAAAACAGAGACTCTGGTCGTGACAGCCGCGCACGTTCGGCGGCGCAGCGGGCGTGGTCGCCGAAGGCAGTAGATGCAAGTACTGAAGCGAAAGCAGGTCACGACACGTGACCCCGTCGTGGGGGAGGTCACCCCACAGGTGCGACAGCCGGACCGCTGGGAATCGGCCCGGCGGGACATTCGGGCACTTCTGTCGCAGTTCTCGCTCCGGCCGCACGGCGACCAGCTGGCCTCCCCCACGGCGCGCTTCTGGATCTTCTGCGCCCGGGTGCTGATCCTGATCATGGCCACCGCGGAAGCGGTGTCGTGGGGGTATGTCGGTTCGCTGTTTGGCTCCGGCTTTGCCGCCATCCTGACGGGCCTCGCCGCCGCCATGAGCCTGTTCTTCGTGATCTGGCTCGTGGACGCCACGTTCGTCACAATGGACATCTCCCGAACCCGGTACCAGCGGCTCCTCTCCACCGGGGATGGGGTTGCCGACGTGGAGGAGCGACGGAAGTTCTACGCGGGACTCGGCATCCGTGCGCTCATCGTGGTGGTGTCGCTCTGGATCACCTCGCCGTTCCTCGCCCAACTGGTGTTCCGGCGCGACGTGGTGGACGCCATCGCGTCACGCAACCGGGCGGCAATCGCCAGTTCCAGGGCTGGTCTCACCACCAAATACGAGCAGCTGCTCCTTCCCCTGGACAGCGCCCTCAACGCGGCGCAGTCCGCCGGCATCCTCGAAGCCTCCGGCCAGGGTCCGTCGGGACGCTACGGGCGCGGAGCCGCCGTGATCGCGATCGAGCAGCGCATCGGCGATCTGCAGCGCCGTATCACAACGACTTCACGGGAACGCGACAGCGTCCTGTTCGCATTCGATCACGCGCCGGGCGCGGCGCTGGCCTCGCGCTTCGGTGTGCCGCTTCTGGATGACGGCATTCGGTCACGGAGCGAGGTCCTCGAGGTGATGCTGGAGAACCCGGACTACTCCGGGGCGCAGGTCGCGCTCAGCGTCTTCCTGAGCTTTCTCTTCCTCGGGCTTCTGATCCTCAAGCTCTTTCAGCCGCGCAGCGTGGCGATCTACTACAGCGAGCAGCTCCAGAGCCTGTATACCGACTACTCGCAGGGCAAGTTCGACGATCACCTGGATCCCCACGACCGCGCCCGAAGCGGCCTGCCAATGACCCCTCAGCGATTCGAGGAGTGGTGCCTTGGGTCGTACAGGCAAGTGCGTGAGGAGGACGCGCGCCGGCGGCGGACCGAACTCGCCATCCAGACGCACGAGCGGAAGATGCGCACCTGGGTGGACGACCTGCGCCTTCAGGAAGATCTGCTCGACGAGCGCCGCAAACGCTACGATACCATATCGGCCGAGGTCATCGACATCGAGTCGCGACTGCATTCCCTTACCATCCAGGCCGATCTCGAGCGGAAGGAGCTGACCCGGTCGAGCAGGACTTTGGAAGCGATTTCGCAGCACATGGCCACCGGGTCGATGGACGTGCGGGGCGTGGAACGCGGGTTCGCGGCGCAGGCCAAACTGCAGTCGACAATCGACGAGCTGGAGGAATCGCTTCGAATCCGCGAGGCCCAGGTCGGCGAACTGACCTTGCGCATCCCCATTCGCCGTGAGGAAGCCGCACACCTCCGTGAGGACATCACCGACCTGGATCGGGTGGTCCGCGACCTGTACGCGCGCATGACAAGGGAGCGTAACGCCTACCACGACTGGCTGGCGTCGCAGACGAACCTCCGGCGCCAGCCGCTCGCCTGACGAGGGCGGCCGTAGCCGATGGCGTTTCGTCGCCCTGCTCCCGGAACCTCGTACAGGAGTGCGGGACGCTCTCGAACCCCATACCGTACGCCGCTTTTTCACCGTGATGGCCGCCCCGGAGGGCTCCGATGAATCGCGCGTTGACAGTCATCAGCGGTACCCTGCTGTTCGTCCTTGCGGGTCCTGTCCTGGCGCAGGCGTCGCAGGCACCCGTCGTCTTTACGGGCGTGTCAGTGATCCCGATGGATCGCGAGGTTGTGCTGGCGAACCAGACCGTGGTCGTTGAAAACGGCCGCATCACGTACCTGGGAACCGGAACCGCGCCAGCTCCCGAGGGCGCGGTGTCCGTGGACGCACGCGGCAAGTTCCTCATGCCCGCCATCGCCGAGTTTCACGCGCACGTACCGAGCGGTAGTCAGATCATGCACGCGCGTCGCGCGCTGGCGCTCTACGCGCTGGCCGGCGTAGCCACCATCCGGGGAATGCTCGGGGTCCCGTACCACCTGTCCCTGCGGGACAGCCTGGCCAGGGGACAGGTGTTCGGTCCGCGCCTCATCACGTCCGGTCCGTCGTTCAACAACAACTCGGTGACGTCGCCGGACGTCGCGATGCGCATGGTACGCGATCAGAAGGCTGCCGGGTTCGACCTGCTCAAGATCCACCCCGGTGTGCCGCGCGTGGCGTTCGACTCGCTGGCGGCTACTGCCAACCGACTCGGCATTCCCTTCTCCGGTCACGTGCCCATCGAGGTCAGCCTCGACGTCGCCCTCACGTCGAAATACTCAACTGTCGATCATCTCGACGGGTTCATCGAGGCGATGTACAACGGTCCGCAACCGCTCACTGCGCAGGTCAACGGTTTCTTCGGGCTGGGAATCGTCAGGCAGCTCGACCAGTCGCGCTTCGCGCCGATTATCCAGCGCGTTCGGATGTCGGGCGTTGCCATGGTTCCGACGCAGATCCTGATGGACAACCATGCCAGCGACGCAACGGGAGACGAACTCACCTCGCTGCCGGAGTTCCGGTACTGGGTTCCCCAGCAGGTGAATGGCTGGCGCACGAACAAGAACAACCTGCTGGCGCAGGCAGCGGTGCCCCGTGACCAGCGCCAGGAGTTCATCGCGTTGCGCCGGCGATTCATCAAGGCGTTGCACGACGCCGGCGTGTTGTTCCTGCTTGGCTCCGACGCGCCTCAATGGTGGAACGTGCCGGGGTTCTCGGCGCACCGGGAACTGGGCGCGCTCGTCGCCGCGGGACTCACACCATTTCAGGCACTGCGCACCGGAACCGTGAACGTGGCCCGGTTCATGGGCGAGGAGGGCCGCTCGGGCGTAGTCCGGCTGGGCGCCCGCGCGGACCTGCTGTTGCTGGATGCGAACCCGCTGGACGACATCACGAATTCGCTTCGGATCAATGGCGTCGTGGTGAATGGGCGCTGGGTCGACCCTGCGGAGCGGGAACGCATGCTCGGCGCACTGGCGACACGATGAGCGGTCCTGGTGCCGGACCGGGACCCGCCCGCTATTCTCCAGCGTGATCGCCACCCGCACCAGCATGCACCGGGCCGTGCCTCGATGAGCGGCTACGACGTCATCCTGCTGCACCCACCAGCCATTTTCCACTTCCGCGAACGCCCGGCGTTTTACGGGCCCATAGCGGACGTGATTCCGTCATCGCCGGTCTTCGAGATGTATCCGGTGGGCTTCGTGACGCTGGCGTCCCACCTCCGCCGCCAGGGCATCCGCACGCGCATCGTGAACCTGGCGCTGCTGATGATGCGTGACCGGGCGTTCGACGTGGAACGCTTCGTGCGTTCCTTGCATCCCCGGCTCTTCGGCATCGACCTGCACTGGCTGCCGCACGTGCACGGCAGTCTGGAACTGGCGCGGGTCGTGAAACGACTGCATCCCGATGTGCCCATCGTCTTCGGTGGCATCTCGGCGACGTATTTCCACGAGGAGCTGATCCGGTATCCTCAGGTGGACTTCGTGCTGCGGGGCAGCGTCTGCGAGACCGCTCTGGAACGGCTCGTGCGGGAACTCGCCGGCGACCGTGACGTCTCGCGCGTGCCGAATCTTGTATGGAAGGACTCCGGCGCGATCCGCCTGAACCAGGCCGCACCGGTCGAGCGCCGGCTGGAGGATTACGGCGTGGACCTTGGCATGATGATCCGTGAAGTGGTGCGTCACGCGGATCTCTGGAGCAGCATACCGTTTCATGCCTGGTGGCGGCACCCGATCACCGCAGTGTTCACCGTGCGCGGTTGTGACCACGGGTGCGTGACGTGCGGAGCGGCCGATGCGGCCTTCCGGCGCATGATGGTCGATCGACACCCGATCCGGCGGAGCCCTGACGGCATCGCCGCCCAGGTTCGCCAGCTGGCCATGCTCACTCGCGCGCCCATCTTCCTCGTGGGTGACATCCAGGACGGCGGAGAAGCGTATGCGGATGCCGTGGTGGATGCACTCGCCGAGGCGCCGGTCTCGAATCGTATCGTTTTCGAGTTCTTCGTGCCACCGCTCCCACGTCTGGTCGAGCGGATCGATCGATCCCTTCCCCACTGGGGCGCCGAACTGTCGCCCGAGAGCCACGACGAGCGGGTGCGTGCACTCCTGGACGGCGAGGGGTATGGCAACGTCGAGATGGAGGCCGGCATCGAAGCGATGCTGCGCACCCGTTGCGAAAACCTCGACCTCTTTTTCATGATCGGGCTGCCCGGCCAGACGTACGAGAGCGTGATCGAGGGCATCGATTACCTGGCGACGCTCTTCCAGCGCTTCGATCCCAGGCTCAATGCCTTCATCACCCCGATGGGCCCGTTCCTGGATCCGGGGAGCGATGCCTTCGAGAGGTCCGAGGCACTCGGCTACCGGCGCTTCGCGCGCACGCTGGAGGAGCATCGCCAATTGCAGGAACGGCGCAGCTGGGAAGAGATGCTGAGCTACGAGACGGTCTGGATGTCGCGTTCCCGGCTCGTGGACGCGACGTACGACGCCGCCGAACGGCTGAACGAGGTGAAGATGCGAACAGGGCGCACCGCACGGGCAGCCGGAGAGTCCGTGGCAGCGCGGATCGTGGCGGCGCGGGACCTCCGGCGCCGGCTGCACCGCACCAGCGCGGCGACTCCAGACGCCGCTGTTGACGAGGCGTCAGGCGACGAGATGGGAGGGATGATGATGGGAATGGTGCAGGACAAGCGGGAGCTCTTCCCGCCCGGAGCGTTTCTCCGCCAGTTCCGTCTGACGGGAATCCTGCGCCTGCTGATGCGGGATCTCCTCAAACGAGAAAGTGGAACATAGAAAGTGCGGGTGAATGCGACGCCGGTCCTCCGGCCTGGTTACCGGCGGAGTGCTCCGCTGGATCGCGCCGCGTTGGCGCGTCCTGTGACTGCGACGGCACTGTTCCCGCTCGGCGCCGATCAGGTGCCCATCCTGAAACTCGGAGCGCGTGATGGATGGCGAGGGGAAGATACAGTGACTCACCACTCAGGCCAGATCGCTGAGAGCTCAGAACTGGGTGCTGGAACTGAGTGACACGTGCTGGCGCTGGGTTTGGCTCAACACCAGCTCCAGGACCTGGAAGCAGGTCGAGCATCCAGCACGCACGACTCAGGCCGGCTTGGCCCAGCTGAGCTATATGCGTGGCCGAGCAGCACCACCCTCCGCCTGGTTCTCCCTGATCGGCGTGAGTTCACTCCGGTTGCGACGGGCGCGTTCACGGTATTGCGTCGGTGTCACGCCCTCCGCCGACCTGAACAGCTTGTAGAAAGCAGACCGTGAGGCGAAGCCTGCCTGGCGAGCCAGCCCTTCCACGGTAAAGCAGTCATTCGCCGGATTGAGGAGAAGCTGCCTCGCGTCGCGCATTCGCCGCTCCGCCAGATATTCCGGCAGCGACTTCCTGCGCCGCTGGTTCAGCGCCTGCGACAGCATCTGCGGCCCAACCCGTAACCGCGACGCAAGCTCAGCGAGTGAGAGATCCGGTTCGCGATGCCATCCGCTCGCTCGCATGCGGGCGTCCAGTTCCTCGACCAGCCGGTCAGCCTCGCTCACCGTGAGTCCGCTCTTTCTGTATTGTGGGCCGTCGCGGACGACTCTACCGGGCTCGGCGGCCACCGTGGCGTTTGGCGGTGATGACGCTGCCCCCAAACGCCTCCCGGCGAGCACAAAGGCGATCGCGAAGATCGACAGCGTCATCACCGCTGGCACGATCTCCCTCACCTCAGTGACGTGAGGGAAGAGACTTCGAATCCCCTGGGCCCCGCAGAACAATATGGAAAAGGCGAACACGGTTCCCACCTGACGAACCGACTCCGCGTTCCCGGTCGCCAGAGCAGCACGCCACGCCACCCCGTTCGCGATGACCCCTGCCACACCAACCGGTATGAGCCAGAGGAACCGCAGGTCCGGATTCCCTGCCGCTGCGATGATCAACAGGTACAGGGCCGGAAGGGCAACGTGCGTCACCGGACCGCCTGGAATCAACGGGCTGAGCCGGCCCATCCTGCGGGTCAACGACACCAGCGTGGTCCAGGCGACAATGCTCAGGGCGTTGGTGACATGCTCCACGACCTGATCCCAACCTGGCGCGAGGAGCTCGCCATGCCGGATGCCGATCAACAGCATCGCGATCGCAGCACCCAGAAGCCACAGTCCTCCCAACTGCTCCGTCGTCCATGGCTCGCCCTTCGTGCCCCCGCGCAGGAGCAGGGGGCCTCCCACGGCCGCACCCGCGCCACCCCCGACGACCCCGATGATCCACATCTCGTTCATGCTTCCCCCCTGTCCAGGACCATTGCGCCCGCCCCGCCTGTCCACGCCGCTCGGCACGGACACACGAGTTATTGCGGGTGCGGCGGCGCCACTCCAGACATGTCATGTGGCGGTTCGACAGCGTACGGTAGCTCCCGGTTTCTGGTTTCCTTCGGGCCCGGCAACGGAGACGCGCATGAAGCGGTTCTGGACGACAACTCTCTTCATTTCACTGTGTGCCCTGCCTTGGGGGGCGCCGTCGGCACAGGCATGGCGGCAATACGCGACCCCCGAGGATGCAGGCTTCTCCCCGGCCTCATTGGACCGCACCCGGTTGGTGGGCGACAGCCTGCGTTCCGGCGGCGCCTTCATCGTGTATCGCGGACATGTGCTGGCGGCATGGGGCGATGTTGGACGGAAGCTCGAGCTGCACTCGGTTCGGAAGAGTCTCACGAGCGCGCTGGTGGGCATCGCCGTTGCGGAGCGCCGCATCGACCTGGCCGAGACGCTTGCGGCTCTGGCAATCGACGACACGGCCCGACTCACTGCGACCGAGAAGCAGGCCACGGTCCGTGACCTCATATCGGCGCGCTCCGGTGTATTCCTTCCCGCCGCGTACGCGCCCTCGGATCAGGATTCGACGCGACCTCCGCGTGGCGCGTTCGCTCCCGGCACGCGCTGGTTCTACAACAACTGGGACTTCAACGTGGTGGAAGCCGTCTACGAGCAGCGCACGGGGACGACAGTGTACGAATCGTTCGCCCAGCGCATCGCGACTCCGCTCGGAATGGAAGACTTCCGTCCGTCCGACGGTTTTCCCGTGTTCGAACCCTCGCTATCACTCCACGCGGCGCACACCTGGCGCATGTCGGCGCGTGATCTCGCCCGCTTCGGCCTGCTGTATCTCCAGCGTGGCCGGTGGAATGGTCGTCAAGTGGTGGCGGAGAACTGGGTCGACGAGAGCACGGCGTCGCATTCCGACCTCGGCAACGGGCGGGGATACGGCTACATGTGGTGGACGTATGCCAGGGGCTCGTACGGCGAACGCTATCGGACGCTGAATCAGTTCGCGAGCTATGCCGCCAGTGGCTCCGGCGGACAGGCGATCATCGTCGTTCCCGAGGCGGATCTGGTGGTCGTGCACCGCGGCGACACGGACCACAACCGCTATTTCCCGGGCGGGGCCGTATGGGGGCTGGTGGATCAGATTCTCGCCGCCCGCACCGGCGATCCCCGGCCGAACGCCAGGCTGATCCCGCTCACGCCGGTAGCGTACGCATCGCAACTGCCGCCGATGACCAGACCGGCCATACTCCCAATGAGCGAGGCGGAGGTTGACGCGCTCATCGGCGAGTACGAGATCGGTCAACCGGTTCGCGCCCGAATCACGAAGTTCAAGGGACGCCCGTTTGCCTTCCTGCCGGGCCAGGGTGAGGCCGAACTGTTGAAGGTGGGCGACGGGCAGTACACGATCTTCGTCGTGCCCGGGGTGACGGTCGCGATTGAGCGTGACGCCGCGGCCCGGGTTACCGGCCTGACGATGCGGATCGGGAATCAGGTGATTCGGGCGAGTCGGATTCGCTGAGGCCCGGAGCGTAAAGGGTGCGCCCAGCTCCGGCGGATCAGTCGACCGGGGCGAGCTCTGCCTTCCTCGTCTCGCCGGTCAAACGAAGCAGATCGTCACGCCGGAACTACCGGTGGAATGCTCGTTCGTGTCGGCCGCCTGTGATCGCTCGCAGCTTTGTTCGATCCAGAGACCTGCCGGGGTGAGCATGCGCGCGCGTCCGATCGTGACTTTAGTCGTCGTGTTGGTGTCGTCATCGCTGGCGGGTGCGCAGTCCCAGGGCACACCGCTCACCGCCACGACCGCGGAGGCCATTATTGCCGGGTGCAGGAGCCACTCCACCGCAAAGCGGCAGAGCCATGCGATTGCGGTATACGACGCCGGGGGCGATCCGGTTGCCACGCTTCGCATGGACGGCAACCGGGCCGGCATCATGTCGTTCGCAATGGCCAAAGCGCGCGCCGTGGCGCGCTGGGGATTCTCGACTGCGGCCATGCAGAACGCGGCACGCGACACACCCGGTTTCGCAGCGGCGCCCGACGTGGTTACGGTGCCGGGAGGCGTGCCGATCTACTCCGCCGACGGGCGAACTCTCATCGGTGGCGTGGGCGTTTCCGGCGAGGCACCGGCCGATGACGCCGCCTGCGCGGAAGCAGGGATTCGATCCGCCGGCCTGGTGTTCGAACGGGCCAGATAGGGCACGTCCTCACAAGACGCTTCGAACTCCGGCGGCTGGTGTCAGTCGGTCCGCAGCGCCTCCGTTGGGCTTACCCCGACTGCCCGGCGCGCGGGGATCCACCCGGCCAGCAAGGCAACGGCTTCCAGCGCCACGACGACGCTGACCAGCACCAGCGGGTCCGTCGCCGAGGTATCGAACAGCTGCGGTTCGACCCACGGGCGGGCGCCCAGGGCGATGAGAAGTCCGAGCCCGATGCCAGCGGTGGCCAGGACCGCGCCGCGCCGCACCACCAGCGCGGCAATCACTCCCGGACGCGCACCTAACGCGAGGCGCACTCCGATCTCGTGGCGCCGCCAGGCAACCGCGTGGGCCATGATGCTGTAGAGACCCAACCCCGCCACGACCAGCGCCAGCGTCGCGCTGAGCCCAAAGGCGACCATGCCCAATCGGAACGGCCGCAATTCTCCGTCGAGACCCTGCGCCAGCACGCGGACATCGATCGACAATATCCCGGGGTCGGCCGCCTGCAGTGCCTGCTTCAGCACCAGCCACTCCGGTGACGGCACGCCCCGAGGGCGCACGACCAGCCAGCTCCCGCTGAACCCGCGCTCCTGGCCGATCGGGACGTAGAGCTGCAACGACGGCTGTTCCCTGAGGCCGCTGCGGTGGATGTCGGCGGCGATCCCGACGACCCGGGCGCAAGGTGCCGTACGATCCTCGATCTGCAGGCACTCACCTAACGCCACGCGTCCCGGCCAGAGTGTCCGTGCCGTTGTTTCGTTCACGATGACCACGGCCTCGGTCCCCTCACGATCGTCCCCGGTGAAGGGGCGCCCCCGGCGAATCCGGGTGCCCATCGTCGCGAAGTAATCCTCGCCCACCGCGGTGACGTACGGGCCTCCGCCTGGCAGCGCGGGTACCGAGTCGCGCCCGGGCACCCGGATCCCGACCGAGACGCCACCATTCAACGGCACCGTCACGGATACCGCGGCCCGCTCCACACCGGGAACCCTCCTGACTACATCGACCATCCCGCGGTATCGGTTGCGCTCGATGGCGCCGGATCGTACCAACCAGTCGTCGAACGATTCGCCGGCGTTCTGTGGAATCCGGGGATATCGCAGTTCCACCGTCAGAACGCGCTCCGGATCCATGCCAAGGTCCACTGCGTTCACACGCTGGAGGCTGCGCAGGAACAGTCCCGCGCCCACCAGCAGCACGACCGACAGCATTGCCTGCACGATCGTGAGCCCGGAGCGGAGCGGGGAGCGCGCTTCCCCGTCTCGATGGCTGCCGCGCAGCGCGTCCTTGATGTCCGGCCGTCCGGCCTGGATGGCCGGTACCACCGACACCAGTGCCCCGGTGAGCAACGTGAACGCCGCCACCGCGCCGAGAACGCGCAGATCGACCACGGTGAAGGCCCACGCACCGTTGGGAAACAGCGCTCCCTGTACCACCGGCTCGACCAGCGCGATGACGACGAACGCAACCAGCCCGGCACCGACCGCCAGGAGCAGGCCCTCGAGTGCCAGGAGTCGCACGACCCGCAGGCGACCTGAGCCCAGGGCGACGCGAACCGCCAGCTCACGCCGGCGCCGCGCCAGACGGGCCAGGAGCAGGTTGGCCACGTTGGCGCAACTGACGAACAGGATGATCGCCGAGATCGCGGCAAGCCAGCGCGCCATCACCGACTCGAACGATTCACGCGCTGTGGCATCGTACCGGATCGGAGCGGCGAGGTACTGAGCGCCTCGGAGCCAGCCGGCCCACGTCGGCAGGCCCTCCTCAACCTGGGAGCGGAGTTGCGATACATCCGTCAGGGCGGCCTCGACCGAAACGCCCGGTCGAAGTCGGGCAACGAGCTGCATGTTCTGTGAATTGCGCGGGGCCGTTCCGATCGGCATCCACGCATCGACGCGACCGAGTTCCGGGCCGGTGAATCCGGCGGGTGCAATGCCGACGACGGTGTAGGGTTGGTCATCGATCGGGAGAGACACGCCCATGATGTCCGGATCGCTCCCCAGCACAGTGCGCCAGAACCGCTCCCCGATCACCACGACGCTCGCGTTGTCCTCATCGGCCCCGAAGAACCGGCCCCGATGCGGCCTGACTCCCAACAACCGGAACATCTCGCTGCTCATGAGCATCACGCGACGCATCTGTGACGCCGCGCCGCGCCCGACCATCGCGTCGCCCGGCCGATAGGCGCCCATCGCCTCAACGGTACGCATGCCGTCGCGAAGCGTCGTGAAGGCCGAATACGGCAGCCATGGCGCGACCCGCAGGCCGCTTGGGGGACGGTCGACCCGGCTGTAGAAGCGCACCAGTCGGTCGGGTTCGTGCACGTGCTGCGGCCCGCGCAGCAGGACGCGGTCGACCACGCTGAACGCCGTCACGTTGAAGCCGATGCCGAGCGCCAGCGTGCCGACAATGAAGCCGGTGATGGCCGGCTCGCGTATCAGCCGGCGCGCGGCGTATCGGGTGTCCTGCCAGACAGTGTCCCATCGTTCGCGCATTCGCATGTGCCGGTTCCGGTCGAGAGCGAGGTCGTGAAGATCCTGGATCGTGGTGTCGTGAAGGGCGAAAAGACGGCGGGCTTCTTCCCGTGCCTCCGAGTCCGACAACCCGGCACGCTCGAGTTGTTCGGCGCGGAGGGCAACATGCAGTTCGATCTCGGCGCGCAGGTCCCGCGTGGCGTCGGCGCGACGCCAGGTGTCGAGTTGCAGGAGGCGGCGGATGCCGGGGCGCAGGAACGTCATGATCGGGTGCCGCGCGGCGAGGCCAGGAGGATGTCGTTCATGGTCTCCGCGTAGCGGATCCACTGGGCGGTCTGAGTGGCCAGACTGGCCCGACCCGCAGGCGTGATCCGGTAGTATCGCGCGCGGCGATTGCCCTCGGTGACCCCCCAGGCCGCGCTGACCAGACTGCGTTTCTCCATGCGGTAGAGGGCCTGGTAGAGCGCGGCGTCCTCGAGCGCGAGGCGCCGGCCTGACCGGGTTTCCAGCCAGGCGGTGATCTCGAAGCCGTGCATGGGCTGCCAGGTGAGCGCTTTGAGCACCAGGACGTCGAGGGTTCCCTTGAGGACGGCGAGTGGTTGAGGCACGGGCAGGTTCCGTCGTTTGCTCTAAGACACTTAGACAACAAAGACCGTTGCGCGCCCGCAAGGAGGCGCCGCCAAATCAGTTCGATCTCCTGCCGAGCGCCACGCGGCGATGGTGCGCGGAGGTTCGACCCCGGCGAGCCGGTCCTCACCTGCGCTGGCGAAGGACCTCGTACAGCGCCACGGCAACGCTGGTCGACAAATTCAACGAACGGACCCTCGGCGACTGGATGGGCATCGCCAGGAAGCGGTCGGCATACCGGGCGTGGACATCCGCGGACAGCCCGCCGGTCTCCCGACCGAAGACGAGGACCACGCTGGTGTTCGACCCGATTGGCGCATCCCAGAGAAGACGCCTGGCACTCGCCGAGAAGAACCATGGCTCACCAAGTTCCGGCAGGGCGCGTTCGAATGTATCCCAGTTCGGCCACACCGTCGGATCAACGTGCTCCCAGTAGTCCAGGCCGGCCCGCTTCACTTCCCGCTGATCCAGCGAGAAACCGAGTGGCCTGACGAGGTGGAGCTGCGCGCCGGTCGCCAGGCACGTTCGGCCGGCGTTACCGGTGTTCCAGTGAATCTCGGGCTGCACCAGAACGACGTGTATCGTCGACATCAGCGGCCGGCGGACGATCTGACCGGCGTCCGCCGTGACCTGATGGCCGACCCGGCCGGCGGGTAACGGGAGTCGTCCATTCGGGTGAGCCCCGACGCCGTCACCCACCGCCGGTCTTCAACCACGCCTCGATCTTCTCCCGGAGCAGGGAGAGCGGCACCGTGCCGTCCTCCAGCACCTTGTCATGGAACGTCCGCAGGTCGAATGCCGGGCCGAGTTTCGTCTGAGCCTCCTCGCGCAGACGCCGGATCTCCAGGTTGCCTAACATGTACGACGTCGCCTGCCCCGGCACGGCGATATAGCGGTCCACCTCCGACTCCACGTCGGCGCGCGACTCCGCGGTGTTGGCCAGCATGTACTCGATTGCCTGATCGCGCGACCAGCTCAGCACGTGCATGCCGGCATCCACGACGAGACGCGCGGCGCGCAACGCCGCGTTCGAGAACAGCCCCATCCGGTCGACGTCCGACGTGAACAGTCCCATTTCGTCAGCCAGGCGCTCGCTGTAGAGTCCCCATCCCTCGCCAAATCCCGACTGGAACAGGTAGCGCGCGATGGGATGCAGCCCGGCGCGCTCCAACGCGAGCGCGCTCTGGAGATGGTGCCCCGGCCAGGTCTCGTGAAAGGCCGTCGACTCGAGTCCCGCACGCGGCTTCCCCGCGGCACCGCGCAGGTTGATGAAGTAGGTGCCTGGTCGGCTGCCGTCCTCGGCGGGGTTGCTGTAGAAGCCGCCCGGTGCGGAAGCCTCGGCGTACGCCGCGACCGGTTCCACAACGACCTTGGCGGACGGCAGCCGGCCGAAAGCCAGCGGCATGGCGGCTTCCGCGCGGCGGACCGCCGCCTCGGCAATGCGCTGCATTTCCGCTCGACCCGAAAGCAGGTAGCGACGGTCCGTGCTGACGAGTCGCAGCGCCTCGGCGACGTCGGATGTTCCGAACGCCCTGCGGGCGATCTC
This sequence comes from Gemmatimonadaceae bacterium, assembly GCA_036393555.1. Classification (GTDB taxonomy): domain Bacteria; phylum Gemmatimonadota; class Gemmatimonadetes; order Gemmatimonadales; family Gemmatimonadaceae; genus JABWBJ01. The sequence continues at coordinate 17,772 of DASWGU010000151.1, forward strand.
CTGCATCTCGCCGCGAATCTTCTCCATCTGCTCCAGACCCGTGCGGTGCACGTCCTCCGCGGACATGTCCACCGTGGCGTGGTGGGCGACCGCCGCGCGGTAGCACCCGGTGCCGCCAGGATTCGCGGATACGCCGATCGCCGAGCGCGCCCTCGGGAGGTACTCGTCACGCAGGAAGTCGCGATACCGGGTGATTGCCGGCCGGACCTGCTCCGTTTCGAGTTGCGCCATGCGTTCCCGGAACTCGGGCATGCTGTCGGGCGCCATGGACACAAACGGCGACTCGCTGACCGGACCCGCGAGCATGGCATCAACCTGCCGGATCACCGAGCGAACGTTGCCTTGTGGCGCCGAGTATCCACTGTCGAGTCCCTCGTGCAGGTTGGCGATCTCCTGGTCGATGTACCTGCCGAACTCGGCGAATCGGCGATAGGCAGCGACGTTCTGCTCCGCGGTTCCGATCGGCTGCGAGTTGGCGACGATCGCCAATTCCTGCGGCCATCCGGTCCAGGTGGGACTCACGTTCCAGAGCGCCATCTGGCACGCACGGAAACCGATCGCATTGCGCAGCACATCGCGCAGGAACCCGTATGTGACGGCCTCTGCGCTGCCCGACCCCAGTTGTGCCGAGTCAATGGCCTGCACCTCGGCGAGGAGCGAGTCCTCTATGGCTCCCCAGCGGGCACGGGCCGCCGGGGAGATGTCCGGGAGGCGGTCATGCGGCCCGGACGCGCGGCCAGCGATGGTGGCATGGTGCGGGAATGCGTCGAAGTACGCCTCGACGTAGAAGTCACCTAACGCTGCGACCCTGGCACCAACGGTATCATCGTTCACCGAGGCGCCGGTGCACCCACTGGCCATGAGCACCAGTGTGACTCGCTGAATGAATCCTGGTCGCCACGACACGCGAAGCGCTCCGGGTTGAGGGACGAAACCCCTCCGTCGGCGCGCGCCGGCGCGGGGACTGGCGACCAGAAGTTCGAACTACTGCCGTCGCGGGACAGCATAGTGCAACTCCGCGAACCCGGTCCCGATTGCCCGCACGGAAATCAGACGGAGTGGCGGACTGGTGATGGCCCGCGGCAGCAGCGGCTTTCCGGCGCCCAGTGTGACCGAGCCGATCTGCACGAAGATCTCATCGAGCAGGCCGTGATCGTGGAACTGACCTGCCAGATCGCCGCCGCCAACGACCCAGATGTTTCTTTTTCCAGCCATTGCGGTCATTTCGGCGTGAACCGGGCGGACGTCACCGCGGACGAAGCGAATGTCGGCGCCGGGCACCGGCTGGAGGGTGCGCGAACTGAAAACCCAGGTCGGCTGAGTGTACGGCCATGCCTGCGGCTGCTCCGCCTGGGGGCCGACGGCGTGCCGCAGCATCCACTCGTAGGTAGCCGATCCCATGGCGAGCGCACCGATGTCGGCGACGAACGCGGGATAACTCGTCACATCGACGTCGCCGAGTGCGAAGAGCCAGTCGAGCGAATCGTCCAGCGTGGCGATGAAGCCGTCGAGGCTGGCGGCCGTGTAGTACTGGGTCTTCACGTGGTAGAATCTACCCGAGGCCCGTGGCCAGCGGCAGCGACGTCATCGCGACTCGCGAGCTCTACCGACCGGACCGGTCCGCTGCTGGCGGATGGTCTCGCCCGTGGCAGCATCGGCGATTGTCACGACAGTTTCGCCACCACCGCTCCGGAGGTACCAGTTGATTGCGGTGCCACGTGGGGCGTTCTCGCCCTTTCCAGACCTTGTCGCCGGTAGCAGCCCTGTTCATCCGGACATCAGGCTTCCACGCCACCGATTGGCGAGGAGTCTCAGCCGGCCGGTGCCGGATCGCCCGTGCAGCGCCAACACGGTGACCGGGATTCAGGCGGCTGCGCAGCCTGGCCATCGGCTCCCAGGTGTTGCGTCCATTGTTGCCCCCAGACTATTTGTACCGCCTCAAGCGATTCACTTGCCATCAGCCTGCAACGGCGCTGCATGATCCCCCGGCGACTCCACCGCAACATTCGAGACCTGCACCTCTATCTCGGTCTGTTCATCAGCCCGTTCGTGCTCGTCTTCGCCTTCAGCGTCATCCTGCTCAACCACGCCTACCTTCCCTGGGGCGGCAACGGCGGAGAGACGTTCGACGAGACGAACATCGTGGTGGCGCTGCCCAGCGAGGACGACAACCTTGCCCTGGCCCGACATGTCCTGCGTGAAATTCATCAGCAGACCGGCATGTCGGGCGAGATCGGGTCGATCGCGCGTGTTCCGGCTCGCAATCGGCTGCGCTTTGCAATGGAGAAACCGGGAGAGGTCGTGCAGGTGCGCGTCGGCCTGGATTCGGGCGACACGCAGCTCAGACGGCGCAAAACAGGCGTGTGGAGCGCGACGAACTACCTCCACATGATGCCCGGCCCGCATCTGATCGACATTCGCGGCAACTGGGCGTTCACCCGGGTGTGGGGCTGGGTCTCGGACGCGACGGTGTCCGTGATGCTGTTCCTCACGGTGACCGGTGTCTACCTCTGGGCCGTACTCACAGCCGAGCGCCGAACGGGCCTGATCATGCTCGGCGGCGGAGTGCTGTCGTTCTTCGTCATTGTCACCGCACCGATGGCGTGACACGAATGACCATTCGGCAGCTTCACTTCTACGTCGGCCTCTACTTTCTCCTGTTCATCTGGCTGTTCTCGATCTCCGGGCTCTTCCTGAACCACCCGAAATGGGAGTTCACGCGGTTCTGGCCGCAGCGGGATGAAGCCTCGTCCGGCCATGCCATCGAGACGCCTCTGGCGACCGGCGACATCGCCATGGCCAGGGAGTTGATGACTCAACTGGCCATCGCGGGCGAACTCGACGAGGTCAGGAGGACAGCGGACACCGATCGGCTCGCATTCCGCGTCGTCCGGCCGGGATTGGCCGTCAACGTGGAGGCGGCGCTGGCCACGGGACGTGCCACGGTGACCGAAACGCGGGTGAACACCTACGGACTGCTCGATGCACTGCACCAGTTCACAGGCGTGGCGATGGACGCGCCGCAGAAGGAACGGGACTGGCTGCTCACCCGGATCTGGAGCGTCGCCATGGACGCTCTGGCGATTGGATTGATCGGGATGGTCGCGAGTGGCGTGTATCTGGGGTACCGGCTGAGGCGCAAGCGCCGGATGGGCATGATTGTCTTCGCGGCTGGGACAACCTGCTGCGCGTTCTTCGTTTTCGGGCTGGCTCTCATGTACTGAGGCCGCCTCGGCACAGTGAAGTCGGGCGGAGAAAGAAACTGGAGTATGCCTCCGCGGCCAGCTCATGCACGCCCCCCCCGTCGTACCACTGCGCCTGACAGGGTCTGTTTCGCTCCCTCCCGGGCATTCGGGAGGGTGGTATGAGGCTGTGTGAAAGTCCACGCCATGTGCCACTGCGTGGCAGGAGCGTGTGTTCGATGCTGCTGTACCCACTCTTCGTCAACCATGGCCGACGACGAGGCGATGGGGCGGAAAGGCGCAGACTGCTGCAGGGCGCGGACTGCTGAAGGGCGCGGACTGCTGAAGGGCGCGGACTGCTGAAGGGCGCGGACTGCTGAAGGGCGCGAACTGCTGAAGGGCGCGGACTTCCGAAGGGCGCGGACTTCC
>DASWGU010000152.1:0-23696 GCA_036393555.1 Gemmatimonadaceae bacterium
CTCCATGTCCGGCTCGAACGAGAAGGGACGGGCGTGCGCCTGCCAGCCCGTCAACGCCGGCGCCAGGAGCTCGGTGACGTCAGGCGCGACGTACAGGAAGCAGCCGCCCGGACCGCCGCAGAGCCACTTCAGGACACCGCCGGTGAGGAAGTCGGCGCCGATACGGCGGACATCCACGGGCATCACGCCGACCGAGTGAAACGCATCGAGCGACACCAGCGCGCCCGCGTCGTGAGCATGGCGCGTGATCCGCTCGACGTCCATGATGTATGCCGACTTGAACAGGACGTGGGAGATCGCCACCAGCGCGGTCCGCTCGTCGATCGCTGCGCACAGCGCCCCCTCGTCGATCCCCACACCGTCGGCGCTCTCCACCACGACCACCTCGGCACCCAGCCGCTTCGCCAACCCGTCGAAGGCATACCGCACTGAAGGAAAATCCAGCGCCGTCATCACAATGCGGTTGCGTGGCGGCCGGAACGTCACCGCTGACAGCACCATGGACTGTCCCAGCGTCACGTTAGGTACCATGACCACCTGGCCGGCGGCAGCGCCCAGGAGCGGGGCGATCGAATCACCCACCCTGGCGGGCATGTCCCACCAGCCGCGTGCCCAGGCGCGAACGCCCTCGCCGGCCCACTCGTCGGCGTACGCCTGCAGACCATCGCGCGCACCGCGCGGCATGGCCCCGAGCGAATTGGACACCAGGTAGTTCTTCCGCGAGAGAATCGGGAATTCGTCCCGGAACGCGAGGAGTGGATCGGTCAGCGACATGCGCCGGAACTTACTCATCCCCCGGCACCGGCGCAGCGCAGCGGCGCCAGGCGACCCCGCACCACGCGTCGGCCCGCGCTCTCTCACGCAGCCCATCGGGATCGACGACGCGGGCGCCACGCAGCACGTGACTGTCAGCGGGGAGTCCCCCATGACATTTTGTGTGACGCCCGACCATTCGTTCACTCCTATCGCGCGGAGCGCTTCCATGCCGACGCCCACCGTTCGCCGCCTGACTCCCGTCCTCGCCGTCGACGCGGTGGAACCGAGCCTGGAGTTCTGGGAGCAGCGCCTCGGCTTCGAGCGCACCGCCACGGTGCCGCATGGAGATGCCCTGGGATTCGCCCTACTCAGCCGGGACGGAATCGAGGTGATGCTTCAGAGCATCGCGTCAATCAAGGCGGACACGTTCGACGCCGCCGGCGAGGTACACGGCCGATCGACAGCCCTCTTCCTGGAGGTGGCCGACCTGGATGCGGTGGAGTCAGCCCTCGCCGGATATCCCATCGCCATGCCCCGGCGTACCACCTTCTACGGAATGCACGAGGTCGGAGTCGTGGAACCGGGTGGACATTTTGTGGTGTTCGCACAACCAGCGTGAGCGCCGCCTGGCCGCTCCAGCTCACATCCGGACTGCCAGTTGTTTCTTCGCCGCGGCGGCAAGGCGGACGTAGGATTCCACGGCGCGGTCCAGTTCGCTCAGGCTCACGTACTCGTCATCGGTGTGCGCCACATGGACCGAGCCCGGACCGAAGAGGTATGGAGTGCCCCAGTTGGTGAGCGCGGGCAGGTCGGTCGCATAGGCGGCCACTGAGGTGGCGAACCCGTCAACCGCGGCGAGGCGGACCAGCGGCACGCTCACGCCTCGCTCGAGCGTCGCGCGTCCCGCCGCCCATTGATGCAGGATCGCCCAGACTTCATCGGCCGGCGTCACCAACCGAGCCATCAGGCGGGCCTCGGCGTGCGGTGCGATCACGTTGTCTGCCACCCCACCACTGATGGACCCGATGTTGATCGTCGTCTTGCCCAGCACAGGGTCCTCGGGAAGCACGAGGTGGTCGAGCTCCGCGAGCAGCGACACCAGGCTTGCGATCGCGGAGTGGCCCAGTTCCGGGTAGGCGGAGTGCGCCGCACGACCGACGGTGCGCACGATGGCCCGGATGGCGCCTTTCGTACCCAGCGCCAGAGTGCTTTCCGTGGGCTCCCCGTTCACCAGCACCCGCGGACGGGCGGGGAGGTTGTCGGCGATCCACTGATTGGCGGCGCGCGCACCGTCGTGCGTCGTCTCCTCGCCCACGACGAACAGCAAAGCAACCCGCTCGCCGCGGTCCCTCAGGATGCCGGCGGCCTCCACCATGGCGGCCGCGATGCCCTTGGCGTCGCAGGCGCCGCGCCCCGACAGCCGGTCGCCGCTGAGCATTGGAGCAATGAAGGGCGGCACCGTATCCAGGTGGGTGGAGAAGGTCACGTCCGGGTCGGGCTCGGAACGGGCCAGCAGGCACTCGCGTGCCGGCGCGACCGGGATCCGGAAGACCGGCCAGCCGCGCCCGGCCAGGAGCCGTTCCATGGCATCGATCACTGCGCCCTCCAGCCCGGTCGTTGAGTCGATGGCCATGAGTTCCCGGGCAATCGAGGTGACGGGACTGGCGGCGATCGGCGCGGGCTGGGACATGAACGGCGGATTGAGAGGGCCGGTTATGCCACTCGCGCAACCTGCTCGAGGAGCACACTCTGGCAATGTCGTCCATCCGAAGCTGGCCTTCGGCGCGCGGGCGTCAAGAACTTGCGCCCGCAGGGACCGGAGGTATGACAGAGTAGCGCCCAGCGACTCGTCGAACACTACGTCGGCCTGCGACCCCGGACCCGGACCTGCCATGCGAGCCACAGCCTCTGTCGCCTTCGCTCTTCTGCCCGTAGTCATTGCCCCCTTTCAGGCGGCGTCGGCACAGGTACAACCCGCACGGCGTCCTGCCTGGGAGTGGTCACCGGATTCCGTCAGGAAAGTGGTCGGCGCCGTCCGTGCGGGCCGAAGCCTGCAGCCGGACGCGTGGCCCGGCGGTGCGCGGGTCGCTGTGGCGCTCTCGTTCGACGTCGACAACGAGACCATCCCGCTCCGCTTTGGCGAGCCGACCATTGGCGCCCTCTCGCAGGCGCAGTACGGCGCTCGCGCCGGGCTGCCCCGCATCGTGAAACTGCTCGATCGCTACGGCATTCCCGCTTCCTTCTTCATCCCGGCCGTCAGCCTCATGCTGAGCCCCGACATGGCCGACACCATCAAGGTGTCGGGCCGGCACGAGTTCGCCGTCCACGGCTGGATCCACGAGATGAACACGCAGGTTCCGCCGGACGTCGAACGGGACCTCGTCAGGCGCGCGCTCGAGTACCTGACGCAGGTGACCGGGACGCGACCCGTGGGATACCGCGCGCCTTCCTGGAACTTCTCGCCCGTCACGCTCGACATCATCCGCGAGCTGGGGTTTACCTACGAGAGTTCATTGATGGCGGATGATCGGCCCTACGAGCTGCTCCAGAACGGCCTGCCGACGGGAATTGTGGAGATCCCGGTCGAGTGGATTCTCGACGACGCACCGTTGTTCAACGTGCAGGGCGCCAACTACGCTTCCCCGAGGGAAGTCGCCCAGGTCTGGATCGACGAGTTCGACACGGCGTGGGAAGAACGCACGATGTTCGTACTGACCATGCATCCGCACGTGATCGGGCACCGATCACGGCTGGTTGCACTGGAGCTGCTGCTGGAGCACATCCGCGCCAAGGGCGGAGTCTGGTTCGCGACACACCGGCAGGTCGCGGACTACGCGAGGGAGCGAGCGGGAATGCGGTGACGTGGATCTACTTCAGGAACCGCGCGGCCAGTTGTTCGAGGCGATCGTCACCGGTGCGATGCGCGTCTGCCAGAATTCGTTCCACGTGGGGGCGCAGCCGGACCTCGCCCCAGTAGTATCCCGTCTCCTGCTCGGCGTCTCCGGTGACACCGTCCCTCGCTGCTTCCAGCAGGGCCGCCGCCGCCGCCGCGTCGAAGCCGGGGTCGTCCCGAGGCGGCAGCGTGAACCGACGGCGGGGCCGTCCGGATTCATCACGGTCATCGTTCACGAACGCGCGCGACATGGGAGCGACAGGAAGGGCGTGCGCCTTGGACAGCGTGTGAGAAGGCCGGGGCAGTCGGTCTGCGCCCGAGCGGAAGCGTTAGATTACGGTCGACACCGCGCCAACCCGCCGCAAGTCCAATGAAACATCCTGACTCCTTTTCCGCACGCTCGACACTGTCCGTCGGCGACGTCGTCCATACGATCTTCCGGCTCGGTGCCCTGCGCGAGCGGTCGCGCGGCAACATCGACCGCCTCCCGTTTTCGCTGAAGATCCTCCTTGAGAACCTCCTGCGCGGCGAAGACGGAGCCTTTGTCAAAGCGTCGGACGTCGAGGCGCTGGCGCACTGGGACGTCACCGCTCGCAGCGAGCGGGAGATCGCCTTCCGGACCAGTCGCGTCCTCCTGCAGGACTTCACCGGGGTACCGTGCGTCGTCGATCTCGCCGCCATGCGAGACGCCATCGCCGGCCTCGGCGGCGACCCGAACCTGATCAACCCGCTGCAGCAGGTGGACCTCGTCATCGATCACTCGGTGCAGGTCGATCAGTACGGCATCGAGGCGGCGCTGCTGATCAACACCGGGATGGAGTTCCAGCGGAACCGGGAGCGCTACGAGTTCCTTCGATGGGGGCAGAACGCCTTCCGCAACTTCCGCGTCGTTCCACCCGGCACCGGCATCTGCCACCAGGTCAACCTGGAATACCTCGGACGCGTCGTCTTCACATCGCCGAGTGGCAGCGAGACCATCGCCTATCCCGACTCACTGGTGGGCACCGACTCGCACACCACGATGATCAACGGCCTTGGTGTCATGGGCTGGGGCGTGGGCGGCATCGAGGCCGAAGCGGCGATGCTGGGTCAGCCGGTGTCGATGCTGATCCCCGAGGTCGTGGGCTTCAAGCTGCACGGCCGGCTGCCGACCGGAGCTACCGCGACTGACCTGGTACTCACCGTTACCGAGATCCTTCGCAGGAAGAAGGTCGTCGGCAAGTTCGTCGAGTTTTACGGCGCCGGCCTGTCCTCCCTCTCACTCGCGGACCGCGCCACGATAGCCAACATGGCGCCCGAATACGGCGCTACGATGGGTTTCTTCCCCGTGGACGCCGAAACGTTGAAGTACCTCCGGCTCACCGCGCGAGACGAGGCCCACGTTCAGCTGGTCGAGGCATACTGCCGCGAGCAGGGACTGTTCCGCACCGACGAGACGCCGGACCCGGTGTTCTCGGACACCCTGGAGCTGGACCTGTCCACGGTCGTGCCGAGCCTGGCGGGACCGAAGCGGCCGCAGGATCGCGTGCCGTTGTCGCAATCAAAGGAGATGTTCCAGGCGGCGCTGGCGGCCGAACGCGAGCGTCTCGCTGCTTCCGCGGCCAGAGTGCCTGCTTCCGCCGAGACGGTGGTCGCGGTGTCGCGAATGGACGCCGAGGGCGCCGCGCAGGCTCATGAGGAACACGGGATTCCACTGTCCATCAACGGCGTGGACTGCACGCTGCGCCACGGATCGGTCGTGATCGCCGCCATCACCAGCTGCACGAATACCTCGAATCCGTCGGTCATGCTGGCCGCGGGCCTGCTCGCCAGAAAGGCCGTGCGCAAAGGTCTGCGAAGCAAGCCGTGGGTCAAGACATCGCTGGCCCCGGGCTCGAAAGTCGTCACCGAGTACTTCACCAGGTCCGGCGTGCTGGCCGACCTGGAGCAACTTGGCTTCGCGGTGGTCGGGTATGGCTGTACGACGTGCATCGGCAATTCCGGCCCCCTGCCGGAACCCGTCGCCCGCGCCATCGACGACGGACAGCTCGTCGCGGCCGCCGTCCTGTCGGGGAACCGGAACTTCGAGGGTCGCGTCAACCCGCAAACCCGCTTCAACTACCTCGCGTCGCCGCCACTCGTCGTGGCGTACGCGCTGGCCGGCCGCATGGACATTGACCTCCAGCGGGAGCCGCTGGGGATCGGCAGCGACGGACCCGTTTTTCTGCGGGACATCTGGCCATCGGCGAGCGAGGTCGAAGACGAGATCCTCCGTTCGGTAAAGCGCGACATGTTCGCCGGGGAGTACGCCAACGTGTTCGCCGGCGACGAGCAGTGGCGCGCCTTGCCGGTGCCGTCCGGCGAGCGCTACGTCTGGCGGGCCGACTCCACCTACGTACAGCATCCGCCGTTCTTCACCGGCATGACGGCGGTACCGCCGGGCGTGCAGGCCATCACCGGGGCGCGCGTCCTCGGAATGTTCGGCGACTCCATCACCACCGATCACATCTCGCCGGCCGGGTCCATTGCCGAGAAGAGCCCCGCCGGCCAGTGGCTCCTGGCGCAGGGCGTGGTGAAGAAGGACTTCAACTCCTACGGCGCCCGTCGCGGGAACCACGAGGTGATGATGCGCGGTGCGTTCGCCAACATCCGGGTGCGCAACGAACTGGCGGGCGGGAAGGAAGGGTGGTGGACGGCGCGCGAAGCGGGCGGCGCGGCAGTGCCGTTATACGACCTCGCCATCGAGCGGAAGGAACGGGGGGTGCCGCAGCTCGTGATCGCCGGGAAAGAGTACGGCACCGGCTCCTCGCGGGACTGGGCGGCCAAGGGCACGGCACTTCTTGGCGTACGGGCGGTCATCGCCGAATCGTTCGAGCGGATTCACCGGTCCAACCTCGTCGGGATGGGCGTGCTGCCGCTGGAGTTCACGGAGGGCGCATCCCGGTTGACGCTCGGCCTGACCGGATTCGAGACGTTCGACTTCGAAGGCATCGCGAGTGACATGCCGCCCCGTGCGCGGATTACTGTCGTGGCCCACGACGACTCGGGTGAAAAGCGATTCACGGTTCGCTCGCGCATCGACACGCCCGAAGAGCTCAATTACTACCGTCACGGCGGTATCCTGCCGTACGTGCTCCGGCAGCTGGCCGTCCGGGGCGCTTGAGTCACGCCTGCCTGGTGGCCAACCCCGCGGCCGGAAGAGGCCGCGGGGCACGCCGGCTGCCGGCCGTGCGGCGGGCACTCGCGGCGGCCGGGATCGACGACGTCCGGATCACACGCGGACCGGGTGACGAGCGCGACCTCGCGGCGGCTGCCGTCGCGAGCGGCATCGACACCATCGTCGCGTTAGGTGGTGACGGTACCTGGGGCAACGTGGCGCGGGGCATTCATGAGAGCGGCCGCGACGCGCGGCTCGTGCCGATTGCCGCCGGCACCGGCAACGACTTTGCCCGCTCACTCGGGCTCCCGGCGGGCGATGCAGTCGCCATGTCGCGAATCGCCGCGGGGGACGCCTCTGTCCGCGTGGACCTCGGCGTTGCCAACTCCATCACGTTCCTCAACGTCGCGGGCGTGGGGCTGGAGGCCGAAGTCCTGCAAGCCACACAGCGCATCACCTGGCTGGGCGGTCCGCTCGTCTATGTCGCGGCCGCCCTTCCGCTGCTCCGCACCTATCGACCGCTCCGCGCGACGATACAGCTCGACGGCGACCAGCCGGGCGAAGCGTCCAACTACCTGGCCATCATCGTCTCCAATGGACCCCGCTTCGGCGGTGGATTCCACGTGGCTCCGGGCGCGAGCGTGACGGACGGCCTGCTGGACGCGGTGATCGTGCAGGACGCTCCGCCCCTGCGCCGGCTCAACCTGTTCGTACGCGCCAGGATGGGAAAGCACGTCGGCGAACCCGAGGTGAATCGGCGCCGGATTCGCCGGGCCCGCCTGGGCTTCGAGACGGCGCCCCTGCTCGACGCCGACGGCGAGATTCACCGCTTGTCGGAGCAGACGCTGGACATCGGCGTGCTCCCGGGGGCAATTCGCGTGGGGGTGCCTTCGGACAGTGATCGGGCAAACATGACGGAATGAAGCGATTACCCACCGCTGGCTCGTTGCGCGTTGGTGACGCCGGCACAATCTTGGGTGGTCGACTCCCTTCCCCGACTCACAGACCAAAACAGGATGCAGCGAATTCGATTCCTTCTCGGCGTGGCTCTGGTCGCGCTGCCAGCCACACTGGCCGGGGCGCAGCAGCCCGCCCGACCCGAAGTCGGACCCAAGGTGGGCGAGATGGCGCCCGACTTCGAGTTCACCGGGATCACTCGGTACGGAATCCTGGCCAACAGACAGCGCCTGTCCGACTTCCGCGGCCAGACCGTGGTCCTGGCATTCTTCCCCAAGGCGCGATCGCGTGGTTGAACGGTCCAAATGGAGGCGTACCGTGATCAGTACGCCACGCTCTTCAACAATGGCCGCGACGTCGTGGTGCTGGGCATCAGCGTCGATCCCGATACGACCCTCATCAACTGGTTCCGCGACATCGAGACGCCCATCATGGTGATGAGCGACGCCGATGCCAGCGTGAGCCGCACGTACCAGGCATACAACGAGACCAGCAAGACCGACGCACGCCACCTGTACGTGGTAGACGGCGCCGGGCGAATCACGTACAAGGCAACACCGTTCCGGGTCATGGCGCAGGATGCCTTTACCGAGCTGGATGCCGAGGTTGACAAGCTGGCGCCCCCCAAACCACCGGACTCGGACTGAGTTCCCTCCATCGCCCCGGCCCCGCGCCGGGGCGAGTCGTTTCACGGACTGAATGTTTCCAAAAATGGACCGACCCGGGGCGTTCGACATCCTCACGCGGATCTTCCACGCGGCCGTGATCGCCGCCGACCCTCGCCGCGCGACCCGCGACGCCGTGGCTGCGCTCCCCATTCGCGCCCAGTCGGCGTGGATCATCGCGGTCGGCAAGGGTGGGAACGCCATGGCCGCGGGCGCCGCGGAAGCACTGACCGCCAGCCGGGTGCACGTGGCTGGCGGACTGGTTGTCGCGCAGTCGACGGACGACTCGGCGGGGCACGGATTGGAGTGCCTGACGGGCGACCACCCCGTGCCGGGACCGCGTTCCTTGGCCGCGGCTGAGCGACTCGGAGAAGTCGTGGTCCGTGTCCCGGCGTCGGACGATGCTCTCGTGCTGGTCTCGGGTGGGGCGACCAGCCTGATTGCCGGTCCGGTGAACGGGCTGCCCGCTGACGAGGTTCGCCAGCTGTTCACGACGCTGCTCGCTTCCGGCGCTGACATCGAGCTGATGAACGCGGTTCGCAAGCGCGTCCTCCGGTGGGGTGCCGGACGACTTGCCACGGCGTTGCGTGCCAACCGTGTCCACTGTCTCATCGCGTCGGACGTGATAGGCAACAACCCGGCGTTCATCGCGTCGGGACCATGCGTGCCCGATGAACTGACGGCGCGGGACGTGCTGGCGCGCGTGGCGGTGGCTGGTCTTCTCCCCACGCTTCCGGCCACGGTACGTGAGTACATCAGTGATGTGGCGGCTGGCCGTGGAACGGAGACACCCAAGCCGGGCCATGCCCGCTTCGCCACCACCAGCACCGAGGTAATTCTGGACAGGCACCAGGCCGTACGGGGCGCCGAGGAGGCAATCCGGGCCCGGTCGCTCGGAGGCATCACGCAGGAGGCACCGCTCACCGGCGACGCGGCTGCAGCGGGCGACTTCGTGGCAAGCACGGCGGTCGCGAAGGCTCAGTCACCGGCGTCAGGCGCGAGGTGCATGATCTTCAGTGGTGAGACCACGGTTCGACTCGGCCCCGACGCGGGCCGGGGCGGTCGGTGTCAGGAGCTCGCGCTCGCCGCGGCGCGCACGCTTCGAGACGCCGGCGACGCAGCGCGGGGCATCGCCATCCTCGCGGCGGGCACCGATGGACGGGATGGCCCCACCGACGCGGCTGGTGCGATCGTGGACGATTCCACCTGGGCAGCCCTCGAACGAGCGGGAGTCGATCCCGGCGCCGCGCTCCGAACTCACGACGCCTTCCCCACCCTCGAAGCCGTCGGCGCCCTGCTGCGCACCGGGCCGACCGGCACCAATGTGAACGACCTGGCGCTGGTGTATCTGCCCCCAGGCTGCTGAAGATGGTGCGAACGTAAGGCGTCCGAATCACCGTGCGACTCCCGCACCCCACCTCCCCGTCCGTGTTGGCCTACATCTTCTGGCACTGGAAGCGCGACGACGTCGATGCCGCCGCGTACGAGTCCGCCTTGCGGGGCTTTCACGACGCCCTGCGTGACGCTCCGTCGGTGGGGCTGTTGTCCGCGTCGTGCGACGCGTTGCGCGGGGCACCCTGGGCGTGCCAGGGTGGTGACGCGTACGAGGACTGGTACGTGGTGCGCTCCTCGGCTGACCTCGATCCACTGAACGACGCGGCGGTCTCGGCGGCACGTCAGGCACCACACGACGCGGCAGCCGCTTTCGCCGCCGGCGGGACCGCCGGACTCTACCGGCTGCGTCTTGGATCGGTGTCAGTGGCGGGCGTTCATGAAGCCTGGTTCGGCAAACCGGCCGGCTGGGCATATCCGCAGCTCTACGCGCGCCTGCAACCGATCGTGGACGGGGTCGGTGCGTCCCTCTGGGGCCGGCAGATGACGCTCGGGCCGGCGCACGAGTTCTGTCTGCGGAGTGAAGCGCCGGTCATGCTGCCAGAGGAGCTGGATCCTGTGAGGCTGCTCCTGCGCGCCGTCTTTCGTCACGATGCGTGATGGGCGAGCTTCCACCGCATGACTCGCACGACCTTCACCATCGGCCTCGTCCAGGACGCCGCAACACCCGATCGCGACGACAATCTGGAGCGCGCCGTTGCGAACATCCGTGAGGCGCACCGCCGGGGGGCGCAGATCATCTGTCTCCAGGAACTCTTCAACGCACCCTACTTCTGCAAGTCGCTCCGCGTCGAGCACTTCAGCATTGCGGAATCCATACCGGGACCGGTGACCAACCGGCTGGTCGACGTCGCGGCAGAGCTGCAGGTCGTGCTCGTCGTACCGATCTACGAACGACAGGCGTCCGGACTCTACCGGAATTCCGCCGCCATCATCGATGCGGACGGTACCCTGCTCGGTGTGTATCGCAAGATGCACATTCCGCACGATCCCCTTTTCGAGGAGAAGTACTACTTCGCTCCGGGCGACGCCGACGATTCCGCACCGGGCCGTGACGGAGCGTGGCGGGGGTCGCACGGGTTCCGTGTCTGGCGCACTCGTTATGCCGACATCGGTGTGCTCATTTGCTGGGACCAGTGGTATCCCGAAAGTGCCCGCATCACGTCTCTCCTCGGGGCCGAAGTCCTCTTCTATCCGACCGCCATCGGCTGGCATCCGGGTGAGCGCGCCCAGTACGGCGACGCCCAGGTCGACGCCTGGCGGACCATCCAGCGCTCGCACGCCATCGCCAACGGCGTATACGTCGCGTCGCCGAACCGCGTCGGGTTCGAACCGGAGGAAGGCACCAACGGGCTGCAGTTCTTCGGCCAGTCCTTCGTCGCCGACCCGCTGGGACGTGTGATCGCCGAAGCCGGCGATGCTCCGGCGGTGCTCGTGGCCTCCTGCGACCCGGCGCTGATCGAGGAGACACGCCGCAACTGGCCGTTCCTGCGCGACCGGCGTGTCGATGCCTACGGCGGCATGTTGAGTCGTTATCTGGTATGACGCCAGGGACCGGAGACCTGGGGCGCGGGACCGAGAGGGGACAGGGAACGGGAAACGGGAGAACAGGCCCGGCGAGCGGAACGCACACCGTCGGCGCACCGGACGCCGGGGATTCGAGAGCGGGAGCCTCGCCCTCGACCCGCAAGACTCCCCGTACCCCAGCCCTTCGCATGCCCGCCGAATGGGCACCGCACGCGGCGACCTGGGTTGCGTGGCCGCACCACGAACCGGACTGGCCGGGCAAGCTGGAACCCATCCCCTGGGTGTACGCCGAAATCGTCCGCGCCCTGCACGTCCACGAGCGGGTGGAGATTCTCTGCCCCGACGAGGCCGTGCTGGAGGACGCAATCGAGAAGCTCGAGGCGCATGGGTGCGAGCCGGACGGCTTCCGGCTCCACCTCGTGCCGTCAGACCGCGTCTGGCTCCGTGACTCCGCGCCAACAGCCGTGCACGACGTCCAGGGCAACGTTGTGCTGGTGAACTGGGACTTCAATGCCTGGGCCAAGTACGACAACTACGCGCTGGACAGGCAGGTGGGAACGGCGGTGGAGCGCATAACGGGGCTTGGCCGCGTGGAACCGGGGCGCCCGGACGGAGGCCGCGTCATCCTCGAGGGCGGGGCCATTGAGGCCAATGGTCTCGGCCTTCTCATGGTGACCGAGGAATGCCTGCTCTCCACCGTGCAGGAGCGCAATCCGGGACTCGGACGCGAGGGCTACGAACGGGTCTTCCGCCAGTGGCTTGGTGTCGAACGGACTATCTGGCTGGGCGAGGGCTGCGAGGGCGACGACACCCACGGACACATCGACGACGTGGCCCGTTTCGTCAGTGCGGACACCGTCGTGCTTGCCGTGGAGGACGATCCCGCCGAAGAGAACCATCGCCGCTCGACGGACAACCTGCAACGGCTCCAGGGCGGGGGCGGCCCGCCGCTGCGGGTAGTCCGCCTGCCGTATCCGCGGCCCGTCGTGATGAGCGGGCAGCGACTGCCCGCCAGCTACGCGAATTTCTACGTCGCAAATGGCGTGGTGCTGGTGCCGACGTTCAACGACCCGATGGATCGGGTCGCGTTGAGCGTGCTGGCCGACTGCTTTCCGGATCGCTCGGTCGTCGGCATCCATTCAGTGGACCTCGTCTGGGGACTGGGGACGCTGCACTGCCTGACGCAGCAGGAGCCTGCCCCGCGAACGGAGCCGAGACGCGAGGTGGAATAGATCGTCATGCCAACGAATTGCGTTTGCCGCTGACCTGACGACTCGGGCCGGCGAGCACGGCAACCCGAGCGAGCCATTCACTGCCGCCCCATGCGCCTACGAGTCCTGCTCCTCCTGGCCCTCTTCGCCTGCGCACCGGGTGACCGCTCCGGGTCCGCCGCGGCGGGCGACACCGGCGGCACCGTGATCATCGCCATGCCGGCCGAGCCGCAGACGCTCCTGCCGCCGCTCGTCAGGCTGACGCAGGAGAAGCAGGTCATCGACCAGATCTTCGACGTGCTGGCGGAGATCGGTCCCGGTCTGAACACCTTTGGTGACGCCGGCTTCACGCCGCGGCTGGCGCGCTCGTGGACATGGAGCGCGGACTCGCTCACCATTGCGTTCCACATCGATCCGCGAGCCCGATGGCACGACGGCCGGCCGGTGTCGGCCGGCGACGTCCGGTTCTCGCTCGAGCTGTACCAGGATCCGGTGGTGGGCTCGCACCTGGCAGACGTGTTGTCAGTCGTCGATTCGGTGTCGGTCCCGGACTCGTTGACCGCCGTGGCATGGTTCGCTCGCCGAGGGCCCGAGCAGTTCTACGCAGTTGCCCACAATCTGACGATTCTGCCGGAACACCTCCTGCGTGGCGCCGATCGGACGAACCTCCGTGAGTCCGCGTTCTCGCGGAACCCGGTCGGCAGTGGGCCGTTTCGCTTCGTTCGCTGGGAAGCGCGGTCGGCGATCGAGCTGGCCGCGGACACTGCCTGGTACCTCGGACGCCCCCGCCTGGACCGCCTGATCTGGACACTCGGAGGAGGCCTCGCGACGGCGCTCAGCAACGTGATCGTCGGGGACGCGGACGTACTCGAAACACTCACGCCAGACGCCATGGCGCAGGTGTCCGCCAGCCAGATCGCCCGGCCCGTCGCCTTCCCCGGTATGACCTACGGGTACCTCGGCTTCAATCTGTGGGATCCGCGCGACCCGTCACGCCCGCACTCGCTGTTCAGCGACCGCGACGTCCGCGTCGCCATCAGCATGGCCCTCGACCGGCAAGCGATGCTGAGCAACGTGTTCGACTCGCTGGCATATCCTGCGTTCGGTCCATTCACGCGGACGATCCCCACCTCCGACACGACAATCGTGCCGTTTGCCCATGACTCCGCTGGCGCCGCTCGCCTGCTCGCTTCGGCGGGCTGGCGCGATACCGATGGAGACGGCATCCGCGACCGGTCGGGACGACCGCTGCGGTTCGGCCTCCTCGTGCCGGCGCAAAGCGCGCCGCGGCGGCAGTACGCGGAACTCGTCCAGGCCCTCCTCCGCCCTCATGGCGTGCAGGTGGACGTCGAGGCGGTGGACGCCCAGTTCGGACCGCGCCTGCTCAGTGGACAGTTCGACGCCGTGATCAACGCCTGGCTGATCGACCCGGCGCCGTCGGCCATCAAGGGCACGTGGTACAGCAGGCCGTCCACCCAGCGTGGCATGAACCTGCAGGGATACGGCAACCTCGCGTTCGATGCGTCGCTCGACAGCGCCGCTGCCGAAGTGAATCCGGCTCGTGCTCGTGAGCTGTATCGCCGGGCCTATCGCGTGCTCGTCGCCGATGCCCCAGCCGTCTGGCTGTACGAATCGCGGACGTTCGTCGCGGTCAATCGGCGCGTTCGAACAGCCGGCGATAGCGCCGACACGTGGTGGCGCTTTCTCCGCCTCTGGTGGATACCGGGCGATGAACGCATTTCGCGAGACTTGCCGCCTTCTGCGACTTCCAGGTAACTCGCTGTACTGGAACATGATGCGTCGCAACGGCTGATCGCAGCTCGGCGGCGCGGAAAGGCCGTTGCGGGCTCCGCTTACGCGGCGTCCTAGTGATGCCACCGCATCCGGAATGCGCATGCCCCCGTTGAACCGCCTTTTTGTCGCCGCAGTCCTGTCCGCTCTTGCCTGTTCCAGCGGCTCGGAGCCGCTGTACATTGGGGCCGCAGGGCCCTGGAACGAGGCCTTCGGTCGCATGAACCAGCAGGGCATCGCGTTGGCGCTGGAGGAGATCAACGCGCGAGGCGGGATCGCCGGCAGGCCGCTTCGACTCATCGAGCGCGACGACGCCGGGGACGGGTCCCGAGCGGCAGCCATTGCCAGCGAATTTGTCGCCAACCGGTCGGTTCTTGGCGTGGTGGGACATATCACTTCAGGTGCGATGATGGCCGCGGCCCGCATCTACGACCAGGGGCTTCCGGCGGTCGCGACCACCGCCAGCTCTCCGGACCTCAGCGGCATTTCGCAATGGACGTTCCGCGTCATCGCATCCGATTCGGCCAACGGGCTGACGATGGCCCGGTTTGCCACCGCGCGTGGCTTCCGGCGCGCCGCCGTGCTCTTCGAGAACAACTCGTACGGACGGGGCCTTGCCGAGGCTTTCCGGCGAGGCTACGCCGGCGAGGTAGTCGGTTTCGATCCGATCCCCTCCGACGGAAAGGCCAGCGTCGAACCGCATATCTCGTGGTTGCGTACCCGCGCGCCCGATCTGGTATTCGTCGCGGGCACCGACGTATCGGGCCGCGCTGTCCTGCGCGAAGCCCGCCGGCAGGGGGTAGCCGTCGCCTTCATGGGCGGTGACGGCTGGACCCCGGTCGCTGCCGACACGGCGCTGGCCGAGGGAGCATTCGTGGGGGCACCGTTCAGCGCCCGGGATCCAGGCGACGCAGCGCAACGATTCGTGCGCGCCTACGTCACGCGGTACCGCGAGGAACCCGACGGCAACGCGGCCCTGGCCTACGACGCAACCATGGTGCTCGCTCGCGCCATCGAGCATGGCGGCGCCTCACGCGCGCGCATCCGCGAGTGGCTCGCATCGCTCGCCGGTAATCAGCCACACGCCGGCGTGACCGGTCCGATTTCGTTTCACCCGAGCGGCGACGTCATTGGCCGCGGCGTGGTGATGACCAGGATCCGGAACGGCTCGCTGACCATCGAGACGGGAGCCGGTTCATGAACGCCGCCCCACTCGTGCGATTCCGCAGCATCCGTCAGCGGCTGTTCACGGGCTTCTGGCTGCTCGTGGGGCTGTTCGTGGTCGCGGGGCTGATGGCGCGCGCCTCCATGCTCACCATGTCCACGCTGATCGGCGATACCCTCGCCGCGGTGCAGCAGGACGCCCAACTCGCGGCCCGGTTGTCGGCCGGCGTCTCCCAGGAGCTTTCCGCCGCGGATCGGTACCTGCAGGCACGCGACTCGGCATCGCAGGCGGAGTTCCGCACCTTTGCGGCCGAATCGCATCGGGTGCAGCGGGAGATGAACCTCAACCCCGGACTGGCGCCTGACGAAGTGGCGCTCATCGCCTCGATCGATGACGCCTTGTCGACGATCGAGACGCGCTATGCGACAGCTCACCGCCTCGCCGATCTGGGCCGCGCCGAGGAAGCCGGCCGCCAGGCGGAACGCGCGCGCGACATGGTCGCCACGCTCAAGCAGGACATCGAGGCGCTGGGTGTCCTCAAGACGCGCCGCGTCACCGACGCCTCGCGCGCCCTCCGGATAGACGTCGAACGGCGCGCCATGTGGGTGCTGGTGGCGATCGGCGTCTCCGTCGTGCTGGGGCTTCTGGTGGTGTTCACGACGGTGAACTGGATCTCACAACCGATGCGGCGCCTGGTCGCGCACGCGCGCGCGCTCAGTGGCGGCAACTTCGGCGTCCGGACCGAGGGCGACCTCCCGGGTGAGTTCCGGGAGCTGGCGGAAGCGATGAACGGCACCGCCGACTCGCTGGCCCGTGTCGTTGCCGTGGCCAATACCACTGCCGACGACGTGGCCAGTTCCGCACGCGATCTCGCCAACGTCACCGTACAGATCTCGGCCTCGGCCACGCAGATGGCCTCGTCGATGACCGAGGTATCCAGCGGCGCCGAAAGCCAGGTCCGGCAGCTCAAGTCGGTGGACGAGGCGCTGGGTTCCATCCGGACCAACGCCGACGAGATTCTCGCCGGATCGGCCGATGTGACCACCCTGGCAGGCTCCATCGGGGATTCCGCGCGCCTGCGACGCGCCGAGATAGAGCGGGCCCTGGGCATCCTCGGATCGGTGCGCACCACCGTGCAGGATGCCGCCCATGAAGTAGTGGCGCTCACGCACACGGCGGAAGACATCAACCGCTTCGTATCGATCGTGAGTCGCATCGCCGAGCAGACCGACCTGCTGGCGCTGAACGCCGCGATCGAGGCCGCCCGGGCCGGCAACGCCGGGCGCGGCTTCGCCGTCGTGGCGGACGAGGTGCGCAAGCTGGCGGAACAGGCGCAGGCGGCGGCTGAAGATGTGGTACAACTGACCCAGTTGGTGACGACGCGGGTGACCTCCACGACGCTGGCCATGGAGGCGGGTGTCGCGAACGTTGGCGAAATCGAGAACGTCTCCCGCAACATAGACGTGGCCCTCGACGCGATCACCACGGCCGCCGAACAGACACGCCTCGCGGCGGGCAACGTTGCCGTTCGCGCAGAGCGAAACGCGGCGATCGTGGCCAGCGCTGCGCAGGGCGTCCAGTCCATCGCGCGGACGGCGGAGGGGCATGCAGCGGCCGCCCAGCAGATCAGCGCCGCCACGCAGGAGCAGAGCGCTGCCTGCGAGCAGATGAGCTCAGCGTCCACGCAACTGCTGCAGGGGTCCGAGCAGTTGCGCGAGCTGGTGGGGGCGCTGAAGGCGGTGGCCTGAGGGAGGCAGAGGGCAGAGGGCAGAGGACGCTGAGACCTGTCGCCGGTGGCCTGTGTCCTCTTGCGGATGGCGCTAGCTTCGAATTCGATGCCCACGCTCCGCGCTCCCGCCGTCGTTCTCCTCAGCGGCGGACTCGACTCAACGACCCTCGTGGCGATGGCCCGTCAAGAGGGGTATGCCGTGCATGCCCTCACGTTCCGCTACGGTCAGCGGCACGCACTGGAAGTGGAAGCTGCGCGCCGGGTTGCGGCGCACTACGGCGTCGTAAGGCACGTGGTACTGGACATCGATCTGCGCACCTTCGGCGGGTCGGCGCTCACGGCCGACCTGGAGGTTCCGAGGGACCGAGCGCTGGACGACGGCGGCATCCCCATCACCTACGTTCCCGCGCGGAACACGATTTTCCTGTCCTATGCGGTGGGGTGGGCCGAGGTGCTGGGGGCGCGAGACCTGTTCATCGGTGTGAACGCCCTGGACTACTCCGGCTATCCCGACTGCCGGCCGGAATACATCGCGGCGTTCGAGTGCATGGCGAACCTGGCCACCCGCGCCGGCGTCGAGGGACGCCCATTGACGATTCACGCGCCGCTCCAGCACCTGACCAAGCGGGAGATCGTCACGCTGGGGTTGTCGTTAGGTGTCGACTTCGGAATGACCACCAGCTGCTACGATCCCGCGCCCGGCGGGGCGGCGTGCGGGCACTGCGACGCCTGCCAGCTACGCCTGCGCGGGTTCCATGACGCCGGGGCGACCGACCCGATCCGATACGCGGTTACGGCCTGATGTACACCGTCAGGGAGATCTTCTACACGCTGCAGGGTGAGGGCGCGCAGGCAGGCCGTCCCGCCGTCTTCTGCCGGTTCAGCGGGTGCAACCTGTGGAGCGGCCGCGAGGAGGATCGCGACACGGCGACGTGCCGGTTCTGCGACACGGACTTCGTGGGCGTTGGACCCGATGGCGGCAGGTTTGCCACCGCCGCCGACCTGGCTGCCACCATCCGTACGGCGTGGCGCGGCAATGGATCGGGCCGGCCCTTCGTGGTCTGCACCGGTGGGGAACCCCTGCTCCAGTTGGATCGAGCCGCGGTCGACGCCCTGCACGCGGCCGGATTCGAGGTGGCGATCGAAAGCAACGGGACCATCCAGCCACCACCCGGCATCGATTGGGTCTGTGTCAGCCCGAAAGCGGGGGCCAATACGGTGCTGCGGCAGGGCGACGAGCTCAAGCTCGTATTTCCCCAGAACGGTGCGCCCCCCGATGCGTACGAGAACTGGGACTTCCGCTACTTCTACCTCCAGCCAATGGATGGCCCGGACGCCGCCGCCAACACCCGGGCGGCGCTCTCGTACTGCCTTCAGCACCCCCGTTGGAGGCTCAGCCTACAGACGCAGAAGATCCTGCAGATCAGGTAGCATGGAGCTCTTCGCGGACTTCACGCTCGAATCCGCCCACCGGCTACCCAATGTGCCGGAGGATCACAAGTGCGCCCGGCTTCACGGGCACTCCTTCCGCGTTCGCATCTCGGTGAGCGGTCCGGTGAACCCGGAACTTGGCTGGCTCGTCGATTTTGCCGACATCAAGCGGGCGTTCGGGCCCATCCGCGACCAACTCGACCATCGCTACCTGAACGAAATCGATGGGTTGGAAAACCCCACCAGCGAAATGCTGGCGCTCTGGATCTGGGACCGACTGCATTCCGCACTGAGCGGGCTCTCGGCCGTGGAGATCCGGGAGACCTGCACGACAGGGTGCGTCTACCGGGGCCCCGGATCGGGCTGATCGAGACGGCCACCGGAAGCGCGGCCGGGTAAACGGCAGCGACGGGATAGTCGCGGGTTCAGCCGCGTTCGGAAGCGACGAATGGTGGGGCTCCGCGGCGAACCGCGAAGACGGAACTGGAACGAAGGGCGGCGCGGGAACGTTCCCCGGCCGCCCTCTGCCCTCTGCCCTCTGCTACCGGATCTCCGCGCCTACCCGATAGTTGTCACCCAGCAGGTGTTCCGCGAAGTACTCCATCAGCATGCGGTTGAAGTACTGCTGATAGTCGGCGTAGCCGTGCGCCTTGCCGGGGAACAGCATGAAGTCGAACCGCTTGTTGGCTTTGATGAGCGCATTGACCAGGCGGATGGTGCCACCCGGATGAACGTTGTTGTCCATGTCGCCCGTAGTGAGCAGGAGCCTTCCCTTGAGGTTGGGCGCCAGCTCGATGTTGGTCGGCACCTTGATCTCGTACCGCAGCGAGTCGTCGGCGAACCCGGTATCGGCCGCCACGTCCGGCACGCCGCCGCCGCGTCCGTTCGCGGCGCGCCGGCCACGGCCGCTGTCCGCCCGTGCGGCAACCACGCGCAGTCCGTGGTACTGTTCGCTCCAGTTCTGGTTGTAGATGTTGTTGTCGTGATTGCCTGACGAAGACACGCCCACCTTGAAGAACTCGTTGTAGGGCGGGAGCATGAGCGCCGCGGCGGTCAGGAACCCGCCACCCGAGTGGCCGTAGATCCCCACGCGCTCGATGTCGATCCACCGGTGGCGCGCGGCCAGCTGCTCGATGCCGGCTTTCTTGTCGGCCAGAGCGTAGTCGCGGAGGTTGTAGTAACTGAAGTTCTGGTACGCATTGGAACGCAGCGGACTCCCGCCGCGATTTCCGATCTGGATCACGATGAAGCCGAGCTGCGCCAGCTGCTGCTGCACGCCGCCGGCGGCGAATGTGGTCCCCACGCTCTCGGTCTGCGGCCCCGGATACACGTGCGCAATGACCGGGTACTTCTTCGTGGAGTCGAAGTCGAACGGTCGCCACATGTTGCCGTAGATGTCGGTAATCCCGTCAGCGGCCTTCACCATGAACGGCTCGGGCGGTCGCCAGCCCAGCTCCTGCAGCGCCGAGACATCCGCGGACTCGAGATCCATGACCACGGTACCGGACGCATCCCGCACCACGGATTTCGTGGGGGCGTTCACACGCGAGAAGTTGTCCACCACGTACCGGCGGGTCGGCGACAGTGTCGCGGAATGATTGGCGTCGCCGCCGTCCACGAGTTGGAACCCCGACCCGTCGGCGTTCACGCGGTACAGGTGGCGATAGTAGACGTTCTCACCGGCCTCGCGCCCGACCCCGCTGATCCAGATCACGCCGCCCACGGAGTCGACCTGCGGGATCTGGTCGGCGCGCCACGTCCCCGACGTCAGCGGCCGCTTGTAGGTCCCGTTGTGGTCGTAGAGGTAGTAATGCCCCCAGCCGGTGCGTTCGGACCACCAGATCAGATCGCCGCCGCCCTTCACGTATCGCGGCGCCTGCGACTCGAGGTTGGCACGGTCCACCGATTCGGTCAGCAGGGTCTTCGCGGCGCCGCTGGCCAGATCGAGCTCGACGAGTTCCAGCTCGCGCTGCGGGCGGTCGCGCCTGACGAGGCGCAGCTTGTCGGAGCCCGTCGTCCAGTGGATGTAGAAGAGGCGCTGGTCACGCCACTTCTTCACCTCCACCGGCTTCACCCCCGGATCGCCCCGGTGATACGTGTTCAGCTCCACCTGAGAGACGTTCTCCTCGCCCGGCATGGCGTAGGTGTAGGATGACAGTGTCGGCCGGGGCTCGGACAGCACGTTTACGAGGTACAGCTCCTTCACCTTGCGCGAGTCGTTCCGTGTCACGTAGAACGCGCGGGAATCGGGAGACCAGGTCACGTTCGGCCGGACGCGCGGATCACGGGCCCGTGCGCCTCCCTGGCGGCCGCCCTGTTCGTCGTCGTCCTCGTTGTCCTGTTGCTGCACCGTAGCCGTGTCGCGGAATCCGAACGAGTAGTTCTTCTCGCCGTCCCGGCTGATCTGCACCGTATCCGGCTTGCCGACCTCCACGACGTACAGGTTGTGTTCCCGGGCGAACACGAAGGCGGTGCTGTCCGGCGCGAAGTTGCGGAAGTCCTGGTTGGGCCCGCCGCCGCCACGGCCGCCCCCACGACCACCGCGGCCGACCCCCTGTCCTTCGGTGCGCTCCTCGTCAGGCGGGAGCGAGTCCCCTCGCGGCGGCCGGCCCAGGCTGCGAACCTGCTCATTCACCAGGTGCCACTCGTAGCGCGTCGAATCCACCGTGAACCGGATAGCCTTGTGGTCCTTGGTGAAGTTGAGCGTCGTAAACGGGAGATTGTTCGGTTCGTACGGCTTCTTGTGTGCCGTGGCAAGCGCTGCGGCGAGCCTCACGTGATCGAATAGCGGCCGCCGCGCCTTCGTGGGCGGATAGACCAGGAAGAACGTCGAGCCCTGCCGGTTCTTCCAGTTGTACCACATGGAGTCGGTCTTGCCGATCCAGCGTGGCTGCAGCGTGCTGCTGTAGGACATGCGCTGGAGCGCCTGGTTGCTGAACTTGTTGGAGAGTTCCCAGTTGGCCTGGGGCTTGTCGATCGACCGGGCCTGCGCACCGCCGGCGGCCGAGGTCACCAACATCAGCGTGATGGTGGCGGCGGCACGGCTCCACGCGCGCCGTTGCGAACTCGCATGAATGAGAGGGCGCTGGGTCATCGTCGGTTCTCCATCGGGTGAAGATCTGCCGCCGGGTGCAGCACGGGGCGCTCCCGGCAAGGGGGCCGCGATGACGACCATCCCGGCCGGCTCAACGATATGAAGCGATCGGCAGATGTGCGAGCCGGAATCGCGGGGCCTAGGGTTTCCGGAGACGGTACAGGCGGACCTCCTCAACGTCGTCCTCGGCACGCGCCAGTCCGGCGACGTAGTCAGCGCCGACCTCCAGAGGCGTGAAGCGGGCCGGCAGCGACACGGTGCACAGCCATCGGCCAACTGGATCGAAAACGTCCCATACGCCGGGAGCGCTCAGCGTGCGCACGCTGGCGAGGCCGGGCTCGATCAGTTCCACGCGCCAGTCGTAGCGCTCCACCCAGAGATTCCCCGACCGGTCCGGAAGCAGCGTGCGGAACTCCGGGAACCGGTCGGCAAAACGGGTCTCGGCCAGGCTCTGCTCGAAGCGCTCCTTCATCTGGGGGGACATCGGGTGCATCGGATCGTTCGCCCTGGCCGTCCGCGTGTGCTCGATGTAGACCCGCTTCTCGGCCCTGCCGACTGGACGGGATTGACGCTCCCGACGGATGAGACGAATCAAGCCGCCCGATTCGGCGTACTCGCGCACTTCATACCGTTCGGCGAACCCGTAGTAGATGCGCCCGCGTCCGGCCGCGACAGACGCCCAAGGCGAGAAAACTACGTGCGTACCCCAGGTCTGCCGTCCATCGAACTCCTCGATCGAATACGGGACAATGTCGATGGTGTCGACTCGCGCTCCATCCTCATGGACCCGCACGAGGGGTGAGCGCGTCGTCCTCAGGCCCGAGGGCGGTATCGTTCTCTCGTTCGACTTCATGCCCGGATAGGAACCGTCGCCGAGAAATCCCTGGGGATAGACGAAGCCGAAGTCACCCATCGATCGACGGCTGGCGCCCTGCCGGATGAACTTCCCGGTACCGTCGTAGAACTCGACCTCGCCCAGATCCGTGACGGCGAGCGTGTCGCCCCGCGTCGCCGCCATACCGAGTATCTGGCGGAACTCCCCCGGGCCTTGTCCGCTCCGTCCGGCCGACGCGACGAACCGACCGGCTGCATCGAAGAACCGGATCGAGTGCGAGCCCTGCACCCCCACCGCGATCCGCCCGTCACTCAGGCGCGACACCCCCATCACCCGCAGGAACTCGTACAGCGTGTCGTCCGGCGCGTCCCGGGAACCGCCGATGCGAACCAGAGGCCGCTCATCGACTCGCCACGCTCGGGCCTCCGGGAGGAGCGGCCGCGTGCTCGTCACGATCTGAACACCGGCGCTGTCGCGCACCGCCTGTGACTGAAGCACGCCGCCACCTGCGAGCACCAGACCCGCGCCCAGGACTCCGGCGTCCACCATGTGCGACCAACCGCGCGAGTACGACAACTGGCGGGAAGTCACCGACGGTGGCGCCAGCCTGAGTCGTGAGTGCTGGATGCTCGACCTGCTTCCTGGTCCTGGAGCTGGTGCTGAGCCAAACCCCCAGCGCCAGCACGTGTCAGCCAGTTCCAGCACCAAATACTGAGGACTCAGCGATCTGGCCTGAGTGGCTCGAGCCAGACTCACCGTGCGCCGCCCTGCGGCTTCCGCAGCCGGTAAACCCGTACCTGCTCGACATCGTCCGTGTCGCGCGCCATGCCCGCCACATAGTCGGTGCCGATCTCCGACGGCGTGAACCGCGCCGGCAGGTCCACCGTGCACAGCCACCGACCCGCCCGATCGAAGACGTTCCAGTGGCTCGCGACCGGAAGGGTGTGCGTCCGAACGGGTCCCGGCGTACGGAAGACGCTTCGGTAGTCGTACTGCTGGGCCCACAGGTGTCCCGTTCGATCGACGATCAGGTCGCCGAAGTATGGAAATTCGTCCGCGAACGTCGTGCGTTCCAGCATCTGGTCAAACCTGGCCCGCATCGCCGGGGGCATGG
>DASWGU010000153.1:0-9657 GCA_036393555.1 Gemmatimonadaceae bacterium
TCGAGTCGCCAGCGAGTGTGCATCACTCCGGTTCGCGGCACTCAACATTCGCGGCAATCCGGAGGGTCCCGTGTCTGTCCCGTTTCGTTCCCTCGCCCTGCTCTCCGTCATGATACCGGCGGGAGCGCCAGCGCTCGCGCAGTCGGGCTCCGAAACCAGCGTCACGCTCACCGTTGCCCCGACGTTCGTCCAGTTCTCCGGGTTCGCCGGCGGCTTCGGTGCTGCCGTCGCGCAGTTACGGATCACGCGGACGTTCACTGACGATGCCGGGGGCGAGATCGCCGCGTTTGCCGTGATTCCCTCCGGCGGCGCGCGAGCGGAACCGGAGTGCCTCCAGGGAACTGTGTGCTTCTCTCTGGCCACCCCCAGCATGCTGAACGGAGTCGTTGCCTCCGTCTACCGCTTCCTTGGGGAATCCGGATTTCGCGCCGCACTAGGCGGAGGCGGAGTGAAGGCAGTGGGCGGCGATGGACCCGGCGCTTCCTCCAGCCTCGCCGGACTGTTTGGCCTGGACTGGGAACCG
Organism: Gemmatimonadaceae bacterium; assembly: GCA_036393555.1. Classification (GTDB taxonomy): domain Bacteria; phylum Gemmatimonadota; class Gemmatimonadetes; order Gemmatimonadales; family Gemmatimonadaceae; genus JABWBJ01. Next base: position 524 of record DASWGU010000153.1, read on the forward strand.
CGAGGCGCGTCTCGCTTCAGGCCGACGTTTGGCGTACGGCTCGTGGTGTTCGCAGAATCGCTCTACGGCGCCCGCCAGCTCGTTCTTCCCGGAGTCGGCATCGCTTTCTGATCGGCCAGGGGCTGTAGTTGTGCGATTCGTGACGCAGAGTCGCTCCGCGCGGGACCGGAGCCGGGAATCGCGGATCGGCATCGAAAAATCGCCGCTCGTCAGGTCGGAGCGGGTCTCCCCTTGCGCTTCTACACGAACGGCCGTACGCTCTCTCCTGTAGAAGCCGGAGGGGACGGCTCTCCCTGTCCTCTCCCTTGACCCGGCTTTTTTCCGGAAACGCTGATGTCCCGACTCGACCTCCCCCAGGGCACGCTGGACCTGCTCATCCTCAAGGCGCTCTCGCTCCAACCCATGCATGGCTGGGCAATCTCCGAGCGACTCCATCAGGTATCGCGTGCCACGCTGCAGGTGCCGCAGGGTTCCCTCTACCCCGCTCTGCACCGCCTTGAACGCCGCGGACTGATCCGCGCCGAGTGGGGAGCATCGGACAACAACCGCCGAGCCAAGTACTACCAGCTGACGCGGGCGGGCCAGAAGCAGCTCGAGGCAGAGGCGAGCGCGTGGCAGCAGCTGACCACCGCCGTGGACCTCGTCCTCAAACAGTCCTGACCGAGGCCGCCATGACACCACTGCTGAACGATCTCCGCTACCGCCTGCGGGCACTCTTTCGCCGCGACACGATGGATCGCGAGATGGACGCCGAGTTCCGGTTTCACCTCGACAAGGAGGTGGAGAAGCACGTCCGCGCGGGTGTGCCGCCTGACGAGGCACGGCGCCTGGCACGCGCGTCGTTCGGGACGTTCGAAGGGACCAGGGACGAGACTCGCGATGCACGGGGACTGATGTGGCTCGAGCAGATGGTGCACGACGTCCGCTATTCGCTCCGTGGGCTCGCCGCTCGCCCGATGTTCACCGGCGGCGTGGTCCTCACGCTCGCGCTGGGCATCGGCGCCAACGCCACGATGTTCGGGATCATGGACCGAATGCTGTTTCGTGCGCCGCCCTTCCTGCGCGACCATGGAACGGTCCACCGGCTGTACAACCACTACATGCTGAACGGCGAATCGCGCATCGAGCGCAACCTCGCCTTTCCGGTCTACCTGGATTTCTTACGGACGTCGGAGGCAACGGAAGCGGTTGCCGCGTTCCAGACGCGCGAGCTGCCTGTGGGTGAGGGTGAGGACACGCGCGAAATGTCAGTGACCGTCGCCAGCGCGAGCTACTTCTCGCTGTTCGACGCAAGGCCCGCGCTGGGACGGTTCTTCGACGCCAGCGATGACAGCGTACCTGCTGGCCAGGATGTCGTCGTCCTGGGCCACGGCTACTGGCAATCGCGATTCGGCGGCCGTACCGATGTCATAGGCCAGCGGCTGCGGGTAGGACGCACCCCGGCCACGATCATCGGCGTCGCGCCAGAGGGATTCGTCGGCCTGAGCGACCAGGGGGTGCCAGCAGTCTACCTGCCGATCACGGCTTTCGCCTTCAGTATGCGTGGGCCAGCCTATCCCCGCGGCTACGGCTGGAGCTGGCTGGAACTGGCGGTGCGCCGCAAGCCGGACGTCAGCATCGCCGCTCTGGAGGCGGACCTTACTGCCTCTTACATCGCGAGCTTCCGGCGGGCGGCCGCTATCGCGCCTAACGTGGGCACGCTCGAGACGGTGCGCCCGCGTGTCACTGTCGGACCGGTACAGCTTGCGCGTGGACCACAGGCGGGGCGCGATTCGCGGGTGGTCACGTGGATCGCCGGCGTCGCGTTCATCGTGCTCCTCATCGCCTGCGCCAACGTCGCCAACCTGCAGCTCTCCCGCGCCATCAGCCGGCAGCGTGAGGTGGCGGTACGCCTGGCGCTGGGGGTCAGTCGCGGCCGACTCGTCCGTCAGCTCCTCACGGAGAGCCTCTGCCTGGCCATCCTGGGCGGCACAACAGGGCTCCTCGTGGCACGATGGGGTTCCGTCGGTCTCCGGTCGTTCTTCTTCAACGCCGAGGAGTCGCTCAGCGTGGTGACCGATGTCCGGACGCTCGTCTTCGCCGGCGTCGCCACCACGCTGGTGGCGCTTCTGACCGGACTGGTACCTGCCCTGCAGGCGGGGAGTGGCGATCTCGCGGCTGCCCTGAAGTCGGGTGCGCGTGAGGGCAACTATCGACGGTCGCGCACCCGCACGGCGCTGCTGGTCCTGCAGGCGACGCTGTCGGTCGCGCTCCTCGTAGGAGCGGGACTCTTCGTGCGCAGCCTGCGCAACGTCCGCGACTTCCGCATGGGGTACGACACCGAGCGCCTGCTCTTCGCGACCGTGAACTTCCGCGGGGTGCGGCTTTCTGACGAGGAACAGTCTGGCCTGGCCTCGCGACTGCTGTCCGCTGCGCGTGAGGTACCCGGAGTCGAAAAGCTGACGTTGGCGGCATCCGTGCCGTTCTGGTCCAACGAGGGACGAGGGCTCTGGGTCCCCGGCGTCGATTCGGTTCAGACTCGCGGCCGGTTTATCCTCCAGGCCGGCTCGACGGACTATTTCGCCACTACCGGGACGCGAATCCTCCGCGGTCGCGCGTTCGGGGAGTCCGATCCCGAAGGCGGCGCCCACGTCATTGTGGTGAGCGAGGGGATGGCCCAGGCGATCTGGCCGGGTGAGGATGCCCTCGGGAAATGCGTCCGGATCAGCGAACCCACGGCTCCCTGCGCCACGGTGATCGGCGTGGCCGAGGAAGTGCGCATCCGCTTGCTCGTCGATGATCGAGAGCATGCGTACTACGTTCCCGCGTGGCAGCTGGGCGAGCCAATATACCCGCAGGTGCTCGTGCGCATTTCCGGCGATCGGGCGGCCGTGGCGGAGGCCCTGCGGCGCCGCCTCCAGCGCGAGCTCCCGGGAGCGTCCTACGCGACCGTCGTCCCGATGAACTCGCTCACCGACCCGCAGCAGCGGTCCTGGCGCTTCGGCGCGACGATGTTCGTCGCCTTCGGTGCCCTCGCGCTGGTGCTGGCCGCCATCGGCTTGTACTCGCTCATTGCGTACGACGTGGCCCAGCGGACCCGGGAGCTGGGCGTGCGCATGGCGTTAGGCGCGTCGGTACCGGACGTGATGGGCCTGGTGGTCCGCGGCGGCCTGCGGCTCGTGACGGTGGGACTGGTGCTTGGCGCCGGACTGGCGCTGTGGGGGTCGAAGTGGATGGAGGACCTCATGTTCCGACAGTCACCGCGCGATCCCATGGTATTCGGGATGGTCACGATTCTGCTCTTCGCGGTCGCGCTCATCGCCACCGCAGGTCCGGCGTACCGCGCCGCGCGCGTGGATCCCAACGTCGCGCTCCGATCCGACTGACCGTACTCTGGCGCCCCGCCCTCTGCGCGCAAGGTCTAGCTCGCTCGCGAGAATTCGCGAATCGACATACGTTATTCGCGCGCCTCGGTCGGTATGCCCGAAGCGCACAGCGGGCACCGGCCGGGCGAAGTGTCTTTTCTTTTCGCCGGGAGGTCCCATGTCAGCCCAAGCCAACGAAACCCTCGTTCGCTCCCTGTACTCCGCCTTCAACGCGCGGAAGTTCGAGGAGGCGAGCAAAGTCGCTTCGCCAAAGCTCGAATGGCGCGACGTCGCCACCGGAGAGATCGTCCGCGGTCCTGAGGGCATGCGGCACTTCATGGAACGCTGGGCCAACGCGTTCAACGATGCCAGGGTGGACGTGAAGCGCGTGACCGCGACGGAGAAGACCGCGGTCACCGAGTTCGTGGCGCGCGGGACGAACACTGGCCCGCTGGAAACATCCGGCGGCACGCTGAGCCCGACGAATCGCCGAACGGAGGTCGCCTTCTGCGAGGTCGCCACGATCGAGAGCGGCAAGATCGTCTCCATCGCGACGTACTACGACAGCGCCACCATCCTCCAGCAGCTGGGCGTCACCGAGCCGGCGGGAGCGGGAGCCCACAAGTAGCACGACTCCGGAGCGCGCCGACCCGGTCGTCTCCGACCGGGCCGGTCGCGCCAGCCGCTCACCTCTCGGGCAGCGGCAGGACCATGAACGGCTGCGACGGACCTATCGGGGTCACCGTGGTGCCAACCATCCTCCCGATGGATGCGGAGTAGTTGCCGTCCGGCACGCGGCTGCCACCACCGCCGCCCCGGCCTCCGCGACCGCCACCAGTGCCTCCCTCGCATGGTTGCAGCGCCGGCGGGCCGGAGGCGCTGTCTGCGGGAGCCGCCTCGCCGCCGCGACCGGCGGCCTGTCCACCTGCGCGACCGCCGGCGCCACGTCCGGCGCCACCCGGCGCTGGATCCGAAGCCAGCGGCCAGGCGACACGACGCAATCCGGGCTCCTTGTTCAACTCGCACCGCCGCACCTGCTGTCCCGCCTGATTCGCGATGGTCAGGACCAGCTTCGTATCCTCAGGCAGCGCCTGACGAAGGTGGTAGGTGAGAATGGCGCCGAAGGGGGGGTTGGGCATCTGATAGTTGCCCGACAGCGTGCCGATACCCGCGCTGCCGGCCGGACTCAACCCGGTCGTGTTGAACGAATACGCGTGACGCAGCGGGTAGAGGCGTGCCTCCTCGGCCAGCGTCGCCGGTGTGATCTCGCGCAACGCGCTGTAGTCGTCCAGCACGTAGAACCCGCGCCCGAACGTCGCCAGCACCAGGTCGGTCTCGCGCTTCTGCAACTGCAGGTCGCGCGCCTGAATCGACGGCATTCCGCCCGTCATCTTCGTCCAGTTCGCGCCACCATCTACCGTAACGAAGACGCCGAACTCGGTGCCGGCGAACAGCAGGTCACTCTTCACGTGATCCTGAATGACCGTCCAGACCGTGTGCTTCGCCGGAAGGTTGCCGGTAATGTTGGTCCAGGTGCGACCGCGATCGGTGCTGCGCACGATGTAAGGCTTGTAGTCCCCGCGCTGCCAGTTGTTGAGCGCGACGAAAACGGTGTTGACGTCGCGCCCGGATGCCCAGACGTCGGTCACGTAGGTGTACTTGGGCACACCCGGGAAGTCCTCGATCCTCCGCCAGGTCTTTCCACCGTCTTCGGTCACCTGAACCAGACCGTCGTCCGTACCGACCCAGATCAGTCCTTCGTAGAGCGGCGATTCATCCATCGTCACGATGTTACTGAGCGCCGTGGTGGAGCCGTTGAGCGCGACCGACCCCTGGGGCCAGACCTTGCCCATGATGGGCAACGTGTCCCGGCTGAGGTTGCGCGACAGGTCCGGACTGACCCGCGCCCAGCTGTCGCCCCGGTTGTCGGTGCGATAGAGGAACTGGCTCCCGAAGTACAGCCTGGTGCTGAGGTGCGGACTCACGATGAGCGGTGCGTCCCAGTTCCATCGATCGGACGGACCACCGCCACGTCCACCCGCTCCGCCGCGACCGCCCTGCGCCCCCGCGGTCGTATCGGCACCCGCACCCCGACCGCCAGCCGCGCCACCGCGCCCGCCGCGGCCCGCGGCTGTGGAATCGGGTGCACCGCCACGTCCTCCCGCTTCGCCGCCCGGAGTGACGTTCTGCTGCAGATTGGGACGGATGCTCTGCCCCCGCCCCACGCGTACGTCAAACCGCGACAACCCGCCGTTTTGCGACTCGGCGTAAACGAAGTTCTGGTCTTCGGGATCCCCGCGTGACTGAAAACCGTCGCCGCCCGCGACGATGAACCAGTCGCTGTTCCGGATGCCCCAGGGGTTTGTAGTCCGCGAGGGGCCGCACATGGAGAAATTGTCCTGCGTGCCGCCGCACACTCTATAGAAGGGCCGGGCGTTGTCGGCCGACGCCCGGTAGTACTGCGTGATCGGGAGGTTGGCGAAAAAGCGCCACGTCTCCCCGTTGTCGTACGTCTCGTAAAGCCCGCCGTCGTTGCCGAGCAGGATATGGTTGCGGTTCGAGGGATCGAACTCGACCTCGTGATGGTCCACGTGCACCGGATTCTGGGGACGCTGGTCCCAACCCGGGTTACTCCAGGTAGCGCCCCAGTCGGTGCTGCGGGAGAGATTGGTCGATACCGAGTACATCGTGCCCGCACGCGCCGGATCGATAAAGATCTCGGAGTAGTACTGGCCGGTGCCGTTGCTGAACCAGGTGTGCGTCGCGGTGTCGATGGCTACAGAGGCGCCCGCGCAGTTGGTGTTCAGGCTGTCGGCGATGGCACTGCCGCCGCCGCGGCCACCTCGGCCGCCGCGTCCACCGCGACCGGCCGTCACCGCCTGCTTGCCGTATCGAGTCCAGCTCGACCCGCCGTTGGTGGACTTGTAGAAGCCCTGTCCTCCCTGCGCCTCGACCAGCGCGTAGATCTCGGTCGGGTTCCGCCGTCCTTCGATGGCCAGCGCGATGCGACCGATGTCGCAGCGCGGGAGTCCGTTGGTCAGCCGAGTCCAGTTCCGGCCCGCGTTGGTGGACTTTAGAATACCGGCCTCGCGGCCGCCGCCGATCGCCTGCCCAACATGCCGCCGTCTCTGATACGCCGACGCGTAGAGCACGTTGGGGTTCCGCGGATCCATGACCAGATCGGTGATGCCGGTATTCTCGCTGATCGTGAGCACCGCGTTCCAGGTCGTTCCTCCGTCGGTGGTCTTGTACAACCCGCGATCGCCGCCCGCCGAGAAGAGCGGACCCTGCGCCGCCACGTAGACGACGTTGGAGTTGCGCGGGTCGATGACGATCCGGCCGATATGCTCCGACGTCTCGAGGCCCATACGCCTCCAGGTCTTGCCGGCGTCTGTGGACTTGTACACCCCGTCACCGAAGTGCGCGCTGCGCTGGCTGTGGTTCTCGCCGGTGCCGAGCCAGACGACGTTGGAGTTGCGCGGATCGACCGCGACGCAGCAGAGCGTGAAGGACGGCCCCTCGTCGAAGATCGGCTCGAACGAGACGCCCCGGTTGACGGTCTTCCAGAGTCCACCAAAGGCCGTTGCCACGTACCAGACGTTGGGGTCCTTCGGATCGATTTCGACGTCCGCGATTCTGCCGGTGACGAACCCGGGCCCTATGGACCGGAACTCGATGCCCTTGATCAACTCGGGGGAGAGCTGGCCGCCCTGTGCCCCGAGGGCCGAGGTGGCGGTGCCCGATACCAGAAGGGTCTGGAGGGCGAGACTGACTCGTGTGTGCATGGTGGGACGGGTCCGGAAAACGGGGGACTGACGCTTGTGATCGAACGGCTGCGTCCGATACGGTACCACCGCGTCCACCGGGATGCCACGCGCGGGCGCGGTCCGAACCCTTCCGAACACTTTCTTGACCGGGACCATTGCCCCGGGACAACCGGCCGCCAACCCTGGTTGTCTCAGGGTGAAGCCGATCCCGTCCCCGCTCGATGCGCGTCCGCCTGAACGTCACACGCCTTCAGGAAGTCCTCGCCAACAGCCGCCTGAGCCAGAACCACTGGGCCGTGCGGGTGGGGGTTTCCCGCGGTCACTGGTCCGACATCGTCAACGGCCGGCACCCGTACCCCAGTCCCAGAACCCGCCACCGTATGGTGGAGGTGCTGGGGGTGCCGGCCGACGATCTGTTCACTATCGAAGCCGGGCAAACGACGTGGCACGACACCGATTTTCGCACCGCGCTCCAGGATCGCTACCTGATAGACCGTGAACTGGGGCAGGGCGCGATGGGTGCCGTCTACCTCGCCCTGGACGTCCCGCGCGGCCGAACCGTTGCTCTGAAGGTGCTCGCCCCCGAAGCGGTGTGCGGAATCGGACAGGCGGCGTTCCTCCGCGAGATCTCCACCCTGTCGCGCCTTCAGCATCCGAACATCCTGCCACTCTTCGACTCCGGCGTCGCGGGCGAGCACCCGTTCTTCGTGATGCCCTGGGTTCGCTCGGGGTCCCTCCGAGACCGCCTGAAGCGGGAAACGCGACTCGCCCTGCCTGACGTGGTGGCTCTGACGCGCGGCATCGCGGCCGGGCTGCAGCACGCGCACGGCGACTTCGTCCTGCACTGTGACGTCAAGCCCGAGAACATCCTCCTCCATGACCTCCACGCGTGGTTGGTGGACTTCGGGATCAGCCGGATCCTGCACGCCGAAGTCTCGGAGTGGCGTGCACGCAAGGGTATCGATGTGTCCGCGGGCACGCCCGCGTATGTGAGTCCGGAACAGGCGCTTGGCGAGGAGGACCTCGACGGGCGCGCGGACGTGTACTCGCTGGGTTGCGTCGTCTACGAAATGCTCGCCGGACGGCCGCCGTTCGAGGGCGGGAGCACCGAAGCGGTAGTAGCTCGCCGATTCCTGGTCCCACCACCGCCGCTCACCGACTACGCGCCTGAAGTCCCGGATACCGTGGTGGATGCCATCGCCCGCGCGATGGCGGTGGATCGGGAGCGTCGACCGGCAACACCGATCGCGTTCTCGGCCGAACTCGCGTCGGCGTCGCGGGACGCCCACCGACTCGCGACCCGTGTCAGTCTCGCCACCACACGCGCCGTCGGCGCGATCCGCCGGCGCACGGGACGCGCTGCGGCCAACCGGTTTGGAGGCAGCATGCTGCAACTCACCCAGGATGCCCGTCTTGCCATCCGGACGCTGCGCCGCGACTGGCGTTTCGCGCTCGCTTTCGTCCTTCCGCTCGCGCTGGGGTTGGGCGCCGGGGCGAGCTTCTACGCCATCATCGACCACGTGCTCTACCGACCGCCGCCGCATGTGGCGGACCCCGGTGATCTCGTCAGGCTCGCCATCGCTTCACCGGAGCGACCTGACCCCTTCCGCATCGGGGCATTCAGCGCCTCATGGATCGACTACGATGCCCTCGCGCGCCAATCGACGACGCTCGCCGGGGTCGCGGCGTACAATGTCTTCCGCCCCAGCCTGGGTCGTGGCGAGGCCGCACGGACCATCCCCGCGATGCTCGCGACGGCCTCGTACTTCCGGGTCCTCGGCGTGCGTCCACAAGCAGGTCGTTTCTACGCCCCCGACGAGGATCGGGTGACGGCGACCATCGTGCCCTGCGTCGCCAGCGACCGCTTCTGGCGCAACGATCTCGGAGGCGGGCTCGACGCACTGGGACGGATGCTCGACGTCGGCAATCTCCGCTGTCAGGTCGTCGGGGTGACACCTCCCGGTTTCAACGGCACCGGATTCTCGCCGATCGATCTCTACCTTCCGATGCGCGCCAGCGGGGA
>DASWGU010000154.1:0-8817 GCA_036393555.1 Gemmatimonadaceae bacterium
CTTTAGTTCCCTGCGCCTTTAGTTCCCTGCGCCCTTCGTGCCCCGCGCCCTTCGTGCCCTGCGCCCTTCGTGCCCCGCGCCCTTCGTGCCCTGCGCCTTTAGTTCCCTGCGCCTTTAGTTCCCTGCGCCTTTAGTTCCCTGCGATCCTTCGTGCCCCGCGCCCTTCGTGCCCTGCGCCTTTAGTGCCCTGCGCCTTTAGTGCCCTGCGCCTTTATGTGCCCTGCGCCTTTATGCGCCCTGCGCCTTTATGCGCCCTGCGCCTTTACGTGCCCTGCGCCTTTCACTTCCACGATGACCCGCTCATCCACAACGAGATCCGCGCGAAGTCCTTCCTCGAACACCATACCCTCGTGCTCAAAGCGAATAACCTTCTGTCGCTCGACCCGAAAGCCACGCCGCGCCGGATGCGGGAAACCTGCACGTCTGGTTTGACGCTGGCGACCGGGGTCACCCCAGTCCCTGACCTACCGCGAGCAAACCCGACTCACCACCATACGCAGTACATGGCGAAGGAGCACAACCATTCGGTTGCTGATGTAGCATTGTGACACCGACGACGAAGAAGGTCCCAATCACCCACACGAAATCCCGAAGACCAGGAAATCATTCGGGCGTTGATGGCGATGCAGTCGAGCGCGCCGTGCTGCTCTATGACGGGGCGTGCGGGTTCTGCAGTCGAACCGTGCAGTTCATCCTCCGCCACGAACGGCACCGGTCGCTCCGATTTGCCAGCCTTGGCGGCGCCTACGCGGCCGGGGTCTTAACGCGGATTCCCGGTCTCCGAGGTATCGATTCGGTCGTCTGGCTCGACGAGGTTCGGGGCGACGTATTGACGCGATCGAGCGCGATCCTGCGCGTTACGCGCTACCTTGGCGTTCCCTGGAGACTCGCCGTGGTGGCGCACCTCGTACCGCCTGCCTGGCGAGACCATCTCTACGACTTCGTGGCCCGCCACCGGCACGCTCTCACTGGCGGCGCCAAGCACTGCCTCGTTCCGCCCGCGGACCAGCGCCACCGTTTCCTGGACGAGAACCCCACGTGACGCATTCATACAGGCGCGTCCCTGGAGTGTCTGGCGGTTCGGAGAGAACGCTCGGCGTAAGGCGCCTGCCGCTCATCGCGTGGGTCGGCGCGATCCTGTTGATGGCGTGTGTGGGGAACGACCCCAGCGGTCCGGACCAGCCGGGACCACCTTCCGGTCTGGCGGCGTGCAGTTCGACGCCACCGCTTGCCATATCGCCCGTTCCCGTGACGGCCATTCACGAGATCGCACCGCTGGGCAGTCTCAATCCACCCGGGCACACCACACCGACCGGCCACCTCTACTTCTACTTCGCGGCGTCGGGACAGGTGAATACCACACCGGTTCCCCTGGTCGCGCCCGGGAACATCGTGGTGGTGTCGGTGCTGAGACAAACCAGAACAGGTGGTGGGCAGCCGGCATTCACGGACTACGCCATCACGTTCTTCCCCTGCGCCGACCTGCAGATGTTCTTCGGCCACGTGACGACCCTGGATGCGGACCTCGAGGCTCGCGTCGCCGATGCATTCACCGCGGGCTGCCGGCCATCGTACGAAACGGGTGGCTTCACGTATCAGCAGTGCGTGGCTGCGGTCGAGCTCGCGGTTGCCGCCGCCATCCCCCTGGGTACCACGAGCGGTCCGGGGCAGGGTGCCCTGGACTTCGGTGGAACCGACCGCCGTATTGCCCCACTCGGCTTTGCGAATCCCGCCCGATCGCCGGGCGCGGGCACCCAGTTCGGGGCGAACCGGACGATCTGCCCCGTGGACTACTTCGCCGAACCGGTGCGGGCTTCGTTGCGGGCGCTGTTCGGCCGTGGCGCACGGCGTACCGTCGAACCGGTGTGCGGAGCCGTCATGCAGGACGTGCCGGGCACGGCGCAGGGCCGCTGGTACCTTGGTACGTCGGCCCAGGACGACCGCAACCTCGCGCTGGTGCACGACAATGTGGACCCGGCCATCGGCGCGATCTCCGTGGGGACTGCGATTCCGCCCCTTCCGTCCCGCGTGTACCGGTTCACACCGGCCATGTCGGGCCGCGTCCGGACCGACTTCAGCCTGGTGACGGCCGATGGGAGCATTCACTGCTACGATGCCACGGACGCACCCGATCGCGTGATCCTCCTCCAGCTCCTGTCCGCCACGACCGTACGAATCGAGGGTCTGATGCAGGCCGCCTGCGGCGATCCGGCGACGTGGGCGTTCGGCGACGGCGCCGTCGATTTCGAGCGTTAGGCGGATGGCGCGAGACGCTCGCTCCCTCGGGTCCGTTCCCGCCTCACGACGCGCGACCTCGCGCCGTCGAGGAGCCCGTTCCGTAGCGCTGGGTCAGGAAGCCGACGATCAACCCCACCATCGAGCCCGGAATCAGGATCTCCCAGAAGTACTTCTGTCCGGTGTTCGGGTCCGTGGCCAGGGCAAAGGGGAGGGCGAACAGCGCGCCCATCGCGAGGCCGAAGACGATGCCCGCGCCGAGGTTGTTCACCTTGCGGGCGAACCACCCGATCAGGATGCCGGCGACCAGTCCCTTGCCCATCGATCCGATGATGATGCCGACGATCTGCGGCGCCACGTCAGGGGCGGAGACGAGCGCGGTCAGTCCATCGGCTATTCCCAGTGCGCCACCCGCCACGAGTCCCAGTACCGGCTTGTTCATCTGTGCGTGTCTCCCGTTATGCGCACACGCCATCGGTGTGCGGCCGGTTCACTATTAGGCGACCGGACGGCACCCCATTATACGCCGCGCCACCAGAGGATGAGCACTCGGACGACAAGGTACGCGAGCAGCAGCAGGATCAGGGCCTGGTTCCGCCGATAGAATCGCACGGCGCGCTCCCATGGCGACTCGCGGTACGCCGACACCGGTGCAGAGTCGAGCCAGGCGCGAATGTCGTCTGCCATCGCGTCCACCGCGGCGTATCGCTCGGCGACGACCAGCGCGGTGGCTTTGGCGGAAACGGCGCGGAGGGGAGCAGGAGCGGCCGCTCCGCCAGCGGCCAGCAGGTCGCGCAGCATCACACCGAGTGAGTACACGTCCGCCCGCGCATCGACCGACGCACTGGCGTCCGCCTGCTCCGGTGCCATGAACCCGGGGGTCCCGATCGCCATGCCGTCGCCGGTGATGTCCGTCTGCCCGGTCGTCCCACCCGGGACATCCGGCGAATCCGCCAATCGCGCGACGCCCCAGTCGAGCACGAGCACCTCCCCGAACTCGCCGACCATCACGTTGCCCGGCTTCAGGTCACGGTGAATCACCCCGCGCGCATGAGCGAACGACACGGCGTCGCACACGGCCAGGAATCGCCGGAGCATTCCGCCACGGGAGTCCTCGCGTGCCTGCTCGTCGAGGCAGCGACCGCGCACGAGTCGCATGACGTAGAAGGGCCGGCCGTCGTCCAGCGTTCCGGCATCGTGAATGGCCACGATGCCCGGGTGCTCCAGCCGCGCGAGAACGCGGGCCTCGCGACGCAGGCGGTCCTCAATACCTGTCGATTCCTGCTCGGTGGTCAGCACCTTGAGGGCCACCTCGCGGCCCAGCAGCGCGTCCGTCGCACGATAGACGGCTCCCATGCCGCCCCGCCCGAGCAGGTCGTGAACGACGTACCGGTCTCCCGCCTGAGGCCGATCCACGGCGTCGCGGAGCCGGGCGATGGCAGCGTCGCTCAGCGTCTTCACGTGACGTCGCGCCCCAGGAGAGCACGCGCCTCCTCGCGGAATTCGGCTTCCGTGGCCGTGAGCGCACGGAGCGTGTCGATGATGTGCCCGCGGAACCGGGTGCGCGCCCAGTGCAGGTAGTTGGCCACCTGCGTGACCGGCACATCAAAGCGCGCCGCGATCTCCGCATATCGAAGCGGCGGTTCGGCGTCGGCCCCGTCCACGTCGTGCGCCAGGAACACGGCATACGTGGCGTCCCGGCCGGCCTGCTCACACTGCAGCCGGAGCCGTTCCAGCGCGATGGTCATCACGCTTCGCACCCACTCCTGCTCGAACAGGCGATCCACGCCGGCATCGGTGGACAACTGTGTCGAGTCGATGGAGACGGCAGTGAGGTGGCCACCCCGCTTGAGCCGGTTCGCGGATTCATGCGCCGTGCTGGCGTATGCCTGGAGGATGCTCCGGAGAAACGTCCGGAAACGACCTTTCGCGGCATCGTAGCGCCCCAGCCATTCCCTCTCCAGTGCGTGCGAGAAGAAGTCGTGTGCCAGGTCCTCGGCGTCCGCCAGATCGAGGGACCATTGACGTTGCAGGACGGCGATGACCGGCGTGCGGTAGGCGCGAACCACCAGGTCTACAGCGCGGGCGCGCGTGGCTTGATCATCGCTCGAGAGGGCGGCAACAAGGGAAACGCGCGTGTCGGGAAAGGCCGTCACGCACCAACGTTGCGGTCCGGCGCGAGGGGGCGAAAGGGAGCAGCTCAGGACTGTCAGACTGGCTGAGTCCTCAGTACTGGGTGCTCGAACTGGATGACACGTGCTGGCGCTGGGCTCTGGCTCAGCCTTTAGTGGGGGTCGCCGCCGTATCAGGCTTCATGCGCCCGATCGATTACGCGGGTGGCGCACAGAGCAGGTCCGATTCCGGCCAGACGCGGTCAGCCAGGACGGCTAGATTCCCGGCGTGATGATCGATGACACCACGTGCCACGCCGCCCTCGAGGCCCGGGATCGCCGCTATGACGGGCGATTCTACGTCGGCGTGACGTCCACCGGTATCTACTGCCGCTGCGTCTGCCCGGCACGCACCACCAGGCGCAGGAACCGTCGCTTCTTCCCCTCTGCGGCCGCCGCTGAGCGAGCTGGATTCCGGCCCTGCCTGCTGTGCCGCCCCGAACTCGCTCCTGGCGCGGCACCCATCGACGCTGCCGAGCGGCTGGCACATGCCGCGGTCCAGCGCATCGAGGCCGGCGCGCTGGAAGAGCAGGGGCTGGCGACGCTGGCGGGTGAACTCGGGGTGACCGATCGCCATCTCCGCCGGGTCATGCTGCGAGTGTTCGGAGCCACGCCGATCCAGGTGGCGCAGACCCACCGGCTTCTGACCGCCAAACGCCTCCTCAAGGACACCAGTCTGGGAATGACGCGCGTGGCATTCGCTGCGGGGTTCCGCAGCGTGCGGCGCTTCAACGCGCTGTTTCTTGATCGATACGGCATGACGCCCTCGCGCGTGCGCGGCTCCCGCATCCTGAAGGATCGCGGACTGACGTTCACGCTGACCCCGCGCGGCACGTTTGACGGCCGGGCGCCATTTGCCCACCTCGCGGCACGCCGCGTGGCCCGAATGGAAATCGAGAATGGCGACGGCGTCATGAGTCGAACGCTGTCCGTGGGAAGCCACTCGGGCTGGCTCACGCTCGACCTGGACGGTGCGGTGCCGCGGCTCACCCTTTCCGACGGCCTCGTCCCGGCCTTCCGCGCCATTGTCTCCGCCGTTCGCGGTGCGCTGGATCTCGATGCCGACGTCGCTGCCATCAACGCGAGTCTCGCGCGCACGGGTTTCCGGGCAGACATCGCGCGCGATCCGGCGGTCCGACTGCCCGGTGCGCTCGATCCCTTCGAGGTCGGCGTTCGCGCGATCATCGGGCAGCAGGTGACGGTGAAGGCCGCCACGACGATCGCGACACGACTCGTCAACCTGCTGGGGGAACCCATCGAGACGGCGGTCCCGGGGCTGGATCGCCTGTTCCCGACACCCGAACGCCTGGCGAACGCCGGACCAGGTCGCATCGCGCAACTGGGCATGCCACTCGCTCGCGGTGGGGCCGTTCATCGCCTCGCCGTCGCGGTGGCAAGCGGCCACATCATCCTGGCCCGTGGCGCGGTTGCGTCCGGCCGAGCCGGGCTGGCGGAGATCCCGGGTATCGGCCCATGGACCATCGAGTACATCAGCCTGCGCGCGTTAGGCGATCCGGACGCGTTCCCGCTCGGCGATTCGGCGCTGCGGGCGGCGTTCGGCGGCGACCTGCGGCGCGCCGCGGAGGCCTGGCGTCCCTGGCGCGCCTACGCCGCCGCGCGCCTGTGGCGCCGGAGCGCCCGACAACAGAGGAAGGTGGCATGAACACCCTGGTGCACGACAGTCCGGTGGGTCCCTTGATCCTCACCAGCGCGAACCGTTCGCTCACGGGGGTCCGGTTCGACGACAGTCCCCCGCTTGACGCCGGAGTTGTCCACCACTCCGACAGGGTTCTGGACGAGGTCCGCCGCGAGCTGGACGCATACTTCAGCGGACGGCTTCGCGAGTTCACGGTACCGCTGGCGCCGCGGGGGACGCCGTTTCAGATGCGCGTGTGGACTGCCCTGCGCACGATCCCCTACGGTTCCACGACGTCATACGGGGCCATCGCCGGGCAAATCGGCACGCCATCCGCCGTGCGCGCCGTAGGCGCGGCCAACGGAGCCAATCCCATTCCCATCGTCATCCCGTGTCACCGCGTCATCGGTGCGAACGGGTCGCTGACAGGATTCGGCGGCGGACTCGATCGCAAGCGGTTCCTGCTGGACCTGGAGCACGGCGTCCCGTCCTTTCTGTAAAGCGCGAGCGCCACGAAAACGCCGCCGCGGCGGTCAGCCGTTCCGCAGTACCTCCACGGGATCGATCCGTGAGGCGCGCCAGGCCGGGGCGAATGCCGCCAGTCCCGCGATCGCGATCAGCGTCACGGCCACGGACGCGAGGACCACGGGATCCGTCGGGCTGACGTGGAACAGCAGCCGCGAGAGCAACCGTGTCGTGCCCCACGCGGCAGCCAGACCGATCACCACGCCGATCACCGCCAGTCGCAGCGACTGGAGGATGACCAGTCGCGACACCAGTCGCACCGGCGCGCCCAGCGCGATCCGCACCCCGATCTCCGGGCGCCGCTGCGTCACGACGTACGAGATCACTCCGTACGTTCCCACCGCGCTCAATACGAGGGCCACGGCGGCCGCGATGCCCAGAAGGATCATCACGAACGAAGTTCGGGCCAGGGAGCGGGACACGACCTGCTCCATGGTCCGGGGATTCTCGAACGGGACGCGCGGGTTGAGTTGGCTGAGAAGCCGACGCGCAGCCGGAATGGCTGACTGGGGCGATGTGCCCTCGGTTCGTACCGTGTACGTGAGAAAGTTCACCGCGCCGCTGCGCGCGTTCGGATTGAACCCCGTCGCGGCGTAGAACACCGCCTCGGACGGCGGTTGATCGAACGCCTCGGCGCGGAGTTCAGGTACCACGCCGACGATGCGGTACCAGACGTTCGAGTCCCAGCCGTTGCTGTTGATCCCCTGGCCAATGGGGTCCTCGCCGGGCCAGAGTCGATCGGCCAGCGCCTGGGTCACCACGACGGCCTGCGTGCGACCATCGACGTCCCGCCATCCCGGCTCGCGCCCGCGGACCGGGATGCGAAGGGACTGGAAGAACCCTGGCGTGGCCAGCGGCGTGGAAACGCAGGGTGTCTCCTCACCAGGTGCGAACGGCCGATTCTCCCGCCACACTACCGTGCAACCCGTGGCGTACCCTTCGAGCGGCAGGGCCGAAACGCCACCGACGCTGACAACCCCGGGTAACCCGCGCAGCGCTTCGTGCAGCTGACGATGAAAGGCGATGGCCACTTCCCTGGTAGCGTACTCGGTATAGGGCAGTGAGACGTCGAATGCCAGAACGTTGTCGGCGCGGAAGCCGGGCTGCACCGCACGCAGCCGCTGAAAGCTCCGCAACATCAGGCCCGCCGCGGCAAGGAGCACCACGGCGAGAGCGAGCTGTCCGACGACGAGGGAGTTTCGTAACGACCGGCGCGGCCTCGACGTCGTGAGACCCCGACCATCCTCGCGCAGCGTACCGGTGACCGCAGGTGACCGCCTCGCGACGGGAAGCAGGCCGAACACGAGGCCCACGATGAGTGCCGTGGCAACTGCAAAGGCAACCGAGGGCCACGCCAGTCCCACGGTCGCCAGTCGGGGGACGTCTTGAGGGGCAATGCTCAACAGGGCTTGAATCCCCGCGTACGAAATCCAGATACCGGCGATCGCCGCGGTACCGCTCAGCAGCAAGCTCTCCGCGAGATAATGCACTGCCATGTGACGCCGATCGGCGCCGAGTGCCGTGCGGATGGCCGCCTCGTGGCGACGCGCTTCCAGGCGGACGATGAAGAGGTTGGCTACGTTCGCTGCCGCAATGAGCAGCACGAGCAGGACCGAACCGAACAGCGTCCAGAGGGTGCGTGGCAACGTGGGTCCCAGCACCGCGTCCTTCAGTGGCGCCACCTCGCCGCGGAAGTTGTACTGGCTCATGAACCCCGCCGAGTACGCGTTGGGTATCGCGTCGGGAAGCCGTCGTGTGAGCAGGCTGATTTCACGCTGTGCGTCGGCTGCCGTCACGCCGGGTCGCAGGCGGCCGACGCCAACGTTCGGATGGTTGTTCCAGAATGGCCCCGCCGGGTTCAGCTTCATCGGCAACCACAGATCCATTCCCACCCCGGCCAGCGACGCAGCAGAGGAGAAGGGGCCGGGCATGGGCAGCGGGAGCGCCGGCTGCGTTACGCCGATGATCTCGAAGGACCCGTCGCTGGTGTGCAGCATCTGGCCGAGCACGGAACGGTCTCCCCCGAAGCGACGCTGCCAGTACTCGTAGCCCAGCACCACGCGCATGGTACCGCCGGGCAGGTCGTCGTCCGGCGTGATCAGCCGGCCCAGCTCGGCCCGCGCACCCAGCACGTCGAACATGGTCGAGGTCACCAGACCGACCTGGGTGACTTCGGCATCGGCGTCGCCGGTAACGGTCAGGCTGCCGGTGCGGTAGATCCCGAACTCACTGAGCGTGCGCGCGCTGTCA
>DASWGU010000155.1:0-9388 GCA_036393555.1 Gemmatimonadaceae bacterium
GGCGAGCAGCGCGGTCAGGACCAACGGCGCGGATGCCAGAGGCAGCGCTGCCATCGCCCTCGCGCGCAATCCCGGCGCGAGAAGCGTGACGGGGGTGCGAATGGGAACGGCAATGACGCCGGCAGCGCCGAGCTCCGAAACCGGTACGGATTCGCTCATGGACGTCCCCTCTCAAGCCGTGGGCGTGCTACTGCCGTGCAGGAACCCGCAGACCGCTTTCGTGGTGACGCTACAGTCGATCCGAATTGACCTGGCCGGACGCCTCCGCCTCAAAACGTGGCCGTTTTGAACCGCGCCGAACGTACCGCCTGCCACAGAGAACGCCAAGGTGCTTCCGGCAGGTGAGTGAGGAGTCGAAGTAGAACTCGAGCTCGGGTCACTCTACCGGCTGATCGCCCGGCTGAGCGAAGAGGGGTTGATCGCCCCGGCGCGGGCCGCGCGGAAGCCGGACGACGATCCGCGCCGGCACTACTATCGCATTACGCCGCTGGGTCGCGACGTCGCGTCGCGCGAGGCGCGACGCCTGGCCCGTTCCCTCCGGCTGCTCGAAGGTATGACCTGACCGTCCCGACGCTCCGCCGCGCGCACCGGCTGGTCGAGCTGTCGCTCCTCATGCCAGAGAGCGAACGCTCAGAACTGGCTGCTCGAACTGGCTGACGCGTGCTGGCGCTGGGGTTCGGCTGAGCACCAGCTCCAGGACCAGGAAGCAGGTCGAGCATCCAGCACTCACGACTCAGGTCGGCTGCGTCGGCATCCAGCACTCACGACTCAGGTCGGGCTGCGTCGGCGTCCGGCCACGCAGCGACACTCTTCCTGGGGACAAGCCGTTGCCCGAGCTGCATTGCGTGCCACACTTCCGCCAGGTCACCCCGGCGAAAGCGCCGACACCCGAGGGACCGGCGTGTCATCGCGGATGGTCAGCTCGTGCGTGATCGGGAGCGGCCAACCCGGGCCGGCCGGCATTGCGTCGAGCCACCGCGCCACGTTCTCCGCCCATTCGGTCACGCTCGACGGGCGACGGGCAGCATCGCGGGAGAGCGCAGCGCAGAAGAGCGAATCGAGTTCCGCCGGCGCACCCTCCACCGCCGATGACACGTCTGGCACCGGATCGCTCAGGATGGACGCGAGCAGCTCGGCCATCGAGCCGCGTGGCCGCATCAGCCGGCGACCGACGAGCGCCTCGAACGCAACGGCCGCGAGCGCCCACAGGTCCGATCGCTCGTCGCCCTCAGCGCCGCCAAGTTGCTCGGGGGCCATGTAGGCCGGCGTTCCCAGAACGCCTCCTCTCCCGCTGTCGCGATTGGTACCGGCGCCAGCGACGCGAGCCACGCCGAAGTCCAGCAGCCGAACCTGGAAGCCGTCGGCGACTCGGGTGAGGAAGACGTTCTGCGGCTTGATGTCCCGGTGCACGACGCCGGTGCGATGCGCGGCGGAGAGCGCGGCCGCGACCTGCCGGAGCAGCGACGCAACCTGCTGCGGCGTGCCGCGGCCATGGCGCGCAATCACCTCGGAGAGCGCGCGCCCCGAGAGGTATTCCATGACAATGAAGGCCGAGCCGTCGTCCAGTTCGCCGAGATCGAAGATGTCCACGACGCCCGGGTGACCGATCCGGGCCACCGCCCGCGCTTCGTGGGCCAGTTGGGCTCGGGTCTGGGAATCCAGCGGCGTCTCGCCGTGCAGCACCTTGATGGCGACCTCGCGTTGAAGCCGCTCGTCCCGCGCCAGGAAGACCTGACCCATACCTCCCTGACCGAGGAGTCGTACGAGCTGGTACCGGTCCTGCACCCGGTACGGAAGGAGCTGCGGCACGAGCCGCGTTCCATCCACGTCGCACCGCTCCGGACCTTCGTCGAAGCAGCGGCCGCAGGTGGGGCAGAGCCGCATGGCACCGACCCCCTGCTCCTGCATGCGCCGGCGCTTTCCTTCACGCCGCGCCTCCTCCAGCGCCAGTTCATGACGCTTCTCGAGGATCTCCAGCGCCCCGCCCAGGTACCGCGCGAATCCGCCAACGAGGCGACGCTCCGGCGATCCCCAGTTTGCCGGTGAAGCGATGACGATGACGCCGAACAGCTCACCCGATAGACCACTGAGCGGCACAATCACATTGCCGAGTGCATCGGTCGACATCTGGCCCGCGGCTCTGACCTCGTCGCGCGACGGCGGTTGCAGGTCGCCCTCCGTCAGCGCCACCGGCTCACCGTCGGCGCACCGCCAGACGCGAACCTCCGCTGCATTCACCGTGCGGCGGATCTCGCGGACGATCTGCTCGGCCCAGCGCGGCAGATTCTCGATCGAATCGGGAGCGCGCGATTCCAGCTCCGAGACCCGTCCCTCGGCCTCGTGCAGACTGTCGATCGATTCCTCCAGCGCCCGGCGGCGCTGGTCCAGGAGCATGCGTTGCTGGAAGTCGCGCCGGAATCCGGACTCGAGATGGTAGCTCGCGATCATCCCGATCAGGTGCGCGGACGCCAGCAGGAGACCGTTGTTCAACAGTGCGGTCGTCGTCAGGCGGTCGAGTATCAGCTCCACGCCAAGGTATCCGGCAGTCAGGAACGTGGTCGCGAGCGTGGCTGCGGCGAACGGGAGCCGGGACACCGAGTGCGTCCACATCACCGCCAGCAGAAGCCCGACGTACTGCGCGTCGGCGACGACATGGTCGCCCAGCGTTCCCATGAAGATCAGGGCGGAGCCGCCAATCATCACGGTGAGGAACTGCCCGGCCACCAGATGGTCGCGGAAGTGTCGCGAGTACGACCAGACCAGGACAGCTACCAGTGTGGGAGCGACGAATCCCAGCCGGACGCTCCGCAGGGCGACCTCCGCCCCCGGGACAACGTAGGGGTCCACCAGCGAGAACAGCACGAACAGCGCGATCGCCAGCCCGATCGCGGAGCGCACGGTGCGGATCGAGAGCTCGAAGTAGTCGCGCCGGTAGGCGCGCTCCAGTGCGGCATCAGGGAACGGCCCGACGCCGGTGCGCACGACGGTTGCTGCCAGTGCCTCGTCTGTTGTCCGGCTCATGTCATGGGAACACGTTGGAATACGCTACGGAGCCCGCGATGGGCGGTTTCGCGTCTCACGCGCTGTCTCGAAATGCCAGCCACGGCCTGGAACGGCAGCCGCGCCAGCCACGAATCCGGCAAGGGCGCGATATGGTTCCAGCCTGAAGAGGCGCAGGAATGCGTCGCCGTGGCTCAGCGAACCCCGGGAGGCATCCGCCGCTTTAACGGGCGATCAGGTACGCGTCTGGTCCGGGTGCTTCCCGGCAGCGTGTTCATCCTGCAACCGCAGGTACGCCTCCACGGTCTCTTCGATGCGCTCACGCTCGGCGTCCGTGGTCTCGCGGATCACCCTGGCCGGTACGCCCACCACCAGAGAGTTGGCTGGAATGCGCATTCCTTCCCGGCATACCGCGCCCGCTGCGACGATCGAACCCGTGCCGACATGGACGCCGTTCAGGAGGATCGCACCCATACCGATGAGACAGCGATCCTCGATGACGCTGCCATGGATGATGGCGCGATGGCCGATGCCGACCCGCCGGCCGATCAGGGTGGGAAGGCCCTCGTCAGCGTGGACGATGGTTCCGTCCTGGATGTTGGTCTCGTCACCGACCTCGATGCGTTCGGTGTCACCGCGCAGGACCGCGAAGGGCCAGATCGAGACGCGGTCACCCAGCGACACGCGACCACAGATGAAGGCGAGGGGATGGAGGAAGGGCATTTGCGGGAATAGGCTGGCTGAGTGGTGAGTGCTGGATGCTTGATCTGCTTCCTGGTCCTGGTGCTGGGCCACAACCCAGCGCCAGCACGTGTCACCCAGTTCGAGCACCCAGTACTGAGTACTCAGCGATCCTTGGCCTGAGTGGTGAGTGCTGGATGCTCGACCTGCTTCCTGGTCCTGGAGCTGGTGCTGGGCCAAACTCCAGCGCCAGCACGTGTCACCCAGTTCGAGCACCCAGTACTGAGTACTCAGCCAGCAGTCCTGAGTCGTGAGTGCTGGATGCTGAAGTACGCCTCGACGCCGTCGGCCACGCCTCGCGCGTAGGCGTCCTGGAATTCCGCCGTGCGCAGGGCCGACTCGTGCTCCGGGATCATCAGAAAGGCCCCCTCACAAAGCACGCTCGGCATCCAGGTCGGGCGGAGGACGGCGAGATTGTCGTAATAGACGCCCAGGTCGCGGAGCCCCATGCGGTTCACCATGCCTGCCTGGACGGCGCGCGCGAGCGGTTCCGAGTACGAGTTGAAATAGTAGCTCCCGGTCCCGTTTCGCTCGAAGGGATTCACCCCATCGGGGAAGGCATTCAGATGGATCGAAACGAACGCATGGGCGTTGGCCCGTCGCGCGATCACGGGACGATTGGCCAGCGCCACGGCGCCCGGAGCCAGTCGGGTCATCACCACGGTCGCCCCGCGCTGCTCCAGGTACGTGCGGAGCCGTTCCGCGACGCCTAACGTGGCCACGGGCTCGTACAGACCGGTGGGACCGGTCGCCCCGGCCGGCGGATGGCCGGCATCGACCGCAATCACCAGTCCCCGCAGCGGGCGGGCGGGGTCGATGGCCGGCGCCTGGCGAACCCTCAACACCAGCGCGTTGTGGTCCCACATCACCAGGTAGCCGAACGGCGCCTGGTGCAGCTCCACCCGGTATTCCGCCCGGTCGCTGGTGACTTGCCGCCAGGTCACCCGCTGCACCACGGAGTCCACGGACGCGAAGTTGATGATGTCGGTGTTGGCCGTCGTACCGTACAGCGTGAGGACCAGGGCCCGGCTGTCCGCGTCGACCGAGTAGGGCGGAATGTCCGACATCGGGATGCGAACGTCGGTCCAGAACCCGTTGTGGATGACGCGCGCATTGCTGGCCACGCGCCGGGGCGGAGAGGCGCCCGGCGCCAGCATTGCGATCTCGGTTCGGTCCACGAAGACCTGCAGGTCGCGGTCCAGACGGATGCGAGTCGCCGCACCCACCTGCCCGGTCACCTCGACCTGCGTTCCCGGAATCAGGAACCACTTGTACGTACCGCCCGCAACCGGACGACCGATGATGACCCGATCGGTGTCCGGCACCGCGGACGGCGCAGCGCCCAGGCGGGCATACCGTTTGCCGGCCGAGTCCGCGAGAGCGATGCGGGAAAGGGGCAGCCTCACACTGTCCCGCCCGCGTGTCACCTGGACCCAGGCAGAGCTGTTGAGTCGCACTGCGGGGACCTCGGTCGCGAACACGGCAGCGGCGGCGTCCTCGTCCGCACTCGACGACACCATGGGCACCCGGGAACCGTCAGCAAGCTGCAGTTCCGCAGCCGCCGAGGCCGCAGCACGAATACTGACCCGTACCGGCTCCCAGCGCTCCAGTGCATAACGCCCCCGCGGCGCCACGCTGGCCGAGTCAACGATCGACGCGCTCGTGGCCGACAACATGACTCGCGGCGGAGGAATCGAAACCCGATGTTGAAGCTGAACGGTATCGCTGCCCTGTACCACAACCAGGCGGTACTCACCCGGGGGGGAAGCGGGGACAGGGAGGTACGCCAGAAAGCTCCCGTTCGGATGGACCTGGACGCTTCGCCCGTTGATGGCAAGGGTCGCCGCGCCGCTCCCTACCGAGCCGAAGATGAAGTTCGAGTCCCTGACCGCAATCGAGGCTCCGTCTGGAGGGTAGACAACGCGGATGGCGACCGGGCCCGTCACCGAGGGAATCGCTGGCAGGGGCGACCGCGTCGTGCTGTCCACGGGCGTCGCACCGGGTGCCCCAGCGGGCGTGGTGGCCGGCCTCGTTTCGCCCGGTCCTGGTGACAGAACGGGGCCAGGGAAGCACCCCGCCCCAAGCAGGAGCACGCCAACCGCGACAAGGGACTGCGGCAGCCTCACCATGGGGCGCAAGGTAGTCGGGGTAAGCAACTTGCGGCATCCCGAAACCGAATCCACGGGTTGATCCGTATGGCGTTTTGTAGCAACTTCGCAGTAGCATCGAAACTCCTCCGTATCGGTCTGCTCCTCAGACGCGAGGACGTATCCGGTGGCCCGTTGTGTGAACTGCGGTCGCACCAGCGATCCTGAGCCGACCCAAAGCTTCTGCGTCCACTGTGGATGGCGCATGCGAGCAGAGGGGGAATCGGGTGTAGGCGCGGACTTATCTTCGTTCGACGACCGCGCCGCGGTACGGCCGATCGCGCGCGAACTGCAAGGTGGCCGGATCATGACGCCAACGGGTTCCCGCGCCCTGCGCACGGCACCCTGCCCACATTGCTCCCGATCCGTCGATCGGGCGCTTCATTTCTGTCCCCATTGCGGACTGAAGACAGGTTTCAGCGTCGTGCAGCCGGTGTTTTGCGGATCCTGCGGCGGCCGGGCGGGTGATGGCGATGCCTTCTGCGCCACCTGCGGTGAACCGCTGCGAGGCCTACTGGACACGCCGGGGATGACGGTGCACACGCAACCGCGGGGCGTCACGCCCCGGGTTGCCTTTGGAGCCAACGGACCGCGGCTTTCCCTGCTCGCCGATGACGGCGACGTGGTCCGGGAAATCCCGCTGGAGCATGAGGAGGTGGTCGTGGGACGCACCACCGGCGACGTGCGCTTCGACGACGACGACGCAGTTTCTCCCGAGCATGCCGTCCTGACGTGGCGCGACAACACCCTGCACGTGCGTGATCTGGGTTCGTCGAACGGAAGCTGGCTGTACATCCTGGCGCCGCACGCCCTGACGGACGGTGACGTGCTCCTCATCGGTTCCCAGGTCATCCGGTTCCGCAAGCTGTCCTCCGGCTTCCTGATCGACGACGCCGAGCTGCGTCAGGCGGGATCGCGCACCCCGGCGCGCGACGATGCCATGCTGGAGCAGTTGCGCGCCGACGGCAGTGTGCGCGACGTGCTCTACCTGTCCCAGGGCCGCTCGATTCTGATTGGCCGGGATTACGGCGACTGGGCGTTCCCATACGATCCGACCATGAGCGCGCGGCACGCGGAGATCCGGTCGTTCCCGGAGCGGGACCAGTACGTCGTGCGCGACCTGGGCAGCCGGAACGGCATCGGTGTCCTGGTCCGCGGCGAGCGGGTGGTGCACGCGGGAGAGCGCCTGCTGTTCGGCCGGAAGATGCTGCGGGTCGACCTGGCCTGATGCCGCCCGGGAACCCCCGCCACGTCTGGACGGCGGGCGTTTCCCGGTTTTCCTTATTCCCCGACCTGGTGATCGCCAGGTGTTCCGGCCGACAGACAGGTGCTATCGGCCGGTCGCACAGGAACGGTCAGCCCCTCGCGTGACCGCGCTTCGCTGACCGCTGACGACATCATGGCGACTTTCTCTGGGGAATACGTGATTCCGAGGTCCTCCCGGGACGAAGACGACGCGACATCGGCGCCGGTCGTGGTGCAGATGTTCGGGCAGAGTCACGTCGGGCGGACGCGTGACCACAACGAAGATTCGTATATCGTCGCCAACCTGAGCGAAGGCGAACCGCTGCGGTTCGAGCGCCTCGTGGAGCAGCCCGCCGATTCCATGGCGACGCTGTTCATGGTGGCCGACGGCATGGGAGGCGCCGCGGCCGGTGAGGTTGCCTCGGCGACGGCAGTGGACGTCGTGTTGCGACACCTCCGGGAGCGCCTGGCGGGACGCAGTCCGCTGCAACCCCAGGAACTGGTCCGGGAACTGACCCGCGCCGCGGAAATCGCGAACTGGTCGATCTTCCAGCAGGCCGTCAATCGACCAGACCTGCGCGGCATGGGTACCACGGCGACGATCGCCGTGCTGCTCGGCGACACCCTGTACCTGGCCCAGGTCGGGGACAGTCGTGCCTACCTGGTCCGGCAGGGAATGGCGACACAACTCACCAAGGACCAGTCGCTGATGCAGAAGCTCATCGAAGCCGGTGAGCTCACCGAGGAAGAAGCGGCCCAAAGCGAACGCCGGAACATCATTCTGCAGGCACTCGGTCCGGAGCCGAACGTGAAGGTCGACGTCACCGAGCAGCGCTTGCGTCGGGACGACATCCTGGTGCTTTGCAGCGATGGCCTGTCAGGACTGGTGAAGGCGGACGAAATCGCCAAGGTCATCGAAGAGGAACTGGACCTGTCGGTCGCATGCGAGCGGCTGATCAGCATGGCCAACGACGTGGGCGGACCGGACAACATCACCGTCGTGGCCGCCCGATTCGAAGGGAGCGGACTCAGGGTCGCCGAAGCCGGCGACGAAGTGCGGTACCACGCCTTTGAGGCGTCCGATGATCCCACCGAACGGACGGCGCCGGCGGCCGATCCGGGCGTCATCACGCAGCCGTGGCCGGTGCGGCCGGCGGACGACGAGGATCGCCGCCGCCGAGGGGCGATCTACTCTCGCGTCATTACCGGCATCGGAATCGGTCTGTTGCTCTACGCCGCCTGGCGGCTGTTCGCGGCCAGGTAAGCTGGCCTGAGTCGTGAGTGCTGGATGCTCGACCTGCTTCCTGGTCCTGGAGCTGGTGCTGAGCAAAAACCCCAGTGCCAGCATTTGTCATCCAGTTCCAGCAGCCAGTACTGAGCACTCAGCCGGCCGGCCTGAGTCGTGAGTGCTGGATGCTCGACCTGCTTCCTGGTCCTGGAGCTGGTGCTAGCGCGCCGGTCCCGCGCCCGGGGTCAGCTTGCCCAGAACGCGCGAACCCCGGGCCCCGGTCACGGACACGATGTTCCCCGCGCGTCGCTCCAGGAAGAGCCGGCCCAGCAAGGCGAACGCCACGGCCTCCTTCGCCTCGCCATCAAAGAAGACGTCCGAGAATCTCTTCACGGTCAGCGGGAGTCTCCGCTCTATCGCGCCGACCAGCGCCGGATTCTCGGCGCCCCCTCCCGACACCAGGACCTCCCCAACCGGCTCGGGAACGAAACGGCGAAAGGCATCGGCAATGCTCGCCGCGGTCAGTTCCACGGCGCTGGCCACCAGGTCCGCGGCCGTGACGGCCGGAGCGTGGCGCCGGCACGACTCCACGAACGCGATGATCCACTCCGCGCTGAACAGCTCGCGACCGGTGGACCTGGGCGGTGATTCGGCAAAGAACGGGTGCGCCAGCGCTTCACGCACGGCCGGCTGAACCGCCGTACCCGCGAGTGCCAACTGCCCGCCCACGTCATAGCGGGCACCGGGCGACACCGCACTGGTAACCGCATCGATCACCACGACACCGGGGCCGGTGTCGAACGCCCGCACTCCGGAAAGGTCACCCAGCGGCGGAACGATGGTGACGTTTCCAATGCCTCCCAGATTCTGGAGCGCCCGCCACGAGGTGGGACTGGCGAAGAGGAGCGCGTCGGCAATGGGAACGAGAGGTGCGCCCTGTCCACCCGCGGCGACGTCGCGAACCCGGAAGTCGGAGATCACGTCCATTCCGGTGCGCTCCGCAATAACCGCGGGTTCGCCGAACTGC
>DASWGU010000156.1:0-2615 GCA_036393555.1 Gemmatimonadaceae bacterium
GGATCCACGCCGGGAGCTCGTGTCCCGTGGCCGCCAGCGCGTCGGGCCAGAGATCGGTTTCCCAGTAGACGACAGGCACCCCATGGATCCACGTGAGCAGCCGGACGGGGAGCCAGTTGGTCAACGGAGGGAGATAGACGAGGAGCACGTCGGGAGCGACACGCCGCGTGAGCCAGGCGCCAAGCGTGGCGGCGGACAGGGCGAATGACGCATAGCTCCAGCCGCGCCGCGGCACCGAGAGGCTGTGATCCGGATGGAGCGGCACGCGCAGGACGCGCACGCCGCGAACCTCGTCCCACTGACGCCATCGCATCCGGTAGCCCGGGTAGAGGCGGCCAAACGGATGATTCGGGAATCCGGTGACCACCGTCACCTCGTGGCCGTTCGCCTGCAGGAACTCGGCCAGGGCCGCCAGATTCATCGGCGCCGATCGTTCTTCGGGCCAGTAGAACTGTGTCAGAAGGAGGATGCGCATGTGCCGGCGGGGTCGCAGCAGGATAGCCAATGAAGCTCCTCCGGACAAGCTGCGCGCCGAGTGCGCGCGCGACACGGAGGCCGCCTCGCCTTGTCTGGGAAGCCTTAACATGTTATACAGTTCCATTCGGTCAGGACTCGATCGGGCGTGGCCGCCTCGGCGTTTGGCGTGGAGACGAAACGCCGGCGGTGGGCGCAGCCCCCGGAGACCCGGGCCACTTTCTG
Source organism: Gemmatimonadaceae bacterium (assembly GCA_036393555.1). Classification (GTDB taxonomy): domain Bacteria; phylum Gemmatimonadota; class Gemmatimonadetes; order Gemmatimonadales; family Gemmatimonadaceae; genus JABWBJ01. The sequence goes on from DASWGU010000156.1 coordinate 700, forward strand.
GCACACGTCGAGCTGCTGGCGGCATAGACTGTTTCCGGACGCTCGGTCGTGAGGGAGAGCTGCCTGAGCAAGGCCCCAACCCTCGCGGCGGGCACTTGTCGTCGTCGGCCAGGTCCGCGGGATGACCCCGAAAAGACGGACAAAAAGCACGGATATCGGACGCCGGCCTCAGGGGTGAGTGAACGCCAGATGGGATATCATTCGGGTCAGATGACCATCGTTGCAGCGGTCGGGGCAGGAGTGCTCATGGTCCTGAGCGCGCAGGCGATCGATGTCGCCGCGCTACGGGCTCCTCGAGCTGCGGCGCAGGATGCGCCGTCGCAGGACCGGCGATCGATCTGGGACGGCGTGTACACCGACGAACAGGCCACGGGCGGCAAAGTCGAGTACGAGTACTACTGCGCCAGCTGTCACCTCTACACGCTGGGAGGCGACCCCGTGATGGATGTGCCGCCCCTGACGGGGGATGAGTTCATCGACAACTGGGCGGGCCGGACGGTCAAGGAGTTGCTGGACGTCACCACGGAGTCGATGCCGGCCGACGATCCGGCGAGCCTGAACGCGGATACGTACGCCAACGTCGTGGCTTACGTGTTGCGGTTCAACGGGTTTCCCGCGGCGGAGGATGCACTCAGTCTCGAGGCGCCCCGACTCGACCGGACGGTCATCGACAAGGTGCGTCCGGGAACCGGTCCATGATGGCTCCATGATGGCAAGGATGGCAAGGCAGGGTGATATGGTTTGTCGCGCCGGCAGCAGCGGTCGAGGTCGGTCGAGGCGTGCCACCGTCTGCGGACTGGCACTGACGCTTGGGTTCGCGGCCGGGATGCCGGCCCAGGCTGCCGCGCAAGAGCAACGGACCGTCTGGGACGGCGTGTATACCGCCGAGCAGGCGGCGCGCGGGAAGGCCGAGTTCGACACCTACTGCGCGATGTGTCACGGCGAGAACCTCCGCGGGGGCGATGAGGCGCCGCCGCTGGTCGGGACCCGCTTCATGGGGCGGTGGGCCTTCGTGACGGCGAACCAGTTGTATCGTGAGATCACGACCCGGATGCCGGACAACGACCCGGGAAGCCTGTCTGCGGCCACCTATCTGGATGTGGTGACCTACATCCTCCAGGCCAACAAGTTTCCTGCGGGCGCAGAGGAGTTCGCCGTGGGCCCTGATGTCCCGAGCGTGTTGATTGTCGAGGAGAACGCGCCCAAGGAAATCCCGACCGGAACCCTGGTTCAGGTCGTGGGATGTCTCACCAGGAGTCCCGACAGCGCCTGGGTGCTGACCAACACGAGCGATCCGAGCCGAACCGAGGATCCGGACGCCTCGGAAGGCGACAGCCTCAAGCGCCTCGCGACGGCCCCGTTGGGGAAAGAGACGTTCGGACTGATGGGCATCTTCACCCCCCTTGATGCCAACGACGGCCACAAGATGGAGATCAAGGGCTTCCTCATCAGGGATCCGGGCGGTCGCGGCAGCCGCATCAACGTCGTGGCGCTGGAGACGGTGAATTCGAGCTGCGAACAGTGATCGCGACCGACCACGCCGCAGCGAAGGGAGACGCAGGGTGCTGACGAAAAGACAAGTAGTAATGTGGAAGGTCCCGGTCGTTCCGGGGCTGGCACTCCTCGCGAGCGTCATGCTCCCTGGGGGCATGTCGGCTCAGGAGCGCGCTCACGCGGCCATGACGTTAACGGCACAGGATCGAGCGGAGATGCAGCAGCTCGTGGCCGGTTACTCGCGAGCCCTGGGTACGTGCGACGCCGGCCAGTATGCGGAGCTGTTCGCCGAGCCCGACGGTTTTTTTGCCAGCGGTCCCCGTGGGCATGTGGCGGGACGTGACAAGCTCGTCGCCCTCGTGGAAAGCGAGCGCCACTGCAACGACGCCACGCGGGAACGCCAGCCCATCAACGTGCCGGCC
>DASWGU010000157.1:0-1615 GCA_036393555.1 Gemmatimonadaceae bacterium
CCGACCTGGGCTTCCACACCGGCGTGGCATTGGCCAGTCACCTGGACGAGGAACTGCGCTGGGAGAGCACCGCGGAGGAGGAGGCGGCCCGGAAGGGTGACGCCCGCATCGGCGAGGGGATCCTGGTGCACTTCGACACCGGTGCGCGCATGAACCACTATTCGGCTGACGTGCAGCGCACCGTGCCCGCGGGAGATCGGTTCACCGATGAGCAGCGGCGGATCTACCACGTGGTGCTGGGCGTGCAGAAGGCTGTCATCGCCGCGGTGAGGCCCGGCGTCACCTGGCGGGAGCTCCACGACCTGGCGGTGTCCATGCTGCGCGACGCCGGCGGGTGGGACGAGAGCTACACGTACGGCATCGGGCACTACATCGGGATGGAAGTGCACGAGCACGGCGACTACGTGGCGCCGCTGCGCCCCGGCATGGTTCTGGCCATCGAGCAGGGGGTGGTGGTGAACGGCACCCGGGTCGCCTTCGAGGACGACGTTCTGGTCACGGACAGCGGCCACGAGTGGCTGACCCGTTTCATCCCCATCGAGATCGACGAAGTGGAGGCGCTGCGCAGGCAGGCGCCACTGGTGCGGCCGGAGCTTCTTCTGCGTCCCGGCGGAGGTGACTGAGACGCTGGTCGGGGAGCGCGCCTAGCGGGAGAACGGCTCCGAGGACTCCGCGTCGACGAACAGCTCCCTTCCCAGCCGCTCATCGTGCCCGTACACGTCGTCGCGGAAGTTCAGCTGCCCCTCGCCGTCCACCCAGGCGGTGAAATAGCCGATCCTCACGGGCCGCTTCTCACTCAGCCGCACGGTGGTCACGCGCCCACCGTACATCGCTTCGCGAACGCGTTCGGGGGTCCAGGCCGGATCATCGCGCAGGAGGTACTCCGCCAGTTCCCGGGGCCGGCTCAGGCGGATGCAGCCGTGGCTGAACGCCCTGTGTTCGAGGGCGAACGCTCCCTGGGACGGGGTGTCGTGCATATAGATGTTGTAGCTGTTCGGGAACAGGAACTTCACGCGCCCGAGCGCGTTGGAGGCCCCGGGCCGCTGGCGGACCACCGGGAGCGTCGCGGTGCCGCCGACGATCTCCATGTTGTTCTTGCGGAGGTAGTCCGGATCCCTCGCGATCTTGGGGAGGATCTCCCCGCGCGTGATGCTCGCCGGAACCGTCCAGGTGGGGCTGAACACGACTTCCGACAGCGTGTCGCTGAAGATCACCGTGCCCGTGGCGTTGGCCCCAACCACGACGTCCATGCTCATCACTTCGAGGCCCCGCTCGTACACGTGGAGGCGGAACTCGGGGATGTTCACAACGAGCAGGTTGTGGGGCTGGTGCTCGGGCACCCAGCGCAGGCGCTCCATATTGATGAGCATGGTGCGCAACCGTTGCGCCAGCGGCACGTTGACCGCGCGCAGAAACCCGGGGCCGATGATGCCGTCGGGTTCCAGACCGTGGCGTCTCTGGAAGCGTCGCACCGCCGGCACGAGCGTGCTGTCGAAGACGCGGTCCGCGCCGCCCCACTCCAGGTCGCCGAGGAGGCGCAGGCGCTGGCGGATTGCCACGATGACCTCCGCGGTGTCGCCTGCCTCCAGCTTGGATACCCCCTCGGGCAACTCGA
>DASWGU010000158.1:0-5581 GCA_036393555.1 Gemmatimonadaceae bacterium
CGTCCACCTGCAACTCACAAGGGACTCGTGGCTGGTCGTCACCGCAGTGTCCCAGCCCCTTCGCCAGTCTCAAAGTGTGACAAGCCACACGTTTGAGACCACTTTGCCGAGTGACGTGGGCGCCGGTCTTATCGTCCCAAAGGTGAGTCGCCGGACCCGGGCGGGGGGCGGGTGTCCTGCCGTGCGGGTGCCAGTACGAAATGCGCTGTACGCGGAGTGACGCCCGAACAGCGCCGACCCCTCATCGCGTCGTCAGAGGCTCAGCGTATGCGCATGGTTCGCACGGCCGCCGCCCTTGCCGGTCTCACCCTCGTTCCGTCGCTGGCGTTTGCCCAGGGGAACGGCTCATCGAACAGCATCCGGGACTCCTGGTTCTGGGGCATCAACGGCGGCGCGATGTTGTTCAACGCCGGCTACGATGAAGAGGTCATGGTGACCGCTCCGAGCGTAGGCGGCGAGTGGTTCATTACCCGCACGCAGATCGCTCTGCGCCTGGCGGTGCAGCAGGCGTTCTTCGACAAGCAGGCGGCGGTCTACGACCCGACCGTCGGCGGTGCGCGTCCGGTCAACGTGAAGGACTGGCGCCGCTACTCCGCCGAGATCTTCTTCCTGCCGTCCGGGGATCGGTCGCTCACTCCCTATCTCGGCCTGGGACTGGCGCTCAACGTGCTCCAGAACGCCGCGCCGGTCGGCTCGTTCGTCAGCGAGGAATCGCTCGAGGAGGTCTTTGCCCTGGTCGATGACTACAGCAGCCGCGCGTCGCTGATCTTCGCCGCCGGCGCCCAGTACACGCTGGGCCGCTCTGCACTGTTCGTGCAGGCCAGCGCCATGCCAACGCGCCAGGCTTTCCTCCTCAGCCGGTCACAGTACACCATCGGGTTGGAAGCTGGCATCCGCTACAACGTCGGCAGCGCGATAGATAAGTTCTAAACGAGAGCCAGAGACAGGTTTGAGGGTCAAGGGTCAAGGGTCGCGGTGAGCACCTCTTCACCCCTGACCCTTCACCCTGACTGAGTGGCCACAAACCTCAGGGGCCAGTCGCGCGCCTTCGAAATGCCGATGCGCGGCGTGACCAGCACCGCGTCGTCGGGCACGGGTTGGCCGCGCAGGATCCGCAACGCCCCGCGATCCAGACGGGCACCGTTCAGGGCGGCGTCGATACCCAGCGCTTCGCACAACTTCGCCGGACCGCTCGCCAATTCAGTATCAGGGCGTCCGGGACGCCGTCGCCGCATGAGGTCGAGGCCCGTTAAGGGCTGGACCGCCCGGATGAGAACGGCGCTGCCGTGGCCCGCTTCGCGAGTCACGGCGTTGATGCACCAGTGCATGCCGTAGATGAAGTAGACGTACGCCGTTCCGGGCGCACCGTGCAGCGTCCGGGTCCGGGGGGTCAGACCAGCCGCAGCGTGGCACGCCGGATCGTGCGGACCCAGGTAGGCTTCCGTCTCCACAATAAGTCCGGCCGCCACTCCCTCAGCGGAACGGTGCTGTAACACCGCGCCTAACAGCTCACGCGCCACGATCTCCGTGTCGCGGTTGTAGAACTCCGGCGGCATGGCCAGCCCGGTGAGCCGCCGCGCCGGCCGCGACGCGGCGAACCTGGTCATCCGTCCTTCGCGCCGGCCGCGGCGACCTTCTTCTTCCGGGGCGCGCGCGACCTCTTCTTTGCGGCGGTCGCCCCCTCGACCGTTCCGGCCTCCGCGTGAGTGGCCGGAACTGGTTCGGCTGCGGGCGCCGCCTTTGCGCTCGTCTTCCGGCCGGGTCGGCCGCGTGCCTTCTTCTTCTTCGGGGCAGCCGCTCCCTCAGCAGGAGGCGGAACCTCGGCGGGCGCGGTTTTCACCGTGACGCCGCCCATCGGGGCGTGATCCACCACGCCCACGGCCAGCAGGTCCGCGGGTGGAGCACCCGCGCGCCCCCCGGCGCGGCCCTTGGCGGGAATTCCTCTAGGACCCATGCCGCGACGCGGAACGCCGGTTGCGGGCGCGGGACTCGCGTGGGCGGCAGCCGCGCGGTTCAACTGCTCAGCGACCGGAGCGACCTGCGCGGGCAGCGAAACTTCGTAGTCATTGCCACGCCGCCGCAGGTCGATGTGGTGCTCGTCGTGGGCGTCGCGAAGTACCCGATCGAAGAAGCGCTCGTTCAGGCTCTCGCTGTCCCGTCCCAGGAGCTCGAACGCGCGCGTGCGCAGGGCTGACGCCGCCACGTGTCCGTCGCCCGTGATCATCGACTCAGCGGAGCGCCGGACCAGGCCAAGTGCTTCTTCCCTCGTCAGGCGCTCGCCGCTGTGTCCGATCCGCGGGGCGGAATCGGGGGCCGCTTCATCCGGGGTCAACGCGACCCCGGTCACCTCTTCCCGCGCGATCTCGTCCCGCGGCTTGCCGTCCCGGTGCCGCTCGTCTCTGGTCTCCCTGCCCCGACCCCGACCACCGCGGCGTCCCCGCCGGCCGCGTTCTTCGCGGTCGCCATTCTCTGCCGGTCGCGCCACCGCGGATGGTCCACGTGGAGACGGCGTGCCGCCAGTGCCTGCCTTCGCCGCCTGCTCGCCCGGTGAGACCTCGAGCTGGCCGTTCTCGAGCTTCGTGACCTTGAGGAGCCCTTGAGACGCGGCTTCCTGGCAGAACTTCGAGAACTTCGACATCCCCAGGTTCTTTTCGTCGAACTGCGGATCGATGTCCTGCATCACCTGCTTCAGGCGATCGGAGCGCATGACGTCGCCGTTGCGCACCATGCGGTTGATCGCCTCGATTACCAGTTCCCACGGATCCCACTTCACGACTTCTTCTTCGCTGGCTTTCACCAGGCCGGCCAGCGCGTTGTAGCTGTAGTACTCGTCGCAGTTCATGACGAGCAGGTCGGACGACGATTCACGAATGCCGACCCCGATCACGTACTTGCCGTACTCCTTGAGCTTCGTGACCATGCTCGCGAAGTCGGAGTCGCCCGAGAGCAGGATGTAGGTGCCGATCTCCGGGCGGGTGAAGACCAGCTCGACGGCGTCAACCGCGAGGCGGATGTCCGTGGCGTTCTTCTTGGACGAGCCGTAGGCCGGCGCCATGATCATGTCGATGGACGCCTCCGCGAGCGGCACGATGTACTGGGGGTAGCGGCGCCAGTCCGCGTAGGCGCGCTGCACGGCGACCTTGCCCCTGATGATCTCGGATGACAGCAGGTTCCGGAGTTCGCCCGCCAGGTCCGAGCGGATTCCCATTGTGACGTTGTCGAAATCAATGAGCAGGGCGGCGTTGGGGGCGTGCTGGAAGGGCGACTGCTGGGCGGACTGGATTGCCTGGGGGCCCCGATAGAGCGGGGCGACCGGCGTGCGCTGTGGCGCATGCCGAGTCTGACGATGGTTCATCGGATGGATGTGGAAACTGTGGGTGAGCGGCCGCGCACTGCGCGACCCGCCCTCGAGGCACCGGCCGCTCACGACCCGAAAACGCGGAATCGGCGGTGCCGTGGAACGTTGGACGGCAAGCTGGCACCCGGAGACGCCCGGATCAGGACGCCACTGCAGGATCGGATAGCCGGCCTCCGGCCTGGCCGCCGCTCGCGCTCACCGACTCCCCACGACGACGCGGAGACACCGATGGCGCACGCGATTCGGGACACGGCCACGGGGTCGCGCCGCCTCGCGGCACACCCCGCCGTCCATGTCGGCCCGACCGGATACGGCAATCTAATGGGATGGAGCGACTTATGCACCAGAGACCTGCGACCTGCGACCTGAGTCCCTCAGACCTGAGACCTGCCGACCTAAGTCCCCATGGCCTTGATGATCACTCTCTTGGCTCGCTGCCCATCCCACTCCCCATAGAACACCCGCTGCCATGGTCCGAAATCCAGCCGCCCAGCCGTCACCGGAACGATGACCTCATGCCCGACGGTCAGGGATCGCAGATGGGCAGCAGCGTTGTCCTCGCCGGTCCCCGAGTTGTGCCGGTAGTGACCCGGATCCCAAGGCGCGACCCGGTCCTCCAGCCAGTCCAGAATGTCCTTCCAGAGGCCCGATTCGTGGTCGTTCACGAAGACGCTCGCCGAGATGTGCATCGCCGAAACGAGTACGAATCCCTCCTCGATCCCCGCGGCGGCGCGGCATTTCTCGACCTCACCGGTGATGTCGATGATCTCCTGCCGCTTCTTCGTGTTGAAGGTCAGGTACGTGGTGTGTGTCCGCATGGCTCTGAGGGATTTCCTGATTACCGGGACGGCAACCTCGCCGAATGATTGCTCCGGCACCGACCCGCAGCGAGGTGTTCATGATGCACGCAGCTCTCCCGCTGCCACGGCGTGAGTTCCTCCGCGCGGCAGCGGCAGGATTCGTGGCTCTCCCGGGATGGAAACGGGGTAACCTGGGACGGCTCTGGGCCCGGACCCCCAGCCGGGTCGCCTTGGTCCGGACCACGGACCGGGCCCGCGGCGTGACCCAGGCCCTGCGGCTGATGGACCTTCGGGCCGTCGGCGGCAAACGCGTGGTGCTGAAACCCAACTTCAATTCCGCCCATGAAGCTCCCGGCTCAACGCACAACGACACGCTCGCACAGCTCGTGAAGGAGCTCCATGATCTGGGCGCCAGGAGCATCACCCTGGGCGAGTCCAGCGGACCACCGGAGACTCGTGGCGTGATGGAGGCGAAGGGGATCTTCGACCTGGGCCGCGACCTCCGCTTCGACATCGTCGATTTCGAGAACATCGCCGAGTCGGAGTGGATCGAGTTCAAGGCACCCGGGACGCACTGGCCCGATGGCTTTCACCTCCCGCGCCTCGTGGTGCACGCCGACTACGTGGTTTCGACGTGCTGCCTGAAGACGCATGGCTCGGGTGGTGTCTTTACCATGTCGCTCAAGCTCTCCGTAGGACTCACGCCCAAGCCGATCCGGCGGACGATGCATCGCTCTCCCGACATGCGGCGCATGATCGCGGAACTCAACACCGCCTACCGTCCTCAGCTCATCGTGCTGGATGGCGTCAGCGCGTTCACCGACGGGGGACCCTCGCGGGGTGAGTTGAAAGCGGGGAACGTCATGATCGCCGGCGACGACCGGATCGCCGTTGACGCGGTCGGGCTTGCCGTTCTCAAGGAACTCGGCGCGAACGAGGCCATCATGGGCCGCGGGATCTTCCAGCAGGAGCAGATCGCGCGGGCGGTGGAGCTGGGACTCGGCGCCAATGGTCCGGCGGCGATCGAGATCGTGACAGGAGACGACGAGAGTCGCGCGTATTCCGACCGCCTCCGCCGCATCCTCGCGCAGGGTTGAGGGGACGCCTCGGAACACGAGACCTGCCAGCCTGAGTCGTGGGTGCTGGATGCTCGACCTGCTTCCTGGTCCTGGAGCTGGCGCGAGCCAACTCCAGCGCCAGCACGTGTCACCCCCCTGGCGATCTGGCCTGAGTGGGTGAGTGCTGGATGCTCGACCTGCTTCCTGGTCCTGGAGCTGGTGCTGAGCCAAATAACAGCGCCAGCTTCACGCTTCACTCTTCACTCCTCACTCCTCACTCCTCACTCCTCACTCCTCACTCCTCACTCCTCACTCCTCACTCCTCACTCCTCACTCCTCACTCCTCACTCCTCACTCCTCACTCC
>DASWGU010000159.1:0-4641 GCA_036393555.1 Gemmatimonadaceae bacterium
CGGAGTGAGGAGTGAGGAGTGAGGAGTGAGGAGTGAGGAGTGAGGAGTGAGGAGTGAGGAGTGAGGAGTGAGGAGTGAGGAGTGAGGAGTGAAGCGTGAGGAGTGAGGAGTGAAGAGTGAGGAGTGAAGAGTGAAGAGTGAAGAGTGAGCGCTGCAGCCCGATTGCCTCGACGCGAGCGGGCCGCCCGATCGAAAGGTGTCGGCCGGACGGACCCCCTGAAACCACGGGCTGGTCAGGCAGCCCGGCGATCACGCCGACGATGAATCCGACGATCGGACCCGGCGCTCAGACGTTGAACCGGACGTGCATGATGTCGCCGTCCTGCACGACGTACTCCTTGCCCTCCACCTGCAGCTTGCCCGCTTCCTTCACCGCATGCTCCGACCGGTACGCGATGAACACCGCGTACGGCGTGACCTCGGCGCGGATGAAGCCCCGCTCCAGGTCCGAGTGAATCCGACCCGCGGCCGCCCGCGCATGCGTCCCCCGACGGATCGTCCAGGCGCGCACCTCGTCCTCGCCCACCGTAAAGAAGGAGATCAGGTCGAGCAGACCGTACGCGGCCCGGATGAAACGGGCCAGTGCCGATTCCCGCAGCCCGAGATCCTGGAGGAACGCCTTCTGCTCGTCAGGCGCCAGTGCCGCGATCTCATCCTCCACGCTCGCGGAAAGCACCAGGCCAGCCGCATGCAGCGAGGCGATACGAGCCGCCAGATCCGCCGGCATCGGCTCCGCGGCCCGTGACTCGTCCACGTTGAGCGCGACCAGCAGCGGCCGGTCGGTGAGAAAGGCGTACCCCCTGAGTTGCCCCCGGTCGAGTTCCACGGCCGATAGCGCGCGGAGCGGCCGCCCGTCTTCCAGGACTGTCTTCATCCGCTCGAACATCGCCACTTCCTGCGGCGGCGCCTTCTCCTTCAGCGCGCGCTGCAGCCGTCGCTCGATGATCTCGAGGTCCGCGAAGACGCACTCCGTGTGGAACGCTTCGAAATCGCCCTGCGGATCGCGCTTGCCTTCCACCGCCGGATTGTCGAAGTCGCGCAACACGAGGCAGAGCGCCTCCTGATCGCGGATCTGCTGCAGCGCCTTCGTCGACAGGCCCTTCTTCTCCGCCCCGTGCTCACCCGGCACGTCGCAGAAGCTGATCTCGGCGTACGTGGTCTTCTTCGGTTGGAAGATCTTCGACAGAGCATCGATCCGCTCGTCAGGCACCCGAACCGTGCCCAGCCGCACCTCGCCACCGAAACCAACGGGGACGTGGAGTCCTGTCATGGTGTTGAACACGGTGGTCTTCCCCGAACCCGCGAATCCGACAAGGCCGACTTTCATTGTCCGTCCGCTCTCCAGTCCTCAGTGAAATCCGCGTCGGCCACCCCCCACGCAGCCCCGACGCGTCGCGTCGTCCCGCGCCGTGCACCAATCTGGCGACCCGCACCCGGCGTGAGAATCCGCGAGCGCAGCCAGTTCCCCACGTCGCGTCTGCCTGCCAGTTTGGTGAACACCGTTTTTCGGAGTCTCCATGCGCAGCAAATCGGTACTCGTGGGCCTGGGCGCCCTCCTCTGCACCAGCAGCCTGGCGTTCGCGCAGGGCGGCCGCGGCCGCGGGGGTGGCGGCGTCGAAATCCAGCCGGGTCAGTCCTGCCCTCCCGGAATGACCGAGGTCCGGCCGCGCCGCTGCCAGGCGCCGACCGCCACGCCCCCCAGTATCGTGGACTACCGGCCACGCTCCACCCTGGTGACCGCGGCGCATCCCGTGCCAAGGGCGAAGTTTCCTGCCATCGACTTCCACGGACACCCGGGCGGACTGCTCACGTCCGCCGAGGGGCTCGCCAGGCTCGAGGCCGCCATGGATAGCCTCAATATCGGACTGATGGTCGCGGCGGAGAACATGACGGGCGAGCGGCTGACCCGGACACTGGCGGCGATCCGCGAGTCACCGCTGAAGGCCCGTGTGCGCGTCTTCACCGGCATCGACCTGCGGAACGTCGGACCGGGATGGGCCGAGCGAGCGGTCGCGGCACTCGAAGCCGCCGTGGCGGAGGGAGCGGTCGGCATCGGCGAGGTCGGCAAGGGTTTCGGCACCTCGACGCGCAAGGCGGACGGCACCCGCCTGCGGCTCGACGATCCCGAACTCGACCCGATCTGGGCCGCTGCGGCGCGGCTCGGGCTCCCTGTGTTCATCCACACCGGCGACCCGCCGGAGTTCTGGCAGCCGGTGGATCTCACCAACGAACGCTGGCTGGAACTGTCGCTTTTCCCCAATCGGCAGGTCACCTCGGAACAGGCTCCGTCGTTCGACGACCTGATGCAGGAGCGGGACAACCTGTTCCGGCGCAACCCGAAGACGACCTTCGTCGCAGCGCACATGGGCTGGCACGCCAACGACCTGGGCCGCCTGGATCGCCTGCTGACGGAACTGCCTAACGTTCTCGTCGAGGTCGGCGCGATCCTGTACGATCTGGGCCGGCAGCCGCGCGCGGCCCACGATTTCTTCGTCAAGTTCCAGGACCGCATCCTCTTCGGGAAGGACTCGTTCCAGCCGGAGGAGTATCCCTACTACTGGCGGGTGTTCGAGACGCGGGACGACTACTTCGACTACTACCGCGATTATCACGCTTTCTGGAAACTGTACGGCATCGACCTGCCGGACGCCGTCCTCAAGCAGGTCTACTTCCAGAACGCGCTGCGGATCACCAGGGGGTTGCCCCAGCAGGGATGGCCACGGTAGGCGGTGCCGTCGGCGATGTCGCGGTCCTGCGATCCGACCTCGACTCGGTGGAGCCGCAACTCTGCCAGCTCGATGAACCGGCAGTCGTACTCCCCAGGCAGCCGGGCCACTGGTCGCGACGGGAGCCTGGGGCGTTAGGCTGGCGGCCTGACGAGTCACGGCGAGAGGAGCGATCATGACCGACGGCACTGGACGCGACATGCTCCGGCACACCGTCGCCACCCTGGCCTATCGCGGCGCCAAGGCGCTCCGCGGCGCGCCGGATGGCTTCGGGGACTTTCTCGCTTCCGGGACCTCCCGAACGCCTTCGCAGATTCTCGCCCACGTCTGCGACCTCCTGGACTGGGCTCTGTCGCAGGCGGTCGGCAAGCAAACCTGGAACGACTCCACGCCGGCGACCTGGCAGGCCGACTCGACGCGCTTCTTCAGGGCGTTGCGCGCGCTGGACGATTACCTGGCATCCAGCCATCCCCTCGGCTACCCGCCGCAGAAGATCTTCCAGGGAGCCATTGCCGACGCGCTGACCCATGTGGGCCAGATCAACTTCCTGCGTCGCATGCACGGGGCGCCGGTGCGCGGGGAGAACTACCAGCGCGCCGACATCGCCGTCGGGCAGGTGGGCAGCGACCAGCCGCCACCACGACGGGAATTCGACTGACCTGCCACACGTGCGGCCTTGACCCTGTGGCCGCCACCGCTTCTCATTGATCGTGACCACGAACATCCGCGAATACGACATCGGTGCGCGCACCACGGACACACTCGGGCGCGTGCTTTGCGAGGCGCGCAACCATCACTTCATCATCGACGGGCCGGTCCAGAACGGCTGCCCCGGCGAAGAGCTCACGCCCCCGGAGATCTTCCTCGCCGCCGTGGCGTCGTGCGGCGTCGAACTGGTGCAGGTGATCGCCCGTGACCAGGGCGTTCCAGTGGGACCGTTCCGCGTGAAGGCTCACGGCCTGGTGGACCGCTCACGGCAACCACGCGAGGACGTGACGCTGTTCAATTCGGTCCGCCTGGACTTCGCCTTTTCGGGTACCGATGGGGCGGCCGCAGCTGCGCTGGTCGAGGCGTTCAAGCGCCGGTGACCGCTCTACGGCACGGTCGCGGTCGCGACCGCCGATGTAAGCGTTCACGTCTCCACGGTTGACTGAGGTGTCCGCACGACCCGGGCGTCGGCCTGGGCGAACCCAGGCCGGTATCGCCCTGGTCCTGATCGCGGTGTCAGCCATTGCGCTGCAGCGCGGCGCCACGGCCCCTTGGGCCGAGGGCACCACTCCTGACGGGACACGGCTCATCGTCTCGCCCATCGGCCTTGTCCAGTCGAGCGCGGACGCGAGCGTCGCACCAATCGAGTGTCGCTGGTGGCCGCGATTGGGCAACCCGGAGCTGTGCGCAGTCGTGCCGGGCGGTGAGGCCGCGATGAGCCGCCTTCGCCGCGCCTATCCCTTCATCGTCGTCGCAATGTGGACCGCCGTGCTCGCGCTGTTCCTGAACGCCCTGAACATCCCGCGACGGTTCCCGTGGGTCGGCACTACGGTTACGGTGGTAGCGTCGGCTTTCGCCGCGGCCGCTGTCTGGTCTGTGTCGGCCGCGAGTCAGGCGTTCCCGGCCCTTTCGGGAGCGGTGCTCCGCTACAATCAATCGGGGTACCTGAGCGTCGCGGGTGCTGCGCTGCTGACGGCACTGGCAGCGGGTCTGCTGATGCCGTCTTTGCGGCGTTCGTGGAACAGCACTTTCTATGATCAACGACAACCCGCGTGAAGCACCGGCGCCTGGGTGTGGCGTGGAGGAGCTGTGGTCCCTCCTCCGGTGCACGGTTGGCACCGCGCTGCTGATCGCCTCGACCAGCGTCGCAGCGGTGGCGCAGCAGTCGGACACCATCCCGGAAGCCGGCAAGTGCTGGCGCTTCGCG
>DASWGU010000160.1:0-35526 GCA_036393555.1 Gemmatimonadaceae bacterium
AGGAGTGAGGAGTGAGGAGTGAGGAGTGAGGAGTGAGGAGTGAGGAAATCGACCTCTCTTCACTCCTCACTCCTCACTCTTCACTACCGTCGCAGTCCCCTCCCGGGATCAAGCCGCGCCGCGCGAACCGCCGGCACGACGCCGACCATCATGCCGGTGACGATCGGGAACGTGAGCCCGGCCGCGATCGCGGGCCACGGAAGCGCCACGTTCCACCGACCAACGGCGGCGCCGATACCGGCCACACCGATGCCGCACACGACGCCCAGCGCACCGCCGGACGCGGCCAGCCACCCGCTCTCGAGCACGAACTGCCACCGGATATCGCGGACGCTCGCCCCGACCGCCCGGCGCAGCGCGATCTCCGGAACCCGCTCCCGCACCAACAGCAGCATCACCGCAAGGATGGCCACGGCGCCGGCCACGAGGGAGAATACGGCGGTCGCCAGCATGAGTGTTCGGAACGCCTCACTCGTCCCGCGGGCGGTACGCAGCAGGACCGCCTGGTTTCGGACGACAAACTCGACCGGCACGCCGGATCGTGCTCCCTGCCGTGCCGAGAGGAGCCCGATGGCCTCCCGTTCCAGTGCGTCCAGGTCGGAGAGGCTGCGCGCCTGCAGGAACAGTGCGTCGATGAAGGGAACGTTGAGCAGCCGTCGCAGCGCCGTCTGCAGCGGTACCCCGATCGTGTTGTCGAGATCGGCCCCACCAACATCGGTCCCGCGTCGCCGCATGACTCCGATGACCTCGACCGGCGTGCGCCCGATCAGAATCGTCTGGCCGACCGGGTCCGCGTCGCCGAAAAGGTTTCGAGCAAGGGTAGCTCCCACCAGGGCGACGCGCCGCTGCTCGCGCTCTTCGTGCTCGTCGAACAGGCGGCCGGAGACGGCAGCGATTCCCTGAATGCGGAGGCCCTGGACCGTGGTTCCCAGCAGCGTGGTCGGCGTATTGCGACCTCCCCATCGGGCCACGACCTGACGAATAGCTGCCGGCGCGACGGCTGTGGCGAGGGCGCTGCTCGCGACCAGCAAGTCGGAATCCGCAGGCCGCAGCGTCGTCACGGTCGTCCGCTGCCGCACCCGGCCGGCAACCGGTGGTGCGACGGACGGCTGGATCACCAGGAGGTTCGTCCCCATGGCGCGCACGCGCTGAAGCACGCGCTGCTCAGCGCCGGCGCTGACCGCTGACATCACCACCACGGATGCGACGCCTGTCATCAGGGCCGACGCGGCGAGGGCGGTTCGGCGCCGGTGCGACCACGCGAGGTGCACCGCGTGCCGCCAGAGGCGCAGAAGCCGCCGGAGCGACCGGCGCCGGCCAGCGTGGACCTGTGCGCCGGTCATGCGTCCGGAGTCGCCGCCGCGATTCTGCCATCCTCAATGACCAGGATGCGGTCGGCACGGGCGGCAATCGCCGGATCGTGCGTGACGAGGACGATCGTCCGCCCGGTGCTGGTGAACGAGCGCAGCAGGTCCAGCACGCCGGCACCGCTCTGCGCGTCGAGACTGCCGGTCGGTTCGTCCGCCAGAATCAGGACCGGATCGTTGATGAGGGCACGGGCAAGGGCGACCCGCTGTTGCTCGCCGCCGGACAGCTCGCCGGGCGCATGGTCGGCCCGGCTGGCGAGGCCGACGGCATCGAGTGCGCGCCGCGCCCGCTCGGTGGCGTCGGGCACGTCGTCGTCGGCGTAGAGCAGGGGCATGGTCACGTTGTCGATCGCCGACGTGCGCTCGAGCAGGTGGAACTGCTGGAAGACGAATCCGATCTTCCGGTTGCGCGTTCGCGACATTGTCTCGTCGTCGGCCGCTGACAGATCCTGCCCCTCGAATCGATACGTACCCCGATCGGGGCGGTCGAGGAAGCCGAGCAGGTTGAGCAGCGTCGACTTGCCGGAGCCGGATGCCCCCATGATCGCGACGAACTCTCCCGTTCGCACGGTGAAAGAGACGTCCCGCAGGACCTCCGTCACGGAATTCCCGCGCCGGTACGACTTTGCGAGGTGCTCGGTCTGGATCAGATCCGTCATCGGCGTCAGGCAGGGCGGGAGCGAACGGCGACGGCCGGATCCAGCTGCGCGGCGCGGCGGGCAGGCACAAGTGCGGCCATGATGCCGATTGCGACGCTGGCGACGAGAGCGGCGGCGAACGGCATCCAGGATACCCGGCTGGCGGCATACCCCAACGACGCGAGGCCGAGCGCCACCCCTGCGCCGACGACCACGCCCACCAGGCCACCCATCATCGTGACAAGGAGCGACTCGATGACGAACTGCCGGGTGATGTCCCCGGCGCGCGCACCCGCGGCACGGCGCAACCCGATCTCCTGCGTGCGCTGCGACACACCGGCGAGCATGAGGTTCGCGGTGGCGAAGCCGCCGACGGCGACGGCGAGCACCGCGACGATCACGAGCATCCGCCACAGCGTCTGCGACGTGTCCAGTGCCGCACCCTCGACGTCCTCCGGCTCGCGAACGAAGAAATCATCCGCTTCGCCCGTGCCGATCTGGTGGCGCACGCGCAGCAGCGCACGAACCCGCTCCGCGGTTTCCAGCATCCGCGACGCGTCAGACACGCGGATCACGATCTGCTCCAACGACGGCCGGTTGAACAGGCGCCGCGTGGCCGTGGTGTAGGGAACGACGATGCGATCGTCCCAGTCGTCGCCGCCGGCGCTTGCCCCCATCTCGATGAACAGGCCCTTCACGACATACGGATCGTTGTTGACGCGGACGGTCTGGCCCAGCGCTCCCCCCTCCGGGAACAGCTCCCGGGCCACCTTCGCACCCAACAGGACAGTGCGATTGGCGTCGGCTACGTCCGAGTCGGCGATGAACTCCCCTTCGGTGACCGCCCAGCGCCTGATCATCAGCCAGTCGGAATCGACGCCGAAGGCGCGCGTCACCACGGAACGATCGCGGGCGACGACCTCGATGCCACGCTGGTTCTGCACCGGGCTGACCATGGCGACGCCCGGAATCCCGGCCTCGATCGCGAGCGCGTCCTCGGCGAACAGCACGGAGAGTCCCCGATCGGCGCGGGGCGCGAAGACCTGTGACTCGCCACCGGCCCGCACCATGATCATGTCGAGCCCATGCTTGGCCACGAGTGACATGACCTGCTGCCGCGCGCCGTCGGCCGAGACGATGACCGCGGACAGCATGGCGACGCCGGCCGCGGGGCCAAGCATCATCAGGAGGGCGCGGGCGCGGTTGGCCCGGAGGGAGGCGATCGCATGTGTCGTTATGCGCTGGGCGCGGCTCATGGGGTGCGCTCCGGTGTGTTGGATGCGGGCGGATCGAGCACGACGCGCTCGCCCGGTCGCAGTCCGTCCACGATCTCGATCCACGGCCCGTCGCGCCAGCCGACGCGCACCGGGCGCATCACGTCTCCCGCCTCGCCCCGCACGGTCACGACATTCTGTCCGCCATTTCGTCGGATGGCGCGCGACGGAATGGCGACGACGTCACGCGGCTCCAGCGTGATGCGAACGCTGGCCGTCATTTCCGGGCGGAGCAGCCCGACCGAGTCGTCGGCGATGTCCAGCGCCACGATGTACTTCACCACGTTGTCCTGGATTGTGGCCGATGGGTAGATGGCGCCCACTCGGCCGGCGAAATCCCTGGCGGGGTAGGCATCGACGGCGAACGTCGCCTCCTGCCCCAATCGGACCTTGCCGATGTCCACCTCGTCGACATAGGCGTGCACCTGCAGGCGAGTCAGGTCGACGATGGTGACGAACGTTGGCGCGCTCAGGCCGGCCGCAACGGTCTCGCCTTCCTGCGTGGCGACCGAGGCGATCGTGCCGGAGATCGGCGCCCGGATGATCGTGAACGAAAGTTCGACGCGTGCCAGGTCAAGCGCGGCCACCGCGCGCGAGTGTTCCGCCCGCGTCTCGCGCTGTGTCAGATCGAACTCGCGTCGCGCGGATGCCAGTTCAGCCTGCGCGACGAGATGTCGTTCACGGGCTGCTTCGACATCGGCCGCCGTTGCTCCGCGGCTGGCCAGTAACTGCCGCTGCCGGTCGTGTTCTGTCGACGTCAATTGTTCGGTGGCAACGGCGCGCGCGACTTCGGCGGCCGCGCGAGCCAGCCCCTCGGGCGAACTGGTGTCCTGTGCCGCAAGGCGTGCCTCGGCGAGCCGAAGCTGCGCCTCCCGCTCGGCCACGACGGCGTCGAGTTCCGCCGTCTCGAGCTCGGCGATCACCTGGCCCTTCGTCACCCGGTCGCCGATGTTGGCGCGAAGGCGCTGCACGCGACCCGAGATTCGCGAGCCGACCCGCACCTCCGCGCCGATTTCCGGTCGCAACGCCCCGATGGCCATCACGGTTGCGGCGAGATTGCGCCGCTCGACCACGGCGGTCTCGCTCGAACGACTCCCGCCGCTGTCGCCTCGGCAGCCCGGGACCGTGACGAGCAGACCGGCCAGGACCCAGTGGATCGGGACGGCAACGCGGGGCCTCAGCGGAATCGGGGGCAACTGGTCGCGGAGTTCATGTCAGGGCGCGGGGCTTGGCGAAAAAGCTACGAATCGGTAGCGCGGGGCGCGACCGCGCTTGACCCATTTCGTCTGGCGGGACCCGGGGCGAGCGGTACCTTGAACCATGAATGGACCCACTGCTCCAGCTCCAGACCGCCCTCTCGGACCGTTACCACGTCGATCGGCAGATCGGCGTGGGCGGAATGGCCACGGTGTACCTCGCGCGCGACCTCCGCCACGAGCGGCACGTCGCCCTCAAGCTGCTCAAGCCGGAACTCGGCGCGGTTCTCGGCGTTGAGCGGTTCCTGAGCGAGATCCGGGTCACGGCCAACCTGCAACATCCCCACCTGCTTCCGCTGTTCGACTCGGGCGAGGCCGATGGGCTGCTGTACTACGTGATGCCGTACGTGGAGGGCGAATCCCTGCGAGGCCGGCTTGATCGGGAGAAACAGTTGCCGGTGAGCGAGGCCATTCGCATCACGGTGGCGGTGGCGGGAGCGCTGGACTACGCGCACCGCCACAATGTAGTGCACCGCGACCTCAAACCCGAGAACATCCTGCTGCAGGACGGGCAGCCGGTGGTGAGCGACTTCGGCATCGCGCTGGCGGTAACGAATGCCGGGGGCACGCGCGTCACGCAGACCGGACTCTCGTTAGGGACACCGCAGTACATGTCGCCGGAACAGGCGACCGGTGACCGGCTGATCGACGCGCGGAGCGACATCTACTCGCTGGCCGCGGTGCTGTACGAGATGCTGACGGGCGAGCCGCCGCATACGGGGTCGACGGTGCAGGCGATCATCGCGCGCGTGCTCACCGATCGCGTCCGCAGCGTGCGCGCGACGCGTGACACGGTCCCGGAGAATGTGGATGCGGCACTGCAGCGGGCGCTGGCGAAACTGCCGGCGGATCGGTTCGAGACGGCGAAGGAATTCGCGGAGGCGTTGCAGGATCCGCGTTACTCTCTCCCGATTCCGGTCATCGGGGCGTCGGGATCCGCCGCGGCGACCACCGGCGCGATCCCTGTCGCAGCCGGCGCGAGGGACATGCTCCGTTTCGCGCCATGGGCGGTTGCGGCCGCCGGCGTGGCCGTTGGCGCGTGGGGCCTGACGAGCCGGCAGTCCGTGGTCGAGCTTCCGCCGCCGGCGCAGTTCAGCCTGAGCCTGCCGGACAGCATGAGGTTCCGGGGCGGGAACGGCGATATCGCCGTCTCACCCGACGGGGACCGTATCGCGCTCGTGGTGACTCACCAGGGGACGCGCCGTCTCGCCGTGCGGGCCCTCGACGGCACCGACCCGCGCCTGCTGGAAGGTACCGAGGGCGCGCTGCGTCCGTTCTTTTCTCCGGACGGAGCAATGCTGGGTTTTACGGCAGATGGAAGACTGCGATCGGTGTCGCTGGCCGGCGGCGGAGCGATGACGCGGGTCGGATCAGGTGTCGCCGCCTTCGGGGCCACGTGGGGTGAATCGGGAATCGTCTTTGCCAGCCAGCAGGGATTCATGCGGTTGCCGACTGACGGGGGCACGCCGGTCCCGTTGACCAGTCGCGACTCGTCACGCGGCGAGGTCCACGCGCAACCGAGCGCGGCACCAAATGGTCGTGTGCTGTTTGTGCTGGGCCGTACCGCGGAACCACCCGCGCTGGCCGTCGCCGAACCCGATGGGAGCATTCGCCTGCTGGGTCACTCCGGGCTCGCACCCATCTGGGTCGAGACCGGTCACGTCCTCTACAACAGCGTCGAGGGGAATCTCATGCTGCTGCCGGTGGACAGACGGCTGACGCCGGCCGGAGCGCCGATCCTGCTGCTGGATGGAATTCGCACTGGCGCCAATGCGGTCGGCATCTGGAGCGCGTCGCGCAACGGTACGATTGTGGTTCAGCGCGCCAACACATCGGGAAGCAGTCTCGTGCTCGTGGACCGCACGGGCCGGAGCACGCCACTCAGCGCGGAGGCCAAGCGCTATCGCCTTCCGCGCGTTTCCCCGGATGGGAACCGCATTGCGGTTCAGGCATCGCTGAGCGGCATCAGTGCCGATGCCGAGATCTGGATTCTCGATCGGCGCACCGGCGCGTTGTCACGGTTCACGACTGGCGGTGGAAACTCGGATGCGATCTGGACTCCGGAGGGGGACCGGATCGCGTGGGCGGGACCGGCTGTCGCGGATACCAATCCCAACGATCGCAACATGCCGATCGAACAACGGGCCGGAGCAGACATCTACTGGCAGGCGTCGGATCGATCGTCGCCCCCCGAGGTGATCCTCGCGGCGCCGTTGGCCCAGTGGCCGTGGAGCTTCACGCCGGATGGGAAGACGCTCGTCTTCGACGAGGGCGGCGGTGGGACGCGCATCAGGGCGCTGACGATCGGATCGGCCGATGCACCCCGAACGGTCGTCGCCAACGAATACACGAATCGAACGGGGAGGCTGTCGCCGGACGGTCGCTGGCTCGCGTACGCTTCCAACGAGACCGGACGCTATGAAGTGTACGTGCGTCCATTCCCGGGTCCGGGTGGAGCGACGCAGGTGTCCGTGGATGGGGCCTCCCAGCCCATGTGGTCACGGGATGGCCGCGAGCTATTCTACCGCGACGCCGCCAACGTGGTTTCCGCGCAGATGGCCCGCGGCACCGTGACATCGCGGTCGGTGCTGTTCCCGGACACGTACGACCTGTCGAACGCCACCAATTACGATGTTTTTCCTGGCGGAGGGTTCGTCATGCTCCTCAGTCCGGGCGAGTCCGGAGACCTGACGGTTCTGGTGAACTGGAAGACCGAGATCGGCCGGCGTACGGGCGCGGCCCAGCCGTAGAGTTCGGGGACTGGAAGCCCCGCGCGGCGCGCACCACCTTCCGGGACAGGCGATACGGCTCGCGACGGGCGCGGGACGCGCCAGTAGTCCGAGTTCTCATCCTGCCGATGATTACCCTCGATCCCATAGCCCATGCCCTGGTCGCTGCGGACTCCACGGCGGCGGACGCGCTGGGTGCACCGAATTACGATGAGTTCCAGAGCGATCGTGAGGTCTGGGCGCTCCTCCGACAGCGACCGTTTTCGGTGTTGCGCGTGACGATGCCCCATTGCGACGTGCGCACGCCCGAGGACATCGGTGACGAAGGCTCCAAGGCCACCCTGGCGCGCGCCGTTGCCAACATGGCGCGACTCATGAACGATCCAATGGTGCGCAAGGCGCGCGACATCGTGTGGGTCTACGAAATCACGCGTCCCGGAAACGCGGATCGGCCGCAGATCGGGCTGGGCGGGCTCGCCGTGACGAAGGAGATCCGCACGCCGGACAATCCCTCCGGGCCCGTGATCCGCAACGAAGGGATTCGCGAGGAAAAAGCCCGGGGCCGCGCGACGCTGACACAAGTGACGCACGCCGACATGGGCACGGTGAACCTCGCCGTGGACGATGCCCACGGGGAGTTCCTGGCCGCCCTGCGGGCGCACACGGAGACAGCGCCACCATCGTTCGAGACCCAGGACGAGGGAGGGAACCGTCACCGGGTATGGCTCGTGGCCGACCGGTCGGCCATCGACCGGTTTCGCGCGATCCTGGCCCGGGAGCCGCGCGCCTACGTGGCGGACGGCAATCACCGCAGCGCAGCCGCTGCCATGCTGGGCTATGCCCACTACCTCGCGGTGGTCTTCCCCGCGTCGACCATGACTATCGCGCCCTATAACCGGCTGATCGAACTGGACGCGGACACGCGGCGAGGCCTGCTCGAGAGCATGGGAGAGGCGTTCGATGTCGAGCGCTATGCCGGCGCCGGTGCGTTCCAGCCATCCGCCACGCACGAGATTGGCCTGTATGATGGTAGTGCCTGGTGGATGCTCAGGCCACGAACAGGGACCTTCGATCCCGCCGACGCCGCGCAGGACGTGGACGCCGACATTGTTCAGCGCCAGATCATGGACCGCTGCCTCGGACTGTCCGATGCCCGCGACGGGCGCATCACCTACGTGGGTGCCAACCGCGACGCCGAGTGGCTGCAGGAACGCGTGGACGCGGGTGACTTCGGGTGCGCCATCACCCTGCCGCCTGTGACGATGCAGCAATTCATCCAGGTCTGCCTCCAGAACAGGTTGATGCCGCCCAAGTCGACCTGGTTCGTGCCGAAGATCCGCAGCGGCTTGGTAATGGCGATGGTGGAGTGACGGGAGCGCGGACGCGCGCCTGTCGGCAAGCGGGATAACGACCTCTCCGGCCCGGTCGGTTCTTCAATACAAGCCGTTACTCGCGTGACGGGCAGCTGGGGGCCGGTTGAAACCGAACCACCGAGTCGGCCTGCGTCACACGCAGGTACTGCACCCTCGGCGGGATCGTTGGCGCGAGCGTGATGGCTACCTCCAGCGCACCGCGATCGCAGCGCATCATCCACCGTCCGCGCAACGCGTTCTCCACGTCGAATGGCCCCTCGTTGCGGCACGCCCCGAGCTGTGCCACCAGGGACGTGATGCGTTCGCGACGCCGGTCCCCCGGGTCGTCGAGGTAGAGATTCATGGCGGCGATGCTGTCGGCCAGGCTGTCGTCCCACGAGGTCACCAGTCGCGATACCGATTCGCGCATCGCGGAGAGGGCGGACGATGGCTGCGCCTGGCGCGCCTGGAGGGCCCCCGTCGCGGCGAGTGCCTCGATCGCTCGCGTGACCGTCCCGCCCCACGACGTATACGTCAGGTTGCCCATCGCGATGATCCCGACGCCGTACTCCGGCAGCCAGCGCATCTGTGAGCCATAGCCGGGCAGGCCACCGCTGTGCGCGACAACGTGGCCGAACTCGCACGTCTGTGTGATACCCAGCCCGAAGCCATAGCCGCCTGAACTGAGCTCGACGGTGCCTCCGCTGTCGCGCGTGACACGGGACGGGCGCGCCCGCCAGATCTGCTGCATCTCCCGCAGCGACGAGCGACTCACGGGACCGGCTTCCGGTGCGCTCCGCGGTGGCCAGGCGGACATCAGAAACCCGACATAGCGCCCCAGGTCCTCGATTGACGTCAGCATGCCCCCCATCGCGCCGAAGGCTCCATGCGGAAGCGGCGGCTCATCCTTCCACTGCCCATCCTCCCAGCGATAGCCGTGCGCCAGGTGACCGCCCGGAACCTCGGCCGCATCCAGGGTCGTAGCCGACATGCCCAGAGGGCGCAGGATGCTGGCGGTGACATACTCGTGGTACGGCATGCCCGTGACGTTCTCCACGATGCGTCCCAGGATGGCGAAGCCGAAGTTGGAGTACTCGTAGGCGACGCCAGGCACGTTGGAGA
This sequence comes from Gemmatimonadaceae bacterium, assembly GCA_036393555.1. Taxonomy (GTDB): domain Bacteria; phylum Gemmatimonadota; class Gemmatimonadetes; order Gemmatimonadales; family Gemmatimonadaceae; genus JABWBJ01. The sequence continues at coordinate 9,739 of DASWGU010000160.1, forward strand.
ACGGGATTCCCGAGGACATCATCTCCGACATCCGTGCGGTCGTCGCGTCGAGTTGACGGTCACCCCAGGGGTTGTCTTCCGGAAAGCCTTCGGCGTGGGACAGGAGGTGCCGGATGGTGATGCGCGGTGCATCCGTGGTGGGGTAGGCGAGCCCACCGAGCTCCGGCACGTAGTACTCGGCGGGATCGTCGAGTGACAGGCGACCCTCTTCGCGCAGTCGCAGAATCGACAGCGCCGTGAAGCTCTTCGTCATGGAGGCGATACGAAAAACCGTCGCGCGGTCCACCGGGGCGTTCGCGGCGACCTCCCTCACCCCATGACTGCCGGCATGCACCAGCTCGCCGTCGATCAACACGCCCCACGCGATGCCAGGCACGCGCGAGCGCTCCGCAAAATCCCGAAACAGGGAATCGATGGCGGGCAGCGCTGCCCTGAGTCGGACAGCTCGATCAGGGTCGGCAAAGGAAGCCGGAACGAAGTCGCCCGGTGCTGACTCCCCGCGTGAACAGCCCGCCGTCGCGAGCATGAGCACGGCGGTCAGGGACATTCCGATCTGATGGCGACATGTCATCGGTGTGGCTCCGGTCGCGTTGGCGCGAATGTACGGCCGTTAGGAGCCTCGTGCGAGGCCGCACGATCGAGCGGAGGCCCGGAGCAGAACGTCCCGAGACCGACTGTCCCGGTCACGGCGGTCCCGTCGAGGCGGCTGGCACTGGCGACATCCGGTTCGATTTCGCAGGTTCGTGGCACACGGGCCCGCAGCGTGCGTCGTCCATGACCGGAGCCGACGTGACGGTCCTCCCTTGCCCGTCCCACATCGAACGGCCAGATCGTGGACACCCTCGAGCACCTCAACGCCATCTTTGGTCAACAGTACCGTGTCGAGCGCGAGCTCGGCGTCGGGGGGATGGCCACGGTCTACCTGGCGCATGACCTGAAGCACGACCGGCCGGTGGCCATCAAGGTGCTGAGCCGGACGGTGGCGCACTCGTTAGGGCCGGAGCGGTTCCTGCGGGAGATCCGCATCGTGGCGCGGCTGCAGCATCCGCACATCCTTGGTCTGATCGACTCGGGCGAGGCACACGGCATCCTGTTCTATGTCATGCCGTACGTCGCCGGCGAGTCCCTGCGGACGCGGCTGGCGCGTGAAGGGGAGCTGCCGATTGCCGAGGCGGTCTGGATTCTGCGGGAGATCGCGGACGCGCTGGTGCATGCCCATGGACAACGCGTCATCCACCGCGACATCAAGCCGGAGAACGTGATGTTCGCGGCGCGCCATGCTCTCGTGGCGGATTTCGGCATCGCGCGGGCCGTTTCGGAAGCCGCGGCGGCTGGTCCGATCACCGGGACCGGGATCATCGTGGGAAGCCCGGCCTACATGGCGCCGGAGCAGGCGTCCGGCGACCCGAGCCTCGATCATCGTGCGGACATCTACGCGTTCGGCGTACTCGCCTACGAAGTGCTGACGGGGGTGCCGCCCTTCACGGCGCCGGGCCCGGTGCAGCTGGTGGCGGCTCACATGACCCGCCTCCCTGAACCGCTCACGCGCCACCGGCCGGCGATCCCCGAGCGGCTCGAGGAGATGGTCCTCCGCTGCCTGGCGAAGCGACCGTCGGATCGACTCCAGCGAGCGGAGGACATCGTTGCGCTGCTGGATGAACTCCTGACCGGACCGCTGAGTGAGTCCATGGGTTCGACAGAAGAGCATCCGGTGGCACCGTCGAAGTTCAAGATCAGCGAGGGCCTGGCGCGCCGCCTGGACCGGCAGACGTTCGATCCGCGGATGGCGGGCGATTCCATGGAGTACCTCGACAACCATGCGCGCTCCGACACGCTGGTCTGTTTCGTCCCTGCCGTCGGACTGGACGCGGCCCAGTTCGAGGAACACCTGCGAATCCTGCCCTGGCGCTGCGTGGCGGTGACGCTGTTCTCGCACGAGCCCAACCGGCACCGTCGGTACACACTCTCCCTTGCGGATCACTTTACGCTGCTGCGCGCCTTCCTGCGGCACATCGAGGAACGAACCGCGGCAGCCCGCGTGGCGCTGGTGGGGTTTTCCTCCGGCGCCGACCTGGCGCTCCGCTTCGCCGGTACCCGGCCCGGGGCGGGCGCCCGGGTGGACGCCGTACTGTCGTTGGGATGCAACCTGTCCCTCGAGACATGCTTCGTCACCAGTGCGCTGGCGCGCATGAGTTCGCGACACCCGGAGCGGCTTCTGGCGGACCTGCGAGCCGTGGGCGAGACGACCTCCGGGATCGACGCCTGGATTACCGTCCATACCTACCTCGTCGCGATGCTCCGGAAGTTCCGGACATCGGTGGACCCGCTCCGCGAGTTGGCACGGGAGATCGTCGCGCCGTTCGAGACCGCTCCCCGCGAGACCCCATTCGCGGACTGGTACCGCGCCGCGGCGCCGGGCTTGAAGGCCATCCGCTGCGTGTTCGAGGATGACGATCACCAGCGCGAGATCGTTCGCGACCTCCTGCTCCGTCAGTCGGGATCCGCCCCGCTGGGCGACCGGTACGTCGACGGTTCGGTGCAGATCGAGCCCGACACCGGACACTTCGATCTGGAGCGCCCCGAACTCGTGACCCGCCAACTCGGTGAGTTGCTCGCCGGGTTGGCCGCGCCGGCCGGGGCCTGAACGAACGATCCGGCGCCAGCCATGGCGCGCGGTCAGCGTCAGATTCGCGGAAGCACGATCGGTTCGGCCGCACCGGGCGGCGTCGCGGCCAGGTGGCAACTCATCCTCCGTCCTGCTCGACTCCAGTCAATGGCCGCGTCCCCCGTCGCGGATGATCACGACCCGGTCGATGCGATCCAGGAGCGGATACTCCCGGTCCATGAACGCGTTGCCGCCGTCGAGCAGTGGTCCCTGGCGTCCCTGCCGCATGCCGCCACCGGCTCCCTCGCCATAGCCGGCGTACAGTCGGTCAATGACGTCCATCCCCTCGACCACGGTGCCGAGCATGGTGAAGGGCTCGGGATCGCTCCGGGCGTTGTCGGTCTTGTTGATGTAGATCTGCACGGTGCGCGAATGGGGCTTCGCGGGAAAGGCCAGCGCAAACGTGCCGCGCCGGTTCGCTGACCGCGGCGGGTCGTCAGGCAGCGGGGCCGCGCTCCACACGGCATTCACCCGCGGATCGCCGTGGATGCCGAAGTGGGCAATGTCCGCGCGGACACGGTGAAACCGCATGTCGTCGTAGAAGCCCAGTCGGGCGAGGTTGTAGACGCGGTCGGCTCCGATGGGCCCCCACGCGCGCACGAGCTCGAGGACGAACGTGCCCTTCGTCGTCTCGAATCGAAGTCGCGACACCTCCGGCGCCCGGACTCGCCATTCCGGGTGGCCCGGGTCCAGCAGCAGTTGCCGACTCCCTGCATCGCAGCACGGGGCTGCGGCGCGCGCGCCGGACGAAGCACGACACGTCCAGGCGGCCAATAGCGCCGCGCAGACGCCGAGAGCAGTCAGGCCGGTGCGCCGTGGAGTAAGGTGAGCTGAGTAGCGCATGCTCCGCACAGGAATCCGGTTCCGACTGCTCGCGCGACCAGCACGCGTACCGGCGGGTTGCGATCCACGATCACATATGCCGCGACGGTCCACAAGGCGGCCATCGTATGCCAAGGCTGAGGAGTGGCACCCAAGCAGATCTGCGACCGACGACGCCGGGATCCCGGTGAAACCGCCGGGTGTCATCCGCGTACGGGCGACACACTCTGGGTCAGGAGCGCCTTGGTGAGTGCGTTGAACTCGACACGGCTGGCTGGACTCTGCCTCGCACTGGGGGCGGCGGCCGCAGCCGCGCAGGAGCCGCGGCGCAGCCTCGAGCTCACGATTGGCGATGTCGGATTGACCATCGGAGATTCGCGGGACGGGAAGGGCCTCAGGCTCAACTACCGCGACAGCCGCCTCGAGCGCTTCGATGGTGTGAACGCCACGATCTGGACTCCGTCCCGAGGGGGCCACGGCAAGGTGCGCGGCGTGGCGCTTGGTCTCCCGGCGACGGGAGCCAGCGATGCGAGCGGCCTGGTAGCTGCGATCCTCGGTGCCGAAATCAGGGACAACTTTCTTGGCTTGGCGGCCGCCGGAGGTGGGATGGGTGTTGGCGGCGATGCTCGCGGTTTCGTCGCCGCAGGGCTCGGCTTGGGCGTCGGCGGCTCGATGCGCGGTGCGAGCGTGGCAGGCCTCGGAATGGGGGTGGGCAACGACCTGGAAGGACTGGCCGTGGGCGGATTGGGATTCGGGGTCGGCGGTCGAGCGCGGGGCGTCGTGATCGGCGGATTGGGCGTCGGTATCGGGGGCGATGCGATGGGTCTCGCGGTCGGCGGACTGGGAATCGCCGCTGGGGGTCGCGTTGATGGCATCATGGTCGGCGGTCTCGGGGTGGCGGCCGGTCAGGGAGGGAGCGGCGTACTCATCGGCGGGCTCGGCGCTGGTGTGGGCGGCCCGTTCAGAGGTTTGCTGGTTGGAGGATTGGGAGCGGGCGTGGGCGCTGCATTCGACGGCCTGCTGATCGGAGGTCTCGGTGCCGGCGCAGGTGGTCCATTCCGTGGGCTGGCGGTCACGGGAGTGGGAATGGGCGTTGGAGGCAGTTTTCGCGGGGTGTCCATCGCGGGCGTTGGAACGGGCGTTGGAGAGAACGCCTTCGGGATCCTGATCAACGGCGTCGGCATGGGCGTCGGCGGTGACGCGCAGGGCCTGATGATCAACGGCACCGGGATGGGTGTGGGCGGCGACGTGACGGGGGTCATGCTCAATGGCTTCGGGATGGGCGCGGGGGGGACCATTCGATTCCTGAGCCTGGCCGGGGGCGGCATCGGGGCGACGCGCCTGGAAGGGATCGCGATCGCCGGCGGCGTGCTTGGCGCGCGCGAGATGCAGGGGGTGATGATCGCCGGGTTCTGGAACCGCGTCCGGCGCGAGGACCATGGGTGGTTCGGGCGGCGACGGACGGTCGGGGGCCCGGCGCGGCTGGAAGGGGTGGGAATCAGCGCGTTCAACCAGGTGCTGGGCCACCAGCAGGGCCTAACGATCGGTCTGTTGAACTACGCGTGGTCGCTGAACGGACTGCAGGTAGGCCTCATCAACATCGTGCGGGACAACCCTCCGGGGCGCCGGGTGCTGCCGGTGCTGAACTGGGGGCGGTGAGGCAGGGGTCAAGGGAAGAAGCGCGGGCGCGCGCAAGGTGCGTGGTCACCGGCAGCGAGTCCTTCCGGGAGAGTGATCATCGTTTACGGCGCTCACCTAGCCATCCCCGGGCACCGGATTCAGAATACGGGCTGGCACCTGGCTACCACCATCGGACGGAGGTCCGCCTGCATGCGCCAGTCTCGTCTGTTTGCGATCGTTGTTGCCGGAGCCTTCTTGCTCCCCGCTCTGCTCGTCGCGCAGGGTCGCGGCGCGCAGCAACCGCCGAAGAATCTGCAGGTCCTGCCCAGGGACATGCCGCGCAACCAGGTAACCGCGCTCATGCGGACGTTCGCGATGGCACTCGGCGTCCGTTGCGAGCATTGCCACACCGAGGATCCGAACGCCCCGGCGCCTGCCGCCGGGCGAGCCGGGCGAGGGGGACGTGGTGGCCCGCCACTGGATTACGCGCTGGACGACAAGGAAACCAAGAAGGTCGCCCGCGAGATGCTCAAGATGGTGATGGACATCAACGGCAAGTACCTTCCAACGACGGGCCGCACGATCGACGAGTTCAATCGGGTCACCTGCGAGACCTGCCACCACGGGCTGGCGAGGCCGCAGACGTTGCGCTCGGCCATGGCGTTGGCCGTCAACGGCGGAGGCGCTGATTCAGCGATCGCGCTGTACCGCCAGCTCAGGACGCGGTACTACGGTTCGGGCGCGTACGACTTCACCGAGCTGACGCTGAACGAGACAGGTGGTCAGATTGCCGCGAACCCTGATCAACGCACTTCGGCCATCGCGCTTCTCAAGCTGAACCTGGAGTTCTTCCCGCGGTCGGTGCCGACGATCTTCACCCTGGCGAACGTATCCGTCCAGGCTGGCGACACGGCCGGCGCGGTCGAGGCGCTGAACAAGGGGCTGGAGATCGAGCCGAACAACAACCAGCTCAGGAACCTCCTGCAGCGGATCAAGCCGGGTGGCTGAACCGGGAGTCGGACCGGGACGGGATGAGCCGGGAACAAACGAACCGGGACGGGCCATGCACACTCCGCACGGGCATGAACCAACTCAGGACGGCCGGCAGGACACGACTCGCCGCGAGTTTCTGCATGACGTCGGGTCCATGGTCGGCGCGTCGGTCATAGCTGCTCCCTTTGCTGCGTGCTTCCCGGCTCCGGCTGCCATTGGGTCTGCGGACCGTCTTTCCCGCATCGGCGTGCAGCTGTACACGGTGCGTCAGGCGATGCAACAGAGCGTCGAGGGTACGCTGGAGCAGGTGGCCGGGATCGGCTACAAGGAGGTCGAGTTCGCCGGGTTCTTCGGCCGGTCTGCGCTGCAGATCCGCGCGCTGCTCGATGCCAACGGATTGACCGCGCCGTCTTCGCACTCCGCAGACCTGAACTCGATCCGCACTCGCCTGCCGGCAATCCTCGAGGACGCGGCCACGGTCGGACACCGTTACGTGATCTGTGCGTCGCTGCCGCGTTCCGAGCAGACCACGGATGGATTCAAGCGGGTGGCGGCGGAGTTCAACAAGGCCGGCGAGGAGGCTGCGAAGGCCGGTATCACATTCGGCTACCACAACCACGATTTCGAGTTCCGTTCCGTCGATGGAACGATCGGCTACGACATTCTGCTCACCGAGTGCGATCCGCGGCTGGTGACGATGCAGATGGACCTGTTCTGGACTGCGAAGGGCGGGCGGGATCCACTGGCGTACTTCGCGAAATACCCTGGCCGCTTCACCAGCGTGCACGTGAAGGACATGGATGGTTCCGGCGCTATGGTCGATGTCGGTGCGGGACAAATGCCCTTCGCGAAGTACTTCGCGCAGTCAGCGCAGGCCGGCATCAAACACTATTTCGTGGAGCACGACAATCCTGGCGATGCGATGAACAGCATCGGTGCATCGTATCGCTACCTTGCGGCGCTCGAATTCTGAACCCCGTCACGCCGGTCGCGTTCTTCGCATCCTGCGATCTGCGATCCGCGATCTGAGACCGGTCACTTCAGCGTCGTCTCTCTCAGTACTCGCTCCATCGTGTCGACCAGAACGTCTGCGTCGCGTTCGTCGAAACAGAGCGGCGGCTTGATCTTCAGGACATTGTGGTGGGGACCATCGGTGCTCATCAGCACACCGAGCTCGCGCATCCGGTTCGCCAGGTACGCCGCCTGCCAACCCGCCGGAGTTCGCTCGTCGCGACCCGTCACCAGCTCCACCCCTATGAACAGCCCGGCTCCTCGCACGTCGCCGACCAGAACATGCTGCGTGGCCAGTTCGGTAAGGCGTTGCATGAGGTAGCCGCCTGTGAGTCGGGCCCGTTCGCGCAGGTTCTCGCGCTCGATCACGTCCAGCACGGTACGGCCGATGACGCAGGACACGGGATTTCCGCCGAAGGTGTTGAAGTACTCCATTCCGTTCGCGAAACGCGCCGCGACGTCTGGTGTCGTGACGACGGCGCCCAGCGGGTGGCCGTTCCCCAGCGGCTTGCCCATGGTGACGATGTCCGGGACAACGCCCTGGGCCTGAAACGCCCACCAGTGTGAACCCACGCGCCCCAATCCGACCTGCACCTCGTCGGCAATGCACAATCCCCCGGATGCGCGCACGTGCCGGTACGCCTCGGCGAGGTAGCCGTGCGGCAGCATGACCTGACCGGCGCAGCTCAGAATGGACTCGCAGAGAAACGCGGCTGGCCGCCGTCCGGCCTGACGAAGACTCCCCACCGCTTCCCGGACCGCCTGGCCGTACTTCAGCCCCGCGCGCAGGTCGTCGCGCCTGAACGGGCCGCGATAGGTGTCCGGGATCGGCACCGTTATGACCCAGTGCGGCGCGCCGGCACCTCCCGGTCCGTCGAACTTGTACGAGCTCGCGTCCACCAGCGTCGTCGTGTTTCCGTGATATCCCGACTGCAGCACGATGAGGTCACGCTCGGCGGTGTACGCCCTCGCCATGCGGATCGCCAGCTCGTTGGCCTCGCTCCCCGAGTTGACGAAATAACAGACCCGCAGCGGCTCGGGGAGCGTCGATGACAGCCGTTCCGCGTAATCCACCAGCGCCTCGTGCAGGTAGCGGGTGTTGGTGTTGAGCACTGCCATCTGCCGCTGTCCCGCCTGCACGACGTCCGGGTGCGAGTGCCCGACGTGCGCCACGTTGTTCACCGCATCCAGGTAGCGCCTTCCGTCGCTGTCGATCAGGTGCTGCAGCACGCCGCGCACCAGGTGCAGGGGACGCCGATAGGAAACGCTCAGCGACTGACCGATGCGGTCGGCACGCGTACGGCGAAGGTCGTTCGTCGAGACGCTTCGTGGCGCGCGGGCCGCGGCGGGGAGACCGAGAAGCGGCGACGGATCGGGCGACAGCGCCAGCATGGCTTCCCGCTCGGCTGGCCTCGCCACCCCGGGGAAATCACCCGATCGGCCGAACAGGTCGCACAACACCTGCACGTGCACATGGGGCCACCACCCGCCGTTGACCTCCCTGTCTCCCAGCCAACCGAGGAGGTCTCCAGCCTTCACCACCGCCCCAGGCGACAGGCGCGTGAGCGACTCGCGGCTCAGGTGCCCGAACAACGTCCAGAAGACCGGGCGGTCATCCTGGGCGGGGTGCTCCAGCACGACGGTGGGGCCGTAGTCTCCCGGCGCGTCATTGTCGCGCACGCTGTGCACGATGCCGCCGACTGGCGCGTGGATCGCGGTGCCGCCTGGTGCTCCCACGTCGATTCCCAGGTGCACCGTGCGCCATTCCGGGCCATCGTTCCCCTCGACGCTGAACAGGTCCGTGGTATAAATGGCGCGCACCTCATCGTAGCGGCCGATCCCGGTCCGCCGACCGTCCTCCTCGATCTGCCGTTCGACATGTACCGAAAACCGTGCCTGGTCGCGCCAGATATCGATGCCGCCGATCGTGTCGCTGGCGACGCTGAAGTTATGGATGTGGATGGCATCGGCGCCGAGCCAACCGGGCATGAGCGATGCGAAGCCAGCGCGCCGCGCGTCCAGCCAACCGGCAACCGCCACACCGGCAGGACTGGGCTCCATGCCGCAGGCTTCACGCAGCCGGCATTCCGCGAGGGCATCTGGCACCTGCTCGAGACGTTCCAGCAGCTCCCATGCCGGCGCAGAGCTGACCTGCAGATAGCCGTTCCCGGGTGAGATTTCCGCCTGGAGCGCGGCGTTGATCACGCTGACGGCCAGGCGGGTGCGCGCCAGTGGCAGCAGCAGGCGTACTTCGTCGGCGCGAAGGGGAAACGCGGAGTGGTAGCCGGCTACCACGTGGACCGCGGCGGTGAGTGGATCGGGTTTCGCCATCATCGAGTAGGCAATGGCGATGGCGACATCGCAGACGACTGGCGTCTGCAGCATGTCGCCGAAGTCGACGATTCCACTTACCGACGGCACCCCGTCGGGCCCGATCGCCACGAGGACATTGAAGTCGTTGGCATCGTTATGCACGACGCTGCGCCGCGCCGCGTTCAGGACGGGCTGGATGTTCGCGGTGTATCGCTCGATCAGGCGCCCGATAAGCGCGCGGCGTGATGGGTCGCCGACGCGGTCCAGGTAGTCGGCGATCCAGCCTGCGGCGGCGAGGTCCCACTTCAGGTCGCGCTGGGCGCGCGGATGGGTGAAAGAGCTGAGTGCGTCGGTGAGTGAGCCCAGCGAGCGGCCCAGATCGTGCAGCAGGTACGGGGTGTGCGGGCTGGTGACGGCCATGGGTTCCCCGGGCAGCCAGGTGAGCAACCGCATTGCCAGAGTCTTGCCGTCCACGGTGGCCTCCACGACGGATCGGCCATCGACCGACCGGACCGGCCGTGGCACCGGCGGGGCACCGGGGTGCCGGGCGAGATGCGAGAGCGCCGCGTCCTGCAGGTCCAGCACGGCCTGGTCCTCCCCTGGATGCGCGGCTTTGAGGATGAACTCACCGGCGTCCGCCGTGTACACGCGGAGGTTCTGGTCACGCTCGCCGGGCAGCGGCTGCACGGACCCCCTGACTGCCCAGTATTCAAACAGGGCCCCCGCGGCTGCGGATTCGCTGATCACGGGGTGGATGTTCAACCGCTTCATGTGGAGGAATGTACGATGCCCTTCGCCGCAAGCGAGACGGATCGCAGCCGGTCGACGACCCGGCGCTGCAGGCCCGATCCGGCCGATCCGGCGCTTGCGCAGGCCCGGTGGCAGCGAGAAGATGACTTGGCGCCGCGCCAGGCGCACAAATTCCCGGAGGGATCGATGCGATGGCTGCGGCGGTGCGTTCTGGCCTGCGTAGTGGCGAGCCTGCCGGCGTGCATCACCTGGAAGGAGATCCCGGTGCCGGAGCCGCCCGCGCCGCCCAATGTGGTCACCGACGTTTCCCGCATTCGTCTCCAGAACGGCCAGTCCGCGGAGTTCCTGACTCTCGTGGTGGCAACGGACTCGCTGTTCGGGATCCGCAACAACATCGCCCGGACGCGAATGACCGTTTCGTTCGACCAGGTGCAGCGCATCGAGGTCCGCAAGAAGGACCCGGCTCGGACGCTCGGTCTGCTCGGCCTTGTCGCGTTGGGCGCTTACTACTCCGGCATCACGGGGTTCAAACCGCAGTAACTTAGCGAGCTCGCCGGCCTGAGTCGTGAGTGCTGGATGCTCGACCTGCTTCCTGGTCCTGGAGCTGGTGCTGAGCCAAACCCCAGCGCCAGCACGTGTCACCCAGTTCCAGCACCCCGTTCTGAGGACTCAGCGATCTGCCATGAGTGGTGCGTGGCTGCGTCACTCTCCTTCCCCTCCCTATCCATCACGCGTCCGAGATTCAGGACGGACACTAGCACTAGCTAGCTAGAGCTAGACGCCGTCGTTCCTGGCGCGGATCTTCCCGACGACCGCGGTCACGTTGTCGGTGCCACCACGGGACAGGGCGAGATCCACCAGGGCGCGAACGGTTTCTTCCGACGTCTCGTCGCGAGACATACGCTCCCTGATTTCGTCGTCGGTCACGTGCTTGGTCAGGCCGTCGCTGCAGACCAGCACCACGTCCCGGCGTGTCAGGTCGGTCGGCACGATCTGGGGCACGACCTCGTCGTTGCCGACCGCACTCCAGAGAACGTTCTTCAGCCGGGTCGCCTCCGGGCTCCCCGGCTTGATGGCTCCCGACTCGAGCATGAGCTGCTCGTAGGTCTGGTCGGACGTGAAGCGCGTCAGGTCGCCGTCGCGTAACCGGTACATCCGGCTGTCGCCGACATGGACGACGAACGCGCGCGGCCAGAACGCCGCGTACATGGTCAACGTGGTTGCAGGTTTGCCGCCTTCCACCCGCCCCATCTCGACCAGCGTCTCGTGCGCGAGCATGACCGCCTTGCGCAGCTCGTCAGCCGACTTCTCCTGTTGCGTCAGGACCACCTCGGAGCACAGTTCGGTGGCGTGCAGGAGATGATGCGCGAGCGTCGACAGGGCCAGAGCGCTCCCTTCGCCCGCGGACGTCATCCCTCCCACCCCATCGGCAACCAGAAAGAGGAAGCCGCGCGATTCGGTCTCGTGGTGGCCGATCCCGCCCGGGATGCTGGTATGGTGAACGCGCAGGTTGCGGTGAAAGCTCGCGATCAGAAAATGATCGTTGTTCACCTTCCGAACGCGGCCCTTGTCCGTCAGTCCGAAGGTGTCGATCTCGGACATCGACGGCCGGGGCACCGTGTTCGTCTCCTGAATCGTCGGGCTCATTGTCGGCTCGATGCCCCGTGTCGGCGTATCTACTATTCAACGCGGCGGGCCGGGAACGGCAAGGGGCGGATGGGCCCCAGTGTCCCGGGCAAAGGCTGACAGCCCTGGCCGGGTGGTGAGGCAAAACGGACACGTTCGACTCCAGTACCGGCTCTGCGGCCGAGCCCGGTCCCCGGCGTCGCGCCGACGGCAGAAAGGCGCCGTCCCTCCTCTCATCCCGTCGGTCCGATCTCCGATCCCGCAGCGCGGGCATAAACCCCGCACGGGGATATGTTGTCACACCACATATGCCAACACCTGCGGTAAGCCCGGAAATGAAGAAGGGGAGCGCGGAGCTCCTCATCCTCTCCGTCATCGAGAACGGCCAGCGCCACGGATACGAGATCGCGCGTCAGATCGAACTCCGGTCTCGCGGCGCCATCTCCTTCCATGTCGCGTCCCTCTACCCGATGCTGTACCGGCTCGAGGCACGGGGATTGATCGAGGGCCGGTGGGTCGAAAAGGCCGGCCAGCGCCGACGGCGCTACTACCGACTCACCACCAACGGGCACGTGACGCTGGCAGCCCAGCGCAGCCTCTGGCGGGAGTTCTTCGTGGGCCTCAATCGCGTCGCAGGGCTCCGGAACGCATGAGCGGGCCGGACTGGCGCGGCCTGGTGCGGGCACGACTCGACCGGATTACCGATGATCCGGCGCACGATGAGGACATCGTCGAGGAACTGGCCCAGCACCTCGTCCAGCGGTACGCGGAATACCTCGACCGCGGACAGGACCAGCGGGCCGCGGTCCGCAACGCACTGGGTGAGCTGGATGATACGGACGGATTGGCCGCTGCCCTGCGTTCGGCAGCGCCGCGCGGGCCTGTCGCGCCGCAACCACCGATCGTGGGAGGAGCCCCTTCGATGTGGAACGATCTCGGTCAGGACATCCGGTACGGTGCGCGCATCCTGCTCCGGTCCCGCGGCTTCGCCAGTGCCGCCGTCCTGACGCTGGCGCTCGGCATTGGCGCGACGACGGCGATCTTCAGCGTGGTGAACGCGGTGCTGCTCCGCCCGGTCCCCTTCACCGGCCTGGATCGGCTGACCGTGGTCTGGCAGACCGATCGCAACACCGGAACCGTCCGGGAGCCTTCGTCGCTGCCCGATTTCCTCGACGTCAAGGAGCGCAGCCGCCAGTTCGACGGGTTTGGGGGATTTGACGCCAGCGAGCGCACGCTGACGCCGCTCGAGGGCGAGCCATCGCGCCTGCCCGTTCTCCTCGTCACGCACGACCTCATTCCCCTGTTCGGGGTGAGGCCGATCCTGGGTCGCGTGTTCACCGCCGAGGAGGACGTGCCCGGTGGTCCTGAGCTGGCACTGATCAGCGAGCGTCTGTGGGAGCAGCAGTTCCAGCGGGCGCAGGACGTCGTCGGTCGGACGATCCGGCTGAACGATGTGGAAACGGAGATCATCGGCGTCCTGCCCGCGGACTCCGACTTCGGGATCATGCAGATCCTGCGATCGGCCGCCTACGCGCGAGGCTTCGCCGACCGGGACCTGCGGTCGCGCGTGGACGTCTGGATCTCGCTTCGGGGGGACACGCGGGTCCTCGTCCGTGATACTCATCCGCTGCTCGTCGCCGGCCGGTTGGCACCGTCCGCCACGGTTTCGACCGCTCAGGCCGAAATGACCACGATCATGGCGGACCTCGAGGCACAGTATCCGTCGAACGACGCGCGGGGTGTGTTCGTCGAGGCGATGGGCGACGTGGTGTTCTCGAGTGTGCGCGGCCCGCTATGGATTCTGCTGGCCGCGGTGGGACTGGTGCTGCTGATCGCCTGCGTCAACGTGGCGAACCTGCTGCTGGCCCGCGGCACGACGCGCCTTCGGGAGGTCGCGGTCCGCGCCGCGATGGGAGCGCCGCTGCGGCGATTGGTGCGGCAGTTCGCCGCGGAGAACCTCGTGCTGGCCCTTGCTTCCGCCGCGCTGGGCGTGGTGTTCGCCGCCGTTGCGCTGCGGGGCCTGGTCGCACTCGCTCCCGCGGACATCCCGCGTGTGACGGAGGTCCGCATCGATGGCGTCGTCCTGGCGTTGGCGGCAGCCGTCGCGTTGATGACGGGCCTGGTATTCGGGATCGTCCCGGCACTCCAGGCCCGCCGTCTCGATGTGCAGGGAGCGCTCAAGGCTGAGGAGTCCCGTGGGTCGACCGCGGGGCGCGAGCGCGGCACGCTGCGTTCGATCCTTGTCGTCTCGGAAGTCGCGTTGGCGGTGGTCCTTGTGATCGGCGCGGGACTGCTGATCAAGAGCGCGTGGCGGCTCTCGCACGTGGACGCCGGCTTTCTGGCCGCGAGTGTGTTGAAGGCCGAGGTCCAGTTGCCCAGCAGTCGGTATCGCTCCCGGTCGGATCAGTTCCCGAACTTCGTGTCGGTGCACCGGTTCAACGACGAATTGTTGCGCCGGCTGGCCGGGTTGCCTAGCGTCGAGGCGGCTGCGGTGGTGGGCAACCACCCGGTCGATCCTGGCTTCCAGAACTCGTGGCAGGTGGTAGGACGCGAGGAGGAGGCTCGTACCTGGCCCGAGATCGCTATTCGGCGCGTCGGCCCGACCTACTTCGAGACCGTCCGGTTGACCGTGAGCACTGGGCGGTCGTTCAGCGACACCGACGGCCCGCTGGCGCCAACAGTGTCGATAATCAATGAAACCACCGCGCGACGGTTCTTCCCCGGACAGGATCCCGTCGGACAGGAGATTCGTTTCTGGGGAGTGAACCGGAGGATCGTGGGTGTCGTGCGTGACGAGAAGATACTCGGCCTGTCGCGGGAAGCGCCGCCGGCGGTGTATGTGCCGTTCGCGCAGGCGCCGTCGAACAACGGGAGCGAGACGTTCCTGGTGCGGTCGTCGGCGCCCCTGGCCACGATCGCTACATCGCTCCGGGCCGCCGTTCGGGAGCTCGATCCCCAACTGGCGGTGTTCGGCATCCAGCCCCTGACACAGACGGTCGCTGAATCGGTGGCTCGTGAGCGATTCGTGATGCTTCTGCTGGTGTCGTTCGCCGGCGTGGCCGTAGTGCTGGCCGCGATCGGGATCCACGGCGTGCTGAGCTACGCCGTGGTGCAGCGACGGCACGAACTGGGGATCCGGATGGCGTTAGGCGCGCCCGCGGTGCGCGTCACCGGTCTGGTGCTCCGGCAGGGCGCGCTGCTGACAGCGGTGGGGTTGGTGATCGGACTGGCCGGCGCCCTCGCACTCACCCGCGTGCTCACGACGCAACTGTATGGTGTGTCGGCCACCGATCTGACCGCTTTCGCCGCGGTAGTGCCTCTGCTCGGCATCGTGGCGCTGGTGGCTACGTGGTTGCCGGCGCGTCAGGCGGTCCGGACGGATCCGCTGGAGGCGATGAGGGACGGCTAGCTAGCTAGCTAGCTAGCTAGTGCTAGTGTCCATCCTGAAACTCGGAGCGCGTGAAGGAGAGGGAGAGAAGAGAGCGACGCCTCTTTTCACCACTCAGGGCAGATCGCTGAGTGCTCAGTTACTCGGTGCTCGAACTGGGTGACACGTGCTGGCGCTGGGGTTTTGGCTCAGCACCAGCTCCAGGACCAGGAAGCAGGTCGAGCATCCAGCACTCACGACTCAGGCCGGCTTCCAGCTTGGGGCTATGTCGCACGTCGCAGGTCACAGGTCACAGGTCACAGGTCACAGATCGCGCGGGTCGAAGCCTCGGGGACGCTGGTGAGGATTCTGCGACCTGAGGCCTATTTCCCGACCCACGCAACCCCGCGGCCGCCCGTAGCTCGCACGCGCTCGACGAGCTGTCCGGTGTGGTGCTGCAGGTGCCTCAGGTTCACGAGCTGGTGCTCCAGCTTGGGCATCCGGTACCACCAGAATCCCGACTCCGCGGCGTCGAGGTCGAGCGCATCAACGGCGCTATCCACCCGCCCATCGACCAGCGTCCAGTACTCCAGGATCCGCTCGCGCGGCAGTGGCTCGCCGGGATCGACGCGACGGGGCGGATTGCCCGGCGCCGTGCCCATGAAGTTCAGGTCCGGCCGGTGATGCACCCATTCGGTGAACGCCGCTTCGTTCGGGTGCAAGTAGAAGTCCGTGTAGAACAGCACGTGGTACGCCACGTGCCAGAACCGGTTGACGAAGTTCTCATCGCTCCACGACCGGTCCGGACAGCCCTCGATGGCCTGGCGCAGCATGGAGAGCCCGGCGTGGTACTGGGACTTGAGAGCGCGGCGCATGGCGGGCGTGCTGGGTGAGTTGTCTTTCGGCTGCGACCATCCGGAGGCCGGTGATGCAGGCGGTGCGAACGCGGCACACGCGTGGCGGCCGGCATCGAGGCGATCCAGCGCCGAAAATGTGACGAGGGGCACGCGGCTCGTCGAATCGACTGGCGCCAATTGTCACAGCAGGCTGGTCGGTGTCAGGGTCTCCCGTCCCTCTCGGCGTCTCTCGGGCGTACGCAACGACGAGATCTACTCATGCGAACGACTCGACTTGCCGCACTGCTGGTGTTGATTGCCGCTGGCTGCAGTGGCGATGCTGCGCTGCCCACAACGCCGCTGGATGATGATCGCACACCCGTCGACACTACGGCCTCGGTCGCACCGTCGTACGAGTTCGGCGCGAAGTTCGAACCGCCGGTCGGCCGCGTCGTGCACGGCATGGGGCAGTGGGTCAACGGCAACCCGCAGTACCTTGCGATGCTCCCCGCCGGCAACAAGCCGGCCGCGGAGCTGATGTTCATCGACCTGGGTGACACGCCACGTCCCTGGGATCCGCCGGAGATCGCCGCCCGCATGGCTGCGATCCACGCCGCCGGCCGCATCCCCGTCGTGGACCTGGCGCTCCGTGGGCTGCAGCCGACGCCCGCGACGCTGTCCCAGATGGCCGACAAGACATACGGCATCGACAGCCTCGTGGCGTATTCGGCGCAGTTCGACGAGCGCATTCAGAGTTTCGTCGACGTGGTGAGAGCGCACGGCCACGCCGTGATGCTGCGCCTGGGCGGCGAGTTCTCCGGACCATGGAATGGCTACCACCCATACGCCTATCCCATCGCATTCCGCAAGATCGTCGCCATGTTCCGCGCGAGCGGGGCGACCAACGTGGCCTTCGTCTGGTGCTACGAACCGGCGGCGCCGAACGACTTCGACACCGTCGACGCGAACGGCAGCGCCAAGTGGTATCCTGGCGACGACGTGGTGGACTGGTTCTCCATCGACCTCTTCGCGACGAACGACGTCAGCGGACCGCTGACGGGGCATAACGGCGTACTCACCCAGTTCGGGCGCACGATGCGGTTCCTGGACATGGCGGTCGCGCACCACCGGCCGGTGATCATCGCGGAGAGTTCACCCAGTCACTACGATCTGGGCAACCCGGCGTCAGCAGCGGGATCGTGGTCCGATTGGTTCACCCCGTACTTCACGCTCATTCAGTCGCGTGGCGAGGTGAAGTGGTTCCACTACATCAATTACGACTGGACCAAGGCCTCGTACTACTCCTCGTCCGGCTGGAAGAACAACGACCTCAGCGCCAGCAGCACCGTATCGGCGCAGTACGCCGCCGAACTGGCCATGCCGACGTACCTGCACGCCGATGAACTGGCGCTGCTGAATCAGTACAAATAGCGGTCAGAGGTCGGAGGTCAGCAGTCAGAGGAACACCAGATGACGTGGCGGGTTCGCCGAGTACTGGCGAGCAGTGGGGGTGACGCTGATACTCCACCCATGCTCCGCGACCCGACTCACCGCGCTCGGTGGTGGCAGCCACTGATTGGCCTGCTACTGCTCGCGCCGTCTGCCAGCGCCCCGCTGTCAGCGCAGCGAGCACTCCACTGGCGAGAGATCGCCGTCGAGGCCACCCTGCGGAATGACGGCAGGCTGCGCGTGCAGGAACGGCAGACCATCGTGTTCACCGGCGACTGGAACGGTGGTGAGCGGCGATTCAACCTGCGCGCGCGACAGCGGCTCCAGTTCATCCGCATACGGCGGATGGAGACTGCCACCGGTGCGGTACTCCCGATGCTGGACGGTGACCTCTCGCGTGTCGATGGCTACGCGTTCACCGACCCGGCGACGCTTCGCTGGCGGAGCCGGCTGCCTTCCGATCCGCCGTTCAGCGCGACGGAGATCACGTACGTCCTTGAGTATTCGCTGGACAACGTCCTGGTTCGGGACGGCGATGGCTACCTGCTGGATCATGACTTCGCGTTTCCGGACCGGGACGGGGTCATCGAACGATTCTCGGCACGTCTCACTCTCGACTCCGCATGGCAGGCGACCGCCCCACTGCCGGAGCGCTGGCAGGCCACCAACCTCCCGCCCGGTGAGGGGTTCGTGGTCCGCCTCCCGCTGCGAACCGATCGTGCGGACGCACCGGCAGGTGTGACCACGGGTGCTCCCCGTCCGGCTCGTTATGCCCTCGCGGCACTCTTCGTGGGCGTGGTCCTGGTCCTCGGACAACGGCTGGCGCGACGCGAGCGCGCGCAGGGTCGTTTGGATCCGCCGGAGTCGGCCGGCGACGTCGACGAGCAGTGGCTCGATGAGCATGTCTTCGCGCACCTGCCCGAAGTAGTGGGGGCCGCCTGGGACAACTCCACCGGCGCGCCGGAAGTCGCCGCCGTACTGGCCAGGCTCGAGTCCGAAGGCCGGTTGAAGAGCGCGGTGCGTCGGGGCGGAGGAATATTCCGATCCCCCGAGATGCATCTCGAGCTGCTTGTCGATCGCGATCGAATCCACGGTCACGAGCGGCGACTCATCGACGCACTGTTCGAACCGGGCGAACGCACGACCAGCACGAGCAGCGTCCGCGAGCGGTACAAGTCCAGCGGCTTCGATCCCGCCTCGAAGATCAAGAAGGGCGTGTCGGCGCTGGTGGCCGCCATGGCTCCTAACCGGCGCGGCGACAAGGCCTCGCCGCTCCCAGCGATGCTTCTGTTCCTGGGTGGCGCTGCCTTCCTGGGGCTCGCCGCGGCGACCAGGCCGGACGACGCACTGGTGATCCTCGGCGGCGGGGGCATCGCCCTGGCCTGGTACATCGTGACCATCGGGTTCGCCGTCACCTGGCGCAACCGGGTACATGCCGTGCGAGAGACCGCGTTCGGATTCATCGTCCCGATCGCACTGCTCACAACCGCCATCCTCTGGGTACTGGTCACCGGCAGGACCCTGGCAGGAGCACTCACGCTGACCGGTCTGATCGTGCTGGCCCTGTCGCTTGTGACGAGTGTGCTGAACCAGGCGCGCTCCCGCGAAGGCATCGAACGCATCGCGGTGCGCCGTCGGCTGGCCCGCGCCCGCGAGTACTTTGCCAGCGAGCTGGGGCGCGAGCAGCCGCGGCTGAAGGACGAGTGGTTTCCGTACTTCATCGCCTTCGGCCTCGGCCGGAACATGGACAAGTGGTTCCGCGCGTTCGGACCGGAGTCGGGGGTCCCGCTCGCACACGACGCGGGAACCCGGAGCTTCTCGTCAGGCAGCAGCGGGAAGTCCGGCGGCGGATGGAGCGGATTCGGGGGAGGGGGCGCATTCAGCGGCGGTGGCGCCTCCGCCTCCTGGACGGCCGCAGCGACCAGCATGGCGGCGGGCGTGTCCGCGCCCGGTTCCAGCAGTGGAGGCGGCGGTGGGGGCGGCGGCGGAGGGAGTTCCGGCGGAGGTGGGGGAGGGGGCTGGTAACCTGAGAATCCGAAAGCCCCCTTTGCCCTCTGCCTCTCCGCCCCTGTCCTACGGCGTCGTTACCCCGGTCGTCCGCGCCATGAAGTACGTCGCCCCGTCGGCCGGCGCGATGATTCCGGTCTGGGCACCCGTCCAGCGCGACCGTGTGCTGTTGAAAATGTAGCGTCCATCGAAGAAGTCGAGCGTCGGACCGCCGCCGCTCACCCACCAGTTCGTCGGGATGCCCGCCTTGAGCGCAAAGTCGGTGTCCCAGCCGATCGCGCCGGTAAGGTCGGGGATCTGCACGTCGTAGTTGTTCCCCGCCCCCATGAAACCACGCGTCGCCTGTACCGTGGCGAACTTCGCCGTGGTCGTCTGGGTTATGTCGAAGGCGATGCCGGAGTTGTACTCGTCGGGCAGGACACCCTGGGCGCGCAGTCGCCCGCTCGGCGCACCCGCAACGACAGTCACGTTCGACGCCGGCATTGCCTGCCCGAAACTCAACAACCGATCCGCGAGCGTCCGTGAGTAGGCGATGATCTGGCGCGACGCCCGCTGCGTACTGCCGGGCGCGGCGCCCGCGGTGTTCGCCGTGAAGATGACCTGGTGCAGGTCGCCGGCAATGGTCTGGTTCAAGGGAACTCCATTGACCGTCCGGCCGACCAGCGGTCCGTCGATGCCCGGAATGGCCGTGAAGATACCGGTCGATCCGCCCGCGGTGGTGAACAGCTGACTGATGCCGAACTGATCCGGGCCGACGTTGCTGATGACCCAGTTCGACGAGGTCGGTGCAAAGGACTCGCCCGCGCTGAAGTCGAGCACCGGGAGCTGACTGCCGGACGCCGGATTCACGCCGCGCCGGATGATCATGGCGTCCACCGGTGTGAACTGCGGGTTCCCGAAATCACCGTTCCGCGCCGCCACCACGTCGAGTGCTCCGGGAGGCAGGTTCAACAGACTGAAGTTGCCGTTGCCGTTGGCCGAGCCGAACCACCAGCCCATCCCGACCTGCGACGTTCGGAATCCGGTCACGCCTCCGAACGATCCGTTCACGGTACGACCGGTCACGTTCTGCACCAGCTGGCACTGCGACGCGGCTCGGGCGGCGATCTCCTGCGCGGTGTAGTGCGACACGTGCGTACGGAATCCACCCGAGTCGTTGTAGACTTCGGCCACTGACCCCGTCGCCGAGGCGATGTTGAACGAAAAGGACGTATCCGTTGCCGGCATGATGCGCGTCCACGGTCCGGTGCCGTCCTTCACGGCGAAGAACAGCCTCGGGAGCGACGCGGAGCAGAACTTCCACTTGATCGCGCCGGTCGACACGGGTGCAACGACGAGCTGTAGCGTGATGCTTTGCGACCCTTGGCCGGCCGCGGTGCCCGTGATGGTCGCGGTATACGTCCCGTTCGGGGTGCTGCCCAGATTGAGGGGAAGCGCTGTCGTTGTGTTGCCGGTCGTGGAGCTGGGTGTGAGGCCGACGAACAGCGTGGCCGGTATGCCGGTCACCGAGAATGAGACCGTTCCGGTGAAGCCCACGTCGCGAGCTATGGTGATGACCGGGCTTTTGAAGAGCTGGTTCGGCGGCATGAGCAGGAACGACGTCGCGCTGATGGACAGCGCGAACGGGCCGGCCTGCACCGGATTCGTGATGGTGAGCTGCACGCTGACTGTCCGATCGGTCAGGCCGGATGCAGAACCTCGCACGGTGATGGTCGTCGTACCTGCGACGGCGCTGCTTACCACCGTCAGCGTCAACGTGCTGGACGCCTGACCGGACGCGACCGAAGCCGGGCTGAATGAAGCCGTGACGCCGGTCGGCAGCCCGGTCACCGACAGCGAAACAGCGTCCGTGAAACCGCCACTACGGTTGACCGTGATGGTCACCGTGCCGTTTGCGCCACGCACCACGGAGAGGGCGCCTGATGACGCTATGGAAAAAGCCCCCCCGGACGGTGGCGGCGACGTGGTGCCGCCTCCGCTGCTGCAGGCCGAAGTGAAACTCAGCAACACGGTGACCGCGCCGAGCGCGAGTGCATGGGACAGATCCGTGCGGCGGACGTGAGACGAAACCGGAAGAGACATGTTCGCGCACCAGCCTGGCTGGGGGCAGTCGACCCGGGAGCGATCGCTCCCGAACCCGACGCCCGGCAAAAACACCATGCGCAGGAAGGCCGAAAAAAACGTCACGCCCGGCAAACGTACCACCAGGCGTGGCGCCGACATCCAGAAGATCCAAGGTGACTACGACCTTGACCCTTAAACCCTTAACCCTTGACCCTCACTTCTTCCCCAGCTTCTGCCGCGTAAACGCCCGCGAATACACGTTGGGCGGATTGCTCCCGCCAGACATCTCGAACGCGCGCTCGAACAGCTCGGTCGCTTTCGCCTGGTTTCCCATCTTCTCGTAAGTCATTCCCAGCAGAACCACCTGGAACGGGTCGTTTCGCAGCCCCTCCATCGACTTCGTCAACTCCGCCTCGGCCGTCGGCAGGTCGTTGGTGAACAGGGCTACGTAGCCCACGAGGTACGGATAGTACTGTTCCTGCGCCTCGGCCATCTGCGGGTCGGCGTCGAGGATGCGCCGAGCCTCTGCTACGTGCCTCCTGGCCTCCTCTGCGTTGCCGCGGCGCGCGGCGAGCCGGCCAAGGGCATGTGCCAGCCGGTAGTCCCAGAGGCTCTTCGGGTGAGTGCGGGGCTCGGGCTCCATGTTACCGAGGTCGCTCCCCCGCCGGTACATCCGCTCGGCCTCGTCGAGGAAACCCCAGTCGATGCAGACGCGCGCGGCCTCGTTGGCCATCTCTCCTTCCTGGTAGTGTGCGTTCTGCGGTTCTGCCTCGCGACGGGTGACCCAGTAGGCGATGACCAGCTCCTCGTACTCTATCGTCTTGGCGCAACTGCCGTCATAGCCGTATGACATGGCCATGCGGCGCTGTACCTGTGCTTTTGCGGCCGGATCAGGGGCACCGTTGACCAGGACCTGGAAGATCGCCCGTGACTCCTGATGCTTCCCTTCGGAATCCAGTCGCTGCGCCGTCCGGATGCTATCGGATCGTGGGTTTGGCGCGCCGCCGCGACCGCCACGCTGTGCCTCTGCGTCCTGTGGAGTGACGCACAACGCCCCGGCAAGGATCGCCGTCGCCAGGATGCGGCCGAGTCGGCCAACAGCCGGGCGCGCGATGCGGCGCGAAGTCGTCAGGAACGAGCTGGTCATCTCGGTCACTCCGGAAGTGAGGCGGCACGGGGCGCCCTGAACGCCCATTTGGTACGACTACGCGGGTGCCCTGTGTCGCGCTGAGACGAAGCCGGGCCGGCATGCGGCCCGGATCCGGCGAAAACCTGTGCGGCTACTCTTCTCGCAACGCCTCCACCGGCTGCACCCGGGAGGCCCGCACAGCGGGGATCATCACGGAGCCGGCGGCGACGACCAGCAGGAGAGCGGGCATGGCTACGAACGTTGGTGGGTCAATTGGCGCAACGCCGTGCAGGAGCGTGCGGAGGAAACGAGTCAGCAGAACCGCCGACGCGACACCGAGCGCAATCCCGGTGGCGGCAGGAGCCATGCCCTGTCGCAACACGAGCGCGCGTACGGAACCCACATCGGCGCCCAGCGCCATGCGGATTCCGATCTCACGCGTGCGCTGCGACACGGCGTACGAGATTACGCCGAAGATGCCCACGGCCGCCAGCACCAGGGCGAGCGCGGCAAACCCGCTCATGAGCGCGGTCGTGAACCGCTGCTCGCGCGTTGCCGAGGCGAGCACCGCCTCCAGAGTGGTGATCTGCGTCATCGGCAGGGCGGGATCCATGCGACGCAGGGCCTCCTCTACCGGAAGGATGAGTCCGCGGGGGTTGCCGCTCGTCCTGATGACGAGCGTCATGGCGCGTCTGGTCGCGCCGCCCGCGGAGTTGGACCACTGGTTCAGCGGCACGAACCACGCGCGCTTGACCGGCATCAGCAGGCTGTTGTGGTGGACGTCAGCCGTGACGCCGATGATGGTGCGCCACGGGCTCGCGCTCCCTCCGAAGATCCGGATCCGCTGGCCGAGAGGATTCTCGCCGGGGAAGTACTCACGTGCGAGTGTCTCGTTGATGAGGATGACCTGCTCGCCGTCCGGCGTATCCTGGGGCCCGAGGTCGCGACCGCGCACGATCGGTGTCCGCATGGCCTCGAGGTACCCCGGCGTGACGGCCTGCCAGTCGGCAGATCGACCGGGTTCGCCTGGCGGGACGGGCCGCCCCTCAATCTGTGTGCCGGCGTCCCCGATCTCGCTGGCGAGGGGCAGCAGCCGAACGTAGCCGGCAGCCCGTACGCCCGGCATCGCCCGGATTTCGTCCGCGAGCGCGTCGTAGAACCGAACGACGCGCGACGCTTCGGGATAGCGGCTGGATGGCAGCGACAGGCGCAGCGTGAGGACGTTGGTGGCCTCGAAACCCGGGGAGATCGCCATCAGGTTGCGGAAACTCCGAATTGTCAGCCCGGCTCCGATCACGAGCAGGACCGCCAGCGCCATTTCGGCGACGACCAGGGCCGTGCGACCGTGCCGACCGGCGAGCGCGCCGCTCTGAGCGCGCGATCCATCGCGGAGCGAATCGGCGAGGTTGACGCGGGCGCCGCGGATGGCGGGGACGAGGCCGACCAGCAGACCGGTGACCATCGACAGCACCAGCGCAAAGCCGGCCACCGAGAGGTCCACAGAGAGCTCATCGAGTCGCGGAATGGTCGTCGGGGCGCGCGAGACGAGGATACGAACCCCCGCCCACGCGAGCAGCAGGCCCAGCACTCCGCCGCTGACGCCCAGCACGAGGCTTTCGGTCAACCCGACCCGGATAACGTGCCATCGGTTTGCACCTAACGCGGACCGCAGCGCCAGCTCGCGACTCCGTCCCTCGCCTCGGGTGAGGATCAGGTTGGCGACGTTGGCCGCGGTCAGCAGCAGAAGGAGCAGCACGGCGACCGACAACACGGTCAGCGCCGTCGAAATGCCGCCCCTGACCTCATCCACAAGGCCGGTCGCGAACGCGGTGAACTGCATCGACTCTGGATACAGACCATCGGTCGTCCAGCGGCGCGCCAGGGCGGCCAATTCCGCCGACACGCGGGCCGGTTCCACCCCCGGCTGCATTCGGCCGACGCCGTACAAGCCATGGCTGCCGCGGTTGGGTGCGCTACGGTCGAGCCGCAGCGGCATGATCACCTGCGCCCGGCTGCCGCTCTGAAACTCCAGCGGCAGCCGGAACGATGCCGGCAGGATGCCAACGACCTCACGTGAGCGTCCATCCACCTCGATCGTTCGACCGACCAGTGGTTCGCCACCGTACCGGCGCCGCCAGAGGTCGTGGCCGATGATGGTGACCTCCGGCCCATTCGGCACATCCTCTTCCGGCGTAAACGAACGCCCGCTGGCCATCGACACGCCGAGGACCGCCGGGAGGTTCGCCGTGATCGTTGCCGCGTTCACGCTTTCGGGTGCGTCACCCTCGCTGGTGAGGGCGACTTCACCCCCGGTGCTCCACGCCGCCGCATCCTCGAACTGCGCGTTCAGGCGCTGGTAGTCGAGAAACTCCGCCGCCGAGAGCCAGGTCTGCTCGAAGTTGGTCCAGCGGCTCCAGATGAGCGCGAGGCGATCGGGTGCGCGGTACGGCAACGGCTTCAGCAGCACGGCGTTGACGACACTGAAGATCGCGGTTGTGGCGCCGATGCCCAGCGCGAGCGTCGTGACGACTACGGCAAGGAACGCGGGGCGGCGGGCCAGTGACCGTACGGAGTGCCCCAGGTCGCGGCGCAGTTCGTTCATACATGCTCCGGTGGACGGTGCTGGTTGGACCGCGACCGGCCCCCGAGGGTTGGAGCGAACGACAAGCGGCCGGCCCGGGAGACCCGGACCGGCCGCTTGCTGTGAAGCGATCTACGAAGAGATGCGCGACACGTTCTCAGCCGCGGGGCCCTTCTGCCCCTTGACCATGTCGAACTCGACTGTCTCGCCGTCGTTGAGCGACTTGTAGCCGCTCCCCTGGATCGCCGAGTGGTGGACGAAGCAGTCCTTCTCGCCACCTTCAGGGGTGATGAAGCCGAAGCCCTTGTCGGCGTTGAACCACTTTACGGTGCCTTTCATGCGCATACGAACAACTCCTGGTGATGATGTCCTGTGCTGAAGTCGGAGTTCCGTACTGGCACGCTGGCCGACAACAACCTGACACTTTGTCTGCGTGATGGGACCTCACGCGGGGCCCGCCCGGACTGGGCGAAAAAAAGGGCTCGCGCTGGGCGAGCCCACGTAGTCTGTATCGGTAGCGCCGCTTCTGCGCCCCTTGCTGGCATGAAGCCTACC
>DASWGU010000161.1:0-24032 GCA_036393555.1 Gemmatimonadaceae bacterium
AGGAGTGAGGAGTGAGAGTAAAGGGCGCACCGACTTCCTGCCTTCCCTTCACTCCTCACTACTCTTCACTCTTCACTCTTCACTCTTCACTCTTCACTCTTCACTCTTCACTCTTCACTCTTCACTCTTCACTCATGCGCCGGCAGCGGCTCCATGGTCTTCGGATCACACGGCACCTGGATCTCGTCGCGATAGGGTGACGTCATCATGAACACCCGCATGCGCGGGAACGCGTCCATGAACGACAGGTACGAGAAGCCCCAGAGCCCGAGGTAGCCCAGGAAAATCCCGATCTCCCAAAGGCCGATGGGCGGCGTTGCGACGGTCTGCTGGTAGATCACCGGGTAGATCTCCAGGTACCGGTGGATCCAGATGCCCAGCAGGCTCATGGACGCGAACAGCACCATCGTGGGGGCGAAGAGCTTCGGGAACTTGCCCAGCAGGCCGAAGAACGGCAACACGAACGTCAGGAACACGACCGACACCGTCAGCGACGTCCACGGGGCGATGAGGCGCAGCCGGAAGAAGTGCGACTCCTCGGCCAGGTTGCCGTACCAGATCACCAGCAGCTGGCTGAACGTGAGGTAGCCCCAGAACGCGGTGAACCCGAAGGCGAGTTTCCCGATGTCGTGGAAGTGCGAGTCGGTGATCACTTCGTGGGCGCCGAGCTGGTTGCGCCAGAAGCGGACCAGCATCGACAGCAGCATGATGTTGGCGAGCCATCCGCCGATAAAGAACTGCCAGCCGTACATCGTGCTCTGGAAATGGGGGTCGATCGACATCGACAGGTCCCACGAGAGCATCACCCATCCGAACCCGAACGCCAGCGCCAGGATCACCGCCAGCCGGCCCTGGAGCGAGTGCGTCGTGTGAAGTTCCCGGCGTTCGTCGCCGAAGCCCCGACGCATGCGCGCGCGGATGCCCTTCCCCCAGTTCGCCCCCCACTCGGGAAGCACCCCCACGTCCAGGCGGACCGCGGTGTACACGAACCAGAGCGAAAGCGCGGTGAGCAGCCCGAACACCACGACGCCTCGAATGGACCAGAACATCGGGTCCAGCCAGAGCGCTTTCTCCGGCTGCGTCGGCGCCTCGTGCGTCCAGGGGAAGATGTGCGTCCGGCCCGCAACGATGGTGACCACCAGCATCACGAACGCGATCGGGAGGAAGGAGACGTTGGCCTCCGAGATGCGGATCACGGATCGCGACCAGCGTGCCGTCGTGATGCGCTGAACCGCAGAGAGCATCACCCCGGCCGACGCGATGACCGTGAAGAACAGCCAGTTCACGTGCCAGGCGTGCCACGCCCGCTCCTGCCCGGTCGCGATGCCGGCCACGAACACGAGAAGGCCCAGGATCGCGAGCACCAGGCTGACCTGCTTGAGCCGGGGGGCGATCGGCCGCGAGATGAGCGCCGCGAGTTGCTCCCGGCTGGGGAGGTGACCTTCGTGATCACTCATCGGGCACCCCCGGAACTCGCGCGATACGGTATGGCGCGCGTGGGCCCGAGCGGGCTCACGCCCGGCACCTTGTCGCCGGTCACACCGGGCAGCGCCAGCGGCCCGCGCTCGAAGGGGATGTCCGTGACCGAGCCCTGGAGGGCCCGCACGTAATTCACCACGTCCCAGCGATCGCGCTCTTCGATCCGATTGTACGACGGCATCGACACGCGCCCGTTCCGGATCATGCCGAAGATGTAGCCATCGGTCCTGTCCCGCGTGACCGCGCTGGTGAGCGGGAACGGAATGAGGCCGAACCGCGCTCCGGGCGCAACACCGTCGCCGTTCACGCCATGGCAGACGGCACAGTTGATCTGGAAGAACTTGCGACCGTTGGCGAGCGACGCCTCCGTCAGCGGGACGGGATTCCGGATGCCCGACATGGAGTCGATCGTCGTGGGGAGCGCGGTATACGAGACGTTGAATCCGGCCATGGCCGAACCAACTGTCGGCACGGAACCCTGGGGACTGCCGCGGACCACGAGGCTGTCGGCCCGCAACGACTCCCAGGTCACAACATGCGGCTGCCGTTTGAAATCGGTGAACCACTCGCAACCACTGAGCGAGAGGAGTGGTGCTGCCAGGAGGAGAAGACGCCAACCACGCCTGGAATCCATCCGGCGGGAGGTCAGAGGACCCAGGTCGGAGATCAGAGCAGTCAGAAACAAGGCGGAGGCGGTCACGCGCTGACCGGACCTCTGACCTGCGACCTCACGCTCGCGGTCAGCGCTCATTCCGCACCTCCACCGCACCCGTCTCGCGCAGCGTCGATTCGGCTTCCTTCAGGCGCTCGGGCTCCGTTTCCACGTAGATGCCGAAGCCGCTGCCGGTGAACCGCGGATCGAATCCGATCGTCGTGGTGATCTTGGGGACGCGCGAGAGGATGAACATGCCGTAGACCGTGCTCAGCGCGCCGACCAGCACCATCACCTCGAACCCGATGATGGTGTAGGGAATCCAGCTCGCGATCGCCTTGCCGCCGACGACCATGGGCCAGTAGTCCGACGTCCAGATGGCAATCCAGTAGCCGAACGTCACCCCGCACAGTCCACCGATCAGCGTGAACAGGCGGATCTTGCTGGTGGGTGGCTTCAGGGCATGCTCGATCTCGTGCCGTGGCGTGGGCGTGTAGACGGTGAACGTGTTGAACTTCCGGTGCCGCAGCGCCTCGATGCCATCCACCAGGGCATCGAGTTCCCGATAGGCGGCGATGAGTCCCCGTGTCATCAGTCGCGTTCTCCCGGGGTCTCGGGGGAGAAATCGAGGTGATGTCCGGCGACGTCCACGTCGCGCGGCACCTGATGCGACCGCAAGGGGGGCGGGATGATCTCCTTCACCTCGGCGATGGCGATCACCGGCAGGTTCTTGATGAACAGCAGGAACCACATGAAGAACCAGCCGAAACTGCCGGCGAGGATCGAGACGTCCACCCAGCTGGGAATGTAGCTGGTCCACTGCCAGGGCTCGAACTCGTGCGAGAGCGATGGCACGATGATCACGAACCGCTCGAACCACATGCCGATGTTGATCAGGATCGACAGGATGAAGAGCCACGCTGGATTCCGCCGCAGCCGCTGTGAGAAAAGCGACAGCGGGAAGATCATGTTGCAGCTCAGCATGATCCACGCGGCCCACCACCACTGGCCGAACACGCGATTCCAGAAGTAGGACTGCTCGAACTCGTTGGCGCTGTACCATGCCACCCAGAACTCGATCAGGTAGGCACATCCGACGACCAGCGACGTGAACAGCGCCAGCTTGGCTGCCGCGTCCAGGTGATTGATGGTGACGATGTGCTGCAGCCTGAAGAACTTGCGGATCGGAATGATGATGGTGAAGACCATCCCGATGCCGGAGAAGATCGCGCCGGCGACGAAATAGGGCGGGAAAATGGTCGTATGCCATCCCGGCGTGATGGCCATCGCGAAGTCGAACGACACGACCGAATGCACCGACAGCACCAGCGGTGTGCTGAACGCGGCCAGGAACAGGTACATGCGGGCGAAGTGCCGCCACTCCGGTTCCGAGTTCCGCCATCCGAGCGAGAGCACCGCCAGCAGTCGCTTGCGGAACGGATTCGTCTCCCGGTCGCGCAGCACCGCGATGTCCGGAATCAACCCGACGTAAAGGAACGTTGCCGAGACGGTCAGGTACGTCGAGATGGCGAAGACGTCCCAGACAAGCGGGCTCTTGAAGTTCGGCCAGATCAGGCGCCAGTTCGGATACGGCACCAGCCAGAAGAACTTCCAGGGCCGGCCGATGTGGATGATCGGGAAGAGGCCGGCGGTCATGACGGCGAAGACCGTCATGGCCTCCGCGCAGCGGTAGATCGTGGTGCGAAACCCGGCGCGGAACAGGTAGAGGATGGCGGAGATCAGCGTGCCGGCGTGCCCGATTCCGACCCAGAACACGAAGCTGATGATGTACACCCCCCACATCACCGGGGGCTGGTATCCGGCGTTGCCGAGGCCCCAGTAGATCTGGTAGATCCAGGAACCCGCGCCCCACAGGAACATCGCGATCGCGATACCCAGCAGGGCGAACCACCCACTGGTGGGCCGAAGCGTACCGGCGATCTCGCGGTCGACCTGCTCGTAGCTCTCGACGCCGGGGAGCTGGATGTTGGCGGACGCGATGTTGGGTCGCGCCGCACCGCCCTGGGGCACGGGCTCGACGAGAGCGGCCATCAGCGCGGCCCTCCCGGATGGTTCACCTTCTGCAGGTAGACCACAGCCGTGAAGGTGTTGAGTTCCTCGAACACATGATACGCGCGCTGGTCCTCGACCTGCCGGCTCACCGACCACTGCTCGCTTGCCGCGTCACCGAAGACGATCGCCCGCGACGGGCAGGCCTGCGCACACGCCGTCGTGAACTCGTCAGGCGCCACCTCACGACCTTCCTGCGCCGCAAGGTTCTCCGCGTCCCGGATGCGCTGCACGCAGAACGAGCATTTCTCCATCACTCCCTTGCCGCGCACGGTCACGTCGGGATTGAGCTGGAGGTTCAGCGGCTCGGGGAAGGCATACTGCCGCCGTTCCACCTCGCCGTACCCGTGCCAGTTGAAATACCGGACCTTGTAGGGACAGCCGTTCGAGCAGTAACGCGTCCCCACGCAGCGATTGTAGACCTGGACGTTCAGGCCGTCAGGGGCGTGGTACGTCGCGAAGACCGGGCACACCGACTCGCACGGCGCGTTGCCGCAGTGCTGGCAGAGCATGGGCAGGAACCGCGTCTCGAAATCGGCGGCGCCGTCTTCCCCGCCCTCGAAGTACCGCTCGATGCGCAGCCAGGCCATCTCGCGACCCTTCAGGATGTTCGCGCCGGGCGTCGTATCCCAGCCGGAGTTCGCGTTATGGAACGGCCGGAGCGAACGACCTTGCCAGCGCGCTCCAACTGTGGGAATGTTGTTCTCCGCGTAACACGCCGTGACACACGCCGAGCAGCCCGTGCAGCGCGCCAGGTCGATCGTCATCGCCCAGCGTCGCGACGCCATCCCGCTCCAGTGGTCCGGCGCGTACATCCCCTTCGAGCCGGATGCCGGGTCGCCCAGATCGCCTTGCGCGTCGTTCGCAACCGGCGCCCGCAAGCCCGGCAGGAACTCGTGTGACGCGTCGCCGATGAACTCGTGGTGCGCGTCCTGGCGCGCCTCTCCGGCCGCCAACTGCGCCGCGGTGACCGCCCGTGCGATCCCCCGACCATGCTGGCGGGCCGAGCCCTCCGTCGTGACCAGCGGCGAACGACCCTCTGCCTTCGAGACGGTCGCCCGCGCCTGCGTCCACGCCAGACGGCCGGCACCATCCACGGTGGCACCTAACGCGTCCAGGGCGTTGATGCCGATCCCCTGCGCATAGCGCCCGTAGGCGGTATGCCCCTGCCCCAGCGCGACCGCGACGGCTTCCGGATGAATGCCGAGGTACAGGTAGGCCGGTGCCGTCACCGATCCGGCCGGCGTCGTGATCGTGACGTGGTCACCGGGGCGGATGCCCAGCCGGGCCGCAGTGGAAGGATGCACCTCCACCCACGACTGCCAGGCGATCTTGCTGACCGGATCCGGGAGTTCCTGCAGCCAGGGCTTGTTGGCACCGGCGCCCGCGCCAAGCACCGGCGAGGGATGCACGATGAGATAGAACTCGCCATCGCCGGTCAGCGGCGCCGAGGTCGTCCGCAGCATTGCAGGAGCCGGCGCTGCGCGAGTGAGGGTAGACCCGCTCCCAATGCCACCGGCCAGCGCCTGCGCGAACGCCTCGCGTCCACCGGGATACCGGGCCATGACGAAATCACGATAGCTCGTCGCGCTGAAACGGGACGCCATCGCCGCATCCCCCCGCGCCAGGTCGAGCAGCACATCGGCCGCGGCGCGGGTGTTGAACAGCGGGTCCATCACCGGCTGCTGCAGGCCAAGCGTCCCGGCGACCGGCTCGGAGTCGCCCCACGACTCCAGCGTGTGATTGTCCGGCAGCACCACGTCGCAGAGTTCGGCAGTCTCGTCCGGATAACACGAGAATGAGACCTTGAAGCCGACCCGCTGCATGCCTTCGGCGAACTGCAATACCCTGGGAAGCGAGTAGACGGGATTGGCGCCGCGAACAAAGAGCATCGGAACCGATCCGGCGTTCATTTCCGCCGCTAACGCACCCATCGCCTGCGCACCGACCGTCGCGCCGAGCCCGACAGGTCCGTCCGCCGGCTTTACAGTGGGGCCGACGTTTCCAACTGCCTTGTTTATGCGTGCGACGGTCTGGGCGACAAGGTGAGCGTCCGGCGTGCCGACCCCGGCCAATACCAGGCTCGGGCGCGTAGTGCGCAACACGTCCACAATGGCCTGCAGCGCGGCCTCACTCACGCCGGCCGCGGTCGCGGCCTCGGCGAGGGTCGGCCCGCCGCCCCCGATCAGGGCCGCCAGCATGGCGTTGGCGATGCTCAGCTCGCTCCCCGGCCGGCACGCGATCCACTCATCGGCGTTGAGGCCCGTCAGCGAGCGGCGCGCGCCGACATACACGAAGCGAGGGGCCACCGCCAGTCGGGCGCGCGCGGCGGCGAACGAGAGCTGTTGCGATACGGATGATCCCCAGCCATCCAGGAAGTCCGCGCCGATGGAGACGATCAGTTGCGCGGCGGCGAAGTCGAGCGCAGGGGACGCCGACCCGTACTCGGCCTGGTTCACCGCGCGAACGGCCAGGTCAGCCTCGGGATCGAAGGCCAGGTGTTCACCGAACCCCGCCGCCGCCATCCACTGGTCCACGAAACCGCCGAAGCTGCCGCTCTCGTGCTGGCTGACGAATCGCACCCCGCGCCCGGTTCCGGCCACACGCACCGCGGCGATCTGCTGCCTGACGCGCTGCAGCGCGACCTCCCAGGTCGCGGGCACCAGCTGGGAGCCTTCGCGCACCATTGGCCCGCGATAGCGGTCCGGGTTGTACAGGCCCTGCAGCGCCGCCTGCCCACGAGCGCAGAGCGCACCGCGATTCACCGGATGTGCGGGGTTCCCCTCGAGCTTGATCGCCCGGCCGTCACGAACCTCGGCCACGACACCGCATGCCGCCGAACACTCGCGGCAGATGGTGCTGTAGTTCGTCGATACGCCGGGAACGGTGTGGTCGGGCGAGGTGATGTACGGAATGAGCTGCTCGACGCGTTCCTGGCTGCAGCCAACGGCGGTCGCGGCCGCACCGGCCGAGCCGAGCACCTTGAGGAACTCGCGCCGCTTGACGACGGGCTGGGTGGGAAGCTGGCTCATGCTGCGCCTAGTAGTGGCAGACGGCGCAATCGTAGCGCGCCTTCTTCGGTTCCACGTTCGCGGCCGCCTGCGCGCCGGCGGTGTCCCCCGCGGCGAGCAGGCCATCGGCAAGCTTGTAGCCCTTCACGTGGCAGTTCACGCACCATCCCATGTTGAGCGAGGCGTACTGGTAGACCCGCTGCATCTCCTGCACCGGGCCGTGGCACGTCTGGCAGGTGACGCCCGCATTGACGTGGCGCATGTGAGGGAAATGGACGTACTCCGGGAGCTTGTGAATGCGCACCCAGGGAATGGGTTGCCACTCCGCCGGCGTGCCCTGCGGCGCGAACAGGAGCAGTTGGGCAATGGCGGCGGCGTTCCGGGGCGCGAAGCCCTCGATCTCGGATCGAGTTGGCGGGATGATATTGTGACAGCCCATGCACGTCCCGACGGCCGGCAGGCCGGGGTCGGGCGACTTGTTGGCAGCGTAGTGGCAGTACAGGCAGTTCATGCCCAGCTGCTGCAC
This sequence comes from Gemmatimonadaceae bacterium, assembly GCA_036393555.1. Taxonomy (GTDB): domain Bacteria; phylum Gemmatimonadota; class Gemmatimonadetes; order Gemmatimonadales; family Gemmatimonadaceae; genus JABWBJ01. The sequence continues at coordinate 7,739 of DASWGU010000161.1, forward strand.
GTGCCGGGGGTGCGGGAAGTCGACCGGTTGCGGCGGCGCGAATCCCTGGGACGACGAGGCGCCGCTGTAGGCGGACAGGCCTAACGCGGCGATGGTGATGGCGAGGAATCCGGAGACCAGCACCCACGATCGCCGTCCGCTCATCGATGGGAAGATCGGAGGAAAAGTAGAGGCGGCCTTGTGAACAATTTCACAAGGCCACAACAGGCGCGAATATTGGCCCCGGTTCGGGCAACGCGCAAGAGACCACCGCCACGCGAGTTGCCCGCTCGACCGACGGTCGCATGACTGGCTACCAGGACCCCGCGTCGGCCAGTTTCACTGACCGCAGTTCATCCGGGAGCAAGGCCAGGTTGGCACGCGTGACCTGTGCCAGCCGCAGGGGCCAGCCCGTGCCATACAGCAGCCGGTCGGCGCCGATGGTGCGCAACAGATGAGCGAAGTCGTCTTCCGGCGGACCCCAAAGCCAGCTGGTGTCGTACCAGGTCAGCGCGCGCTCCTCAGCCGTGAGGCCCCAGTGCACTTCCTCGATCAGCGCACGACTGGCGGCCACTACGACGACCTTCACACCGGTTCCCGCGCGGGCGATGCCGCGAATGGTCGCGGCATCGAGATCACCCGCCACATCGAGTGCGTGTCGCTGACGGCTGTCCTCGAACCGAACGGTCAGCACCAGTGGCAGGCGCTGCGCAGAGCACGCCATCGCCAGCTCCTGCAAAGCCCCGTGCCCGGCATCCAAGCCCCAGTGTCGCGGCCACGTGCGGATCGCGGCCGCGCCCTCATCCGTTGCGCGGCGCAACTCCCGCTGCCAGTCTGGCCAATCGGGGCGAACGGCCGGTGCCGGGCGCAGCCGCTGGCGATGCGGCTCGAGAGCGCGATACAGCTGGTCGTTGCCCGCGGCGGGATCGCGATGAAACGCCGTGGGCAGGTGACCCACCCATGCGAATGCGATGCCCTCGCGGTCGAGCACGCGGACGAGTACGTCCGGATCGGGATGCGGAACGTCCCGGAACGGATACGGACCGATGAGGGCCGACACGTCGGTCTCGCTGCGCCGGCTCATCGCGCCAGTCCGGGGAACGCGCCGGGGGGAAAGAGCGCGACGGCGTTCCGCCATCGAACGGCGTCGCGGTCTGCGCCGGACAGTCCGATGGCATCGAGCGCCCAGAGCTTGGCCAGGCCGGTGTCCAGCGTCAGGTCCGCGCCCCAGACCAACCGACGCGCTCCGACGGCATCGAGTGCACAATCGAGCATCCCGCGATCCGCGCCGCTGCCCGACAGATCGAGATGAAGGTTGGGCACATCGCGCGCCGCCGCGACGGTGTGACGCCAGTCACCCCCGCCTCCGAGGTGCGCGAGGATAATCGCTACTCGCGGATGCCGGCGCGCGAGCAGTGCCAGGTCCAGCGCGTCCGAGGCGTCCTGCCCAGCCACCGGCCCCCGACGATGCTGCCATGCGTGATGCAGCACTGGCCACTGCTGCGCGGCGGCGAACTCCATTAGTGGATCGAGGAGGGGATCGGCCGCTCGCCGCGCGGCGGCGAGCTTCAGTCCAATGGCCCCGCGTGCGGAACAGCGTTCCAGCTCGCGCAGCGCCAATCCGGTGTCGTTGGGATTCACGGCCGCCCAGGTCCGGATGCCGTCCGGTACCACCGCCTGCATGGCGAGCATGGCATCGTTGCCGGCGATGGTATCGGCCGGCGACTGGAAGTACGTCGGCGAGGTGGCACCCCAGCTGCCAAGTATCGACCCGACGTGCCAGGTCACGCCGATCAACCGGCCGGCCGACAGACGGGACGCGTTCAGTTGCCGCCAATTCGCCCGGCCGCACCCGTCGTGATAGAAGTGGGCGTGGACGTCGATCAGGGGACCTGCGCCGCCTAACGGGGCGGCGCCCATTGATCGGGCTCGCTCAGCTCGTCGACCACCGCGACCAGGGCCGAGCTCGCGGCCCGTTCAATCTCGATCAGCGTGGCTTCTTCGTCGTGCGCCAGTGCGGCATAGTTCCAGGCGCCGCGCTTGAACAGGACGCCCTCGCGCACGGACTCTTCGAGAAACCGCCGCTCGATGTCTGGGTCCTCGAACCGGACCAGCCACATCGGGTCCGGACCCAGGACGCTCGCCCCGGGAACGCCGCTCGCCGCCACGGCGGCCGCGACCGCATCCCGCATCGCGCCGCCGACCCGCGCCAGGTCGGGACAGGGATCGTCCTCCTCGAACACGTCGAGCACCGCCAGGGCCGCGGCGATCGACATGGCCTCGCCCGCAAGGGTACTGGAGATCCAGGTACGATCCGCAGTCATCATGACGTCACGCCGGCCAACGACAGCGGCCAGGGGGAATCCGTTCGCCATGGCCTTCCCGAACGCGGCCAGATCCGGCGTTACGCCCGAGACGGCCTGGTATCCACCGGCGGCGAACCGGAACCCGGTCTTCATTTCGTCGAACACGAGCACGGCGCCGAGTTCGTCGCAGAGCCGACGCGCAGCCCGCAGCCACTCGTTCGACGGCAGACGCTCGATAACGGGTTCGAGAACGACCGCGGCGAGCTCCCGACCGGCGGCGCCACAGGCCGATTCCAGTGCCGGTACGTCGTCAAACGGCACCGTGTGGTAGTCGCGCCGCGTGCCCTCCGTGACGCCGGGTGCGGAACTCGACCAGTCGTGCCAACCGAAGTACCCGCATCCCACGACCGTCGAACGGCCAGTCGCGGCTCGCGCGAGGCGAACGGCAGCTGACATCGCGTCGCCACCGGTCTTGAGGAACCGGACCTGCTCCGCACAGGGGATCAGATCGCAGAGGCGTTCGGCCAGCTCCACCTCGGCGGTGTGCGCCAGTCCGGCGACATGACCCAGTGCGGCGGCGCTTCCCGCCGCGCGCACGATGCGTTCGTCGGCATACCCTATCGCGACGGACCCCAGGGCCATGGTGCAGTCGATCAGCGTCGTCTCGATCGGTGTAACGAGACGGCAGCCGGATGCGCGCGTGAAGTGCGTCGGGCCGTGCTCATTCGCGTCGCCATAGAGTGCCGACGCTCGCTTGCTGCCGGTGGAACTGCCGCCAGGGATCGCGTCGGCCGCGCGGGCGCGCCAGGACAACTCGATTTCCCCCGGGCTCGCCTCCCACTCGGGTGGGACGGATTCGGGTTCGGACTCGTCGGCGACCTCTTCACCGGCGACGTCGTCGGTATCCTGTGATTCGTCGGGGGCCGGCTCGTCCTGCCGGCCGCGGAAAAAGCGTCCAAGCGGCATGGGTGAAATAGACAGAGCGGAGACCGGGGACGGGAGACGGGACAGGCCTAATCGACGTCCCTGGCCGGAGCGATTCGCGGCTCGGCCAGTGGCTCGGTGCGATCGGATGGCGGGCGCGTGCGTTCCAGGTACCGGACGACTTCGATGGCCATCGCGCGGATCAGCGACAACTCCCGTGCGTCCGGTTCAGCGCGCGCGACCAGCGAGCGGACCGCGCGGAGAACATGCTCCGGGTAACGTGTCTTGAAGAAATCGATGGCGCGGAGGGCTGCTTCCGCGTCCGCGTGAAATCGTTCCAGCTCTGCAGAATCCGGGGGCGGGGCGTCCTTGCGCGGCGGTTTGCGGGGGCGGGTCGCGTCCGCCGCCGCCAGGTGGAGTTCGTACAGGCCGACCACGACCGCTTGCGCCAGGTTGAGGGACGCGTAGCCCGTGGTGGGGATTGTCACATGGATCTGCGCGCGATCCAGCACCTCGTTGGGGAGACCGCGATCCTCGCGCCCGAACACCACCGCCACGTCCCCATCTCTCGTGGCTTCCAGCAGCCGGGCTGAGACTTCACGGGGCGTGGTAACCGCCCATTTTGCGGCACGGTGCCGCGCCGTGAACGCCACGACCAGTACGCAATCCGCGATCGCTGCGCCCAGAGTGTGGTGCTCCTGCGCCAGCGCCAGCACGTCGGCGGTATCGTGCGCGATCCCCTGGATGCGCCACGGATCGAGCGGAACGGCGTTCACCAGGCGCAGGTGGCGCAGCCCCATGTTCTTCATCGCGCGAACCGTCGCGGCGACGTTCACGAGGTCCTGCGTCTCGAAGAGCACGACGCGGATGCGGTCCAGTCGCGAATCAGCCACGCCGCACCCTGACGGGAAGGAGCCTCGACGAAGCCTGCCGGTCGCCGCGCAGGTAGACCCACTCTCCCCGGCCGCCACTGAGAACGATTTGGCCGCGACGGCGCTGCCGACCGGGCGTGATCTCGTTCACGATCACATCGACGGCGAGGTCGATCACCTTGTCGGTACGCGCCGTTCCGAGGCCAACACGGGCCAGCAGCTGGTATCCGGTTGGCGTCCGCCGCCAGTTTGCGGAGAGTGGCGGCTGGGGCCGGTTGGACGTGGTGGAGACCCGAACCTGCGAGCCACCCGGCTCGGGTACGAGGATCCAGGAGGAGACCGGCGCGCCCGGAGGCTCGAACGCCGTCCCTGTGTGCTGCCTCCGGGTTCCTGCCTCGTCCTTCGGTACAGGTACACTCGCGACGTGCAACTGCACGCCATCACTGTTGATGTCGGGATGTTCGTTGTCCAGCGGATTTTCGCTGCGCCCGGGCGCAAACACCACAGAGTCCTTGCAGACGGTGACCTCGACGAGCAGTTCGGTGTCCGTCGCGGCCAGCACGACGGTAGCCGCGGGAGAACCCGCTTCCCGCCACGACTCTTCCGACCGTCGATAGTGATCGGCGCCGAGTTCGAAGCGGAGCGTGGCGATGGTCTGGCCGGGTGTGCCCGCAGCCGTCATCTGGCCGATTTCCGGTGCGACCTCGCCCACGGATGTCAACACCAGCGCGGTCCGCCTGTGTTGTGCGGCGCCGATACCACGGGGCTGCGCTGGCCCCGTGGCGATTGGCTGGTAGCCGGCCAGATGCGTCAGGCGGCCGGCGCCCGTTTCGATGCGCCAGCCAATCCCTTCCGGTCGGTGCACGTGCGGCCCGCCGTCCGCGAACACCATGGTCAGCGTGTCCTGATCCAGCATCGTGGCGACCGGATGGTCGCGCCACGACCATGCCGAGATGATCGTGCCCCGACTGCCCACGCACCTGACGAGGAAGAACCGGCGCGTTGGCTCTCCCGGTGGTCCTGGCGCCGTGGCTCGCCACCAGGCGTGGCTGCAGCGCACGTGCACACGTCCCTGTGCACCCGGCACGCGCGCGGTGGCATCGGGCATGGCGCCGGCGCACTCGGCCGCAGCGACATACGGAAACCCATCCGCCGGCGCCGACCCGCCGGCGAGCGGCGCGTCGCTCCAGACTGCGCCGGCGAGCTCGCCGTCCGCGTGCCACGGCAGGTCCAGTGTGACGTTCCGTGTGGATGTCCACTCCAGCCGGTCCACCAGGTATGTCCCGGCGACGACCACGCTGCGACGGACGAGGACATCAGTTGCCGGCACGACCTCCGCGTCGATCCAGGCGAACGAATCGCGGGATCCCCAGGCGCGGAGGAGTCCCGTCGCGGGATGCTGCGAGTGGCCGTCGATCAGCGGTGCGTTATGGGCCAGCGTGCTGCGGTACCACTGCAGGGACGGATCCACATACGAGCCGGTGCCGACGTCCTCGAACACGCGGGTCGTTTCCGTCACGAGCCAGAGGTTGAGCCGGTCGGGATGCCCGTGTCCCCCACCGTGTCGCCCGTAGTCCAGCGCGACATAGACCCGACCATCGTCGCGCCGCACCACGCCGAGCCCCTGCGCCGGCAACAGAGCCGACTCCGTTGTTCGCACGTCGCCATTGTCGGGAACGACCGGCAGTGCGTGCAGGAGCGATTTCCAGCCGAGATCCGCTCTCGTCAGGCGGGCCGCCGGCACGTTGCGTTCGGCCTCGGCCGTGGATCGCCATCGCGCCGTGTCGCCCGGCTCGACGTCGGCGTACACCGCGCGCAGACCGGACGCCAGCGTGCTGTCCACTGGCGATCGCGCGAGTCCCAGCTCGAGTGACTCGGCGAAACGCCACTGACGCAGCGACACCCGATACTGGGAGTCTCGCCGTGCAGGGAACGTCAGATCGGGAAGTACCGTATGCAGTGGCGTGGCAAACGCGCGCTCGTACCGACCGACGAGCGTTTCCGGCAGCGACGCGCCGGCTCGCTCCGCCATGGCGACGAGATACCAGAGCCCGCGGTGTGCGAACAGATGGTAGTTCTCGCCCTCGTACCACGTGCCGTCCTCGAGCAGCCCGTCCCGCAGGTGATCCAGCAGCCCGCCCGGTCCATGAAGCGCCTGGTCCAGGAGCTCCGGCCGCGCAAGGACGCTGCCCGCGGCGCCGAGCGCTGCACTGTTCCACACCTGGCGGTTCGAGTCGCCCTCGTTGAATGACTCGATCAGCCGGCAGGACGGTTCGACGAGGCGGTCCCGCACGATCGCGCCTGCCGCTGCGGCGCCGCCGTCCTCGAGCACGGCGAGGGCGACGGCAACCTGCAGGAGCCAGATCGACTCGAGGTAGGTGCTGAAGAACACCCGTGTCGGTCCAAGGACGTTGTCGGCGTTCGGATAGCGCAGGTACTTCGCGGCCATCCCGGCCAGGATCGACTCGGCCAGTGCGCGGTACCGGTCCTGCCCGCCCAGCCGCCAGAGAACCGCGGCGTGCACGGCGCGCTCGGCGAGCCACAGCTGATAACCCATGATCCACCAGCGGTAGTGTGCCTCGTTGTCGTACGCCGAACCGCAGGTCGGGCACGTGTGAAGGCGCGGCGACCGGGGATCGAACTCCAGAAGGACGCCGTCACGCGGGCAGCGGCCGCCGTGGCGCGTCATCATCGCCTTCTCATCCGGAATGAAGATTTCCTCGTCAGGCAGCAGGCGGTCCAGGTCGGACGCCAGCGAGGCAGCGAGCGGTGCGAGTAGGCCGGTGGCCAGCGCCTGACGCGCGGAGGCCCAGTCTCCATCGGCCGGGAAGATCACGGCGTCGCCGCTGGGCCGTTGCGAACGCTCCAATCGGCGAGCGTCGCCATCTCGCCGCGGAGGTCCATGCGCACACCGTCCAGGCGGCGTGATACGCCCTGAACCCCGCGGGCGTGGTAGATCCAGGCGACCGGCAGGTCCCGCCCCAGTTCGTCCTGGACCGCGCGCCACGTGGCAGCCATGGCTGCCTCGTTCGCGGAACGCGGGAGCAGCCCGAAAAGGGAATCGAGCTGCTCCGTGTGGAAGCCGGCGTAATCCAGGGCGCCGCCGGCCAGTCGCGAATGGAACATTGACACCAGATGCGAGAGCGCGAGGTCACCGCCGATCCCCGTGAAGAGCGCGTCGAACCGCTTGGGGTTCTGGCGCGCCGCCGCGAGGAAGGCGCCCAGCTCCATCTGGCGGATCGTCATCGTGATCCCGGCGGCGCGCAGGTCCGCCTGCACCAGTTGCTCGATTACGTTGTCGCCACTCCCGACCGACAGGAGCGTGAACTCCAGCACCTGCTCACCCCGGCGGCGCATGCCATCGCGCAGCGCCCATCCCGCCTCGTCGAGCAGAAGAGCCGCCCCGGCGGAATCCGGCCGGCCAATTGGCGCGTGGTACGGGTGGTCGTCGCTGACGGCCCCGGTCGCCGGGATGCCGAAGCCCGCCAGCGCCACATCGATGATGCGCCGGCGGTTGATGAGCGCATCGACAGCGCGGCGGACGCGGACGTCATCGAACGGCGGCTGCGCGCTGTTGAACACCATCGCCGTGGAGAACAGAACCGGATAGGACACGACGCGCAGCGCCGGGTCGCCGCTCACCAGCTCCGCCATCGTCGGCGCGATACCGGCGACGTGCAGGTCCCCGCTCGCCAGTCCCGCGAACTTCGTCGTGGCTTCATCGACGACAGCGATCACCAGCCGCGCCGCCTTCGCCGGTCCCCCCAGGGCCTCGGGAAAGTCGTCCACGCGCTGGAAGATCCACCGACGACCGGGATCGCGCCTGACGAACCGGAACGGACCATTGCCGGTCGGCGTCAGCGAGAAGGCGTGACGACGGAACGCTCCCCGGGGGACCTCGCTGAGAAGATGCTCCGGCACGATGGGCAGTTCGCTCAGGATGAGCGGGATGCCCGGTGGCGACCGGATGAACCGTAGCGAAACGGTGGTGTCGTCCAGCGCCGACACGGAGTCGATCGCGGCCATTTCAGGGGCGCGCGGGAATCCCGTCACGGGATCTTTCGCGGCAGCCAGCGTGAACGCGACATCACGCGCCGTGGTCGGACGGCCGTCGTGCCAGCGCAGGTGTGGATACAGGTACAGGCGCAACGTGGAACGGTCCGGTGACCACTCCCAGCGTCGGGCGAAGTACGGTTGGGGCGCGAGCGCGGAGTCCAGCCGGGTGAGCGTCACGAAAAGCACGTGGCGCTGCACCTGTCGCGCCAGCGGGTGAATCGTCACCAGCGGATTGGCGCTTTCCAGGTCGGCGCCCGAGGCAAACACGATCGCGTCTGTCCCTCCTGCCGTCGAGCACGCCGCAGCGCCGAAGACGAGCGCCAGCCCTGCCATGCGTCTGGCGCCGGACCCCTGTGTGGCAGGCCTCCGGTGTCGCATCTTCAGCCGGTGCGCACACTGGTTCGCCGCGGCGCTACCGCACTGGGACTGATCTGGCTGGTCATGACGCTCACCTTTGCGTTGCTCCATGCGGCGCCGGGTGACGCCGCCGACCTGCTGGTTGCTCCCGATGCCTCACCCGAAGCGGCGAGCCGGTTGCGATCGGACCTCGGACTCGATCGCCCACTGCCGATCCAATATGGACGTTGGCTGGCCAACCTGCTGCAGGGCGACCTGGGGGAGAGCTTCCAGCGGCGCGAGCCGGTGCGGCGGATACTGGCAGAGGCGTTGCCCATCTCCCTGTGGCTGGGCATGGCATCACTCACCCTCACGTTCCTCGTCGGTGTCACCGTCGGGGCGATCCAGGCCACGCAGCACAACCGCTGGCCCGACCGCCTGCTGACCGGCCTGACGACGACCATCTATGCCGCGCCGAGCTACTGGCTCGCGCTGACTGGCATAGCGTTCTTCACCTATGGGCTGTCTCGCCTGGGTGCACCGGGGTGGATGCGGATCCCGGCGTTCGGCCTGACGAGTCCGGCGTCGGATGCGACCGGCCTCGCGGTGGTACCCGATCTCCTCCGGCACTCCCTGCTGCCTGTTGCCGTGCTCGCCGCGATTGGCGCAGCAGGAATCGCGCGTTATGCCCGGAGTTCGGTCCTGGACCTCCTGCATCAGGACTGGGTGCGCACCGCCCGGGCGAAGGGCCTGGCGCCGCGACGGGTCATCGGGCGCCACGTGCTGGCCAACGCGCTCCCACCCCTCGTGGTACTGCTGATGCTGGCGCTGCCGGGCGTCGTCGCGGGATCGGTCTTCATCGAGATGATCTTCGCCTGGCCGGGGATGGGACGCGCGATGCTCGGCGCCATCGCGGCGCGGGATTATCCGGTCGTGATGGGAGCGACGGTGGCATACGCCTCGGTCGTGGTGCTGGCCAACGCGGCATCAGACCTCCTGCTGGACGCCGCCGATCCCCGGCGGCGCGAGTGACGCGCACGTCGCGTATAGCGCTGCTCCTGCTGGCAACGCTCACCGGCGCCGCGATCCTCGTGCCGTGGCTGGCGCGCCACGATCCACTGGCGATCGACGATGTGTTGCGCGCACGGCTGGTCGGTCCATTGTCGACGGATGAGGCCGGGCGCTTTCATCTGCTGGGAACCGACCGCTTCGGGCGTGACTTGTTCGTCCGCATGATGCTCGCCGGCCGGTTGTCCCTGGCCATCGGCGTTGGCGGGTCGCTGATGGCCGGGATCCTGGGCGTCGCCGTGGGAGCCACCGCCGGCTGGTGGCGGGGTGTCTTCGACCGCGTGGCGATGGCGGCGGCGGACGCCATGCTCGCCATCCCGCGCCTGATCCTGCTGCTGCTCTGCGCCGCGCTCTGGCGGCCGGGGACGACCACCGTCGTCGTCGTGCTGGCGGCAACGGGCTGGATGGGAGTCGCCCGCCTGGTCCGCGCGGAAGTCATGGGAGCCCGGGGACAGGCGTGGGTAGACGCGGCACACGCCATCGGCGACCCGCCATGGAGGGTGCTGGCCCGCCACGTGCTGCCTAACGCGATCGGGCCAGCCATCGTGGCCACCACGCTCGGTGTCGGGAACGCCATCCTCCTCGAGAGTGGCCTCGCCTTCCTCGGCCTGGGCGTGCAGCCGCCGCAGCCGAGCTGGGGGAACATGATCGCCGGCGGGCGCGACCTGATCGTGACCGCACCCTGGGTGGCCGTTGCACCCGGGATAACGCTGATACTCACTGTGCTGGCCTACACCCTCCTTGGCGACGCCTGGCGGGACCGGCTGGCTGGAGAGACCTCGACCACCCTCCGCGATCGCGCGTAGCCAGACCACCGTCGCGCGGGTCAGCGCGCCAGGATCGTGATGGTAGCCCGCGGCGGCGCCACAAACCGGACGACCCCTTCGTGCACCGGAAGGACCCCGAGCGGCGTCTCGTCCAGCCGCGCCAGTCTGGCCTCCGAAAGTCCGGCCCGGCGCCAGACGCCGTCCACGTCGCGCTCCAGCAGGTTCGTGCAGCGCAACACCATCCATGCTCCGTCCTCGCTGTCCTTCGCGGCCGAGAAGGCCAGTCCCGCCCCGACGAGTTGCACCCCGCTCGTCTGGGGTGGGGCGTCTATCGCCGTGCGCCATGTGTGGCCCGCGAGCGGCCACAGCACGTCATCGGCCATCGACTCGATCGCAGCTACGACGGCCTCGGTCCGGGGGCCATGCAGGGCGAAGGCAAGCTGAGCTCCGAACCACCCAGGCTCCTGTGCGCCCGGGGTTTCCACGGGATACCCGGCGTGGCCAGGACGCTGCCGGAGATCGCAGCGCGACAGCTCCCCGACCGCGCGGAATATCGTGACGGCGATGGACCCGTCCTCGCGAGACTCGTACTCGCGCAGCCCGTCGCTGAATACGGTGGCGCCGACCGTGTCGTGGTAGAGCGACACGTATCGGTGCAACGGCGCCGTCACGGTTGGCTGTTCCGCGTCGACAGCGACCGCCACGTCGACCAGGGACCGCGTGCCATCAACGTCAGGGGCGGCCCGTTCAACAGGACCGAACGCGGCATCGGCGGTCACGCGCGCGTCCGGCAGGCCGGTACGCAGCACCAGTCGCAGACGCGCGTCGGATGACCGGTTCACTCCGCTCACTGCCACCCGCACGAACCGTGCGCCGGCGTCCAGCTCCACCGTCACCCGCACCTCGACGCGCTGCCGAGGCACCGAATACGGCTGTCCCGTCGCTCTCGTCAGGCGGCGTGGAGCCAGCACCATTCGCCAGTCGGCCCTGAGGGCCGCGCGCAACGGTCCGGCGGCAGTCACGCGGACGCGCGACGGCCGCCCGGTAACCAGCGTCCCGGGAATGGGCGACGCCGTGTAGAGGTCGCCCTGCTCTCCTTCCACCTCGAAGGTCAGCCAATCCGCAATGACCCGCCCGTCGTGCCAGTGCAGCGTGAGTCCGTCCGCCGTGATCTCCACGCGCGCGACATCGGAAGCGATGGACTCCCTCGTGGCCGATGCCGCGCCAGGGATCTGGGCCGGTCTGCCGCGACGCCGGAGCAAGGGAAGCGTGACCAGTCCGTACGCGGGAACCTCGCCGATCCACGCGAGGACGCGACGGCGCTCAATCAGCCGGTTCCGCGGGTAGTGGCGGGCGGACTCCTCCCGCGCGAAAACCCGGTCGCGCTTCAACTCCTGCGTCGCCAGGGCGGGATGGCCGACCGAGAGGGCCGCGACCCGCTCCACTTCCTTTCGCACTCCTGCCGAATGCGGACCTACCCGCACCTCAGCCAGGACCACATCGACGTCGAGTTCGGCGATTCCCGCTCGGGGCCGGGGGCAGCGATTCCGTACCACAACCTCCGGTCGCCAATCCGTCGACGCGCCACTTGCGGCATCGGTATCGTGGCCCAGCAGGTCGTCGATTGCCGCCTGCCGGATTCCCTCCAGCGCCGCCTCCGCCTCATCCAGACGCCCGCGCATGGCATCGGCGACCGCATCGATGCTGCACCCGCAGAGCGTGTCGTGCGGCTGGCACAGCAGGATGGGACGCCACGCAGCCCGCAGCAGGTGACGGCGATCCGCGCCACCGTCCACGCGCCTCGCCAGCATGACCCATGGCTCGCCATCACGGATCAGCGACGATTCCACGATGGCGTACCGGCGCTTCAACGCGGAACGCGTGCCTAGTGTGCCCTGGAGCGTCCAGGCATAACCGTAGGAATCGCGCAGCTCACCACGAACGGCTGCGATGTCGTGCGCCGCGGCCCGCGCAGCGATCGCCTCCCCTGCCTGGTCCAGCGAGGAACGTCGGACCGAGTCGGGAGCGGCAACGCTCGCCAGCACCTCGAGTGCCGCCTCGAGGTCCGGCTGGCACGCATGGTGGTCGGCGCCCACCGTCAGGAGCACGACGCCGATGGACGAGCGGAGAGCGAGTACCGATCGCAACGCCTGCCAGTGCTGCGCGGCCGGTTCCGGCGCAGACGGCAGGTGCGATCCGAACTCGTATCCGTCGGGCGGCAAGTGGCACAGCACCGCGGACTCGCCGCCGGGCGCGATCCAGCGTGCCGTATCTCCGGGGGGGTGACGCCGTCCACCGAATCCGCGCCACAACACGATCGTCGCGCAACCGAACCCGGAAGCGATCGTCGGCAGCGCCGCGGGATGGCCGAAGGAATCGGGGCAGTACAGCACAGCCGGCGGAGACGCCCGCAGGGATTGCAGCACGCGCCGGCCGGCCAGCAGGTTCCGCACCAGTCCCTCGCCGGACGGGATCAGCTCATCGGCCAGGACGTACCAGGGGCCTGCCTCGATTGCACCGCGTCGCAAGGCGGACGACAGATCAGCGGCGCGCTCCGGCCGCATGCCGAGGTAATCCTCCAGCAGGATGGCCTGTCCGTCGAGCAGGAATGGATCGTCGCGGACTCGATCCAGTATCTCGTCGATCAGGGCAACCAGACGCTGCCGGAACTGCGGCTCGGGGCGGTACCATTCCCGGTCCCAGTGGGTGTGCGCCACCACGCGTACCTCGAGGTGCTCTTCCGCCGGGCTGGTCGTCATTGTGCGGAGTCTGCCGGCCCTGCGCTGTGTCGGCAAGGCGCCGGAGGTTTGCCTCGCGCCGCACCGGCGCCCCGAGTCCCTCACTTTTCAGCACCCGATGCCCAGTCTCTTCGATCTGTTCGAGCGCCTTCGTGATCTCCCCACACTGGTGCAGTGGGCCGGGTATGTCGGGTTGATCGTGATCATCTTCGTCGAGACCGGCTTCTTCTTCGGCTTCTTTCTTCCGGGCGACTCACTGCTGGTCACGGCCGGCCTGCTCATCTCGACCGGGCTTGACCTGGATCTCTACCTGCTTGGCGCCATGCTGAATCTGGCTGCCGTGGCCGGTGACGCACTGAACTACTGGGTGGGCCGGATCACGGGGCCGCGGATCTTCGTGCGCGACGAATCGCTGTTTTTCCGCCGGAAGCACGTGGAACGGGCTCACGAGTTCTACGAACGGCATGGCGCGAAGACGATCGTCCTCGCCCGCTTCGTGCCGATCATCCGGACGTTCGCGCCCCTCGTGGCCGGGGTTGCCAGGATGGACTACCGAACGTTCACAGTCTTCAACGTGATCGGCGGAACGGCGTGGATCTGGAGCATGCTCTTCACCGGGTACTTTCTCGGTCGCTACGTTCCGGGGATCGACAGGCACATCGAACTGGTTATCATCGTCGTGATCTTCCTGTCGATCCTGCCCGGCATTATCGGGTGGTGGAAGGAGCGCCGTCGCAGCCGCACGTGACGTGGGCGCGGCGCTCCGGGGGTACTACTTCAATCCGGAGACCAAACCGATGCCGCACACCCTGCCCGCCCTGCCCTGGGCTGCCGAGGCGCTGGAGCCGCACATTGACGCGCTGACGATGCAGATCCATCACGGCAAGCATCATCAGGCGTACGTCAACAACCTGAATGCCGCGCTGGACAAGCATCCGTCGATGCACGACACACCGCTGGTCGCGCTGCTGTCGGACCTGAGCGCCGTGCCGGAGAACATCCGCACGGCAGCACGCAACAATGGCGGCGGCCACTGGAATCACTCCCTCTTCTGGACACTCATGAGCCCCGGCGCCGGCGGCGAGCCCGGCGGAACCATGGGAAAGGCCATCGCGGCGAGCTTCGGCGACTTCACGAAGTTCAAGGAGCAGTTCGCTGCGGCGGCGGTCGGTCGGTTCGGATCAGGCTGGGCCTGGCTGATACGGCAGGGCAGTTCCCTCAGCATCTCCTCGTCGCCGAACCAGGACAATCCCCTGATGGAAGGCGTGGCCGAGGGTGACATCCTGCTCGGCCTGGACGTCTGGGAGCACGCCTACTATCTGAAGTACCAGAACCGGCGGCCGGATTACATCACGGCCTGGTGGAACGTCGTGAACTGGGACGCGGTGTCGAAGCGGCTCGGGGGATGAGGTGGGGAGGAGGAGGACAACAGGAAGGTGGAACAAAAGAGCAGAAAGCAGAGGGAGGGACGGTCGGCAGGGCGCGTGCGTTGACTCGGCGACCTTCGATGTCGGCTCCGACCGCCCTGCCTTCCCTGCTTTCCGCTTCGTTCTACCTCGCCGCCTCTCCCTCGAGGTACGTGTATCCCTCCAGGCCCGCGACGTATTCGGCGATGAACGTGTTCGACTCCGGGCGCGTCAGGCTCTCCGCCGCACTCACCTTCCGCCGGAACGTCGCCAGAAGATCGCTGGCGCGGAACTGCACGTAGTTCAACACCTCGGTCACCGTGTCTCCGTGCACCAGGTGCGTGATCTCGTACGTTGAATCCGACAGTCTCACGTGCACTGCGTTGGTGTCGCCGAACAGGTTGTGCAGATCACCGAGGATTTCCTGATACGCGCCCGTCAGGAACGCGCCCAGGATGTACTGCTCGTCGTCGCGGAACTCGTGCAGGTGCAGGCTCGGCTGACCGTTCTTGCCGCCGATGAACTTCTCGATCTTCCCATCGGAGTCGCAGGTGATGTCCTGCAGCGTCCCCCGGCGGGTCGGACGCTCCAGGTGCCGATGGACCGGCATGATCGGGAAGAGCTGGTCGATGGCCCACGAATCCGGCAGCGACTGAAAGAGCGAGAAGTTGCAGAAATAGCGGTCCACCAGAACGGCGCGCAGGTCGGCAACGATGTCCTCGTAGCCGTGCGGTGACTCGTCCACGATGGCCGCGACGCGGTTCATCGTCGCGAAGTAGATCGCCTCCGCCATGGCCCGGTCACGGAGCGAGATCACGCCCGCGGTGAACAGCTGCGTCGCCCGTTCCTTGTCGAACGAGGCGTCATGGAAGATCTCGATCACCTTCCGCTTGGGCAGCCGCTTCCTGGCCAGCGCCTTCCAGTCCTCCTGCATTTCGTGGAGCAGCGGTGGCGCATCCTCGGGGACCTCCGGCAGCGCGGGCTCTGCCTGTGACTCGACGTCGATCACCTTGAGGAGCAGCAGCGCGTGGTGTGCCGTCAACGCCCGCCCCGATTCGCTGATGAGGTGAGGCATGGGCATGTCCTGCTCCCGACACACCTCTCCGATCGTGTACACCACGTCGTTGGCGTATTCCTGCAGCGTGTAGTTCATGCTCGCGTTACTGGCAGAGCTGGTCCCGTCGTAGTCCACGCCCAGCCCGCCCCCCACGTCCACGTAGGTGATGTCGACGCCAAGCTGACGCAACTCCACGTAGAACCGCGTGATCTCCGCCAGCGCCGACTTGATGTACCGGATGTCGGTGATCTGGCTTCCCAGGTGGAAGTGAATGAGCTTCAGAATCTCGAGCTGGCCCCGTTCACGCAGCCGGTCGACGAGTTTGACGAGTTCCGCCGCGCTGAGTCCGAACTTCGACTTCTCACCGCCGCTCTGCGCCCAGCGCCCCGAGCCCTCGGTGGCCAGCTTGATGCGCGCGCCGGCGGTGGGAACGACCCCGAGGTCGGCGGCGGCGGCCAGCAGCACGTCCAGTTCACTCAACTGCTCCAGGACGATGAAAACCCGGTGGCCCAGGCGCTGCCCCATCAGGGCCAGGCGCATGAACTCCTCGTCCTTGTAGCCGTTGCATACGATCAACTGCTCGGTGGACTCGGACAGACCCAGCACGGCCTGCAGTTCCGGCTTGGAACCGCACTCCAGTCCAACCTGGTGCTGGCCCCCGAACTCGACGATCTCCTCCACCACGTGACGCTGCTGGTTCACCTTGATGGGATAGACAGTCGTGTAGCCGCCCGTGTAGTCGAACTCGCGGGTGGCCGAGTCGAATCGGTCGCGGAGCTGTTCGA
>DASWGU010000162.1:0-3131 GCA_036393555.1 Gemmatimonadaceae bacterium
GCTGGGTGCTGGGTGCTGGATGCCGCGTGCTGGGTGCTGGGTGCTGGGTGCTGGGTGCTGGGTGCTGGGTGCTGGATGCCGCGTGCTAGGTGCTGGGTGCTGGGTGCTGGATGCTGGATGCTGGATGCTGACTCAGCTCCAGCTTACCGCATTCCAGATCAAGCATCCAGCACTCACCACTCAGCCGACGTGACCTAGTGCCGGAACAGCCTCCTCCCCGTGAACACCATTGCCAGCTCCCGCTCGTTGGCCGCAGCGATGACCTCCTGATCGCGGACGGACCCACCCGGCTGGATGATCGCTGTGACGCCGGCTTCGGCAGCCTGATCGATACCGTCTCGAAACGGAAAGAACGCATCCGATGCCAGGACCGCACCTTTCGCTTCATGGCCAGCGAGCCGCGCCTTGTGCACGGCGATGAACGCGGCATCGACGCGGGACATCTGGCCGGCGCCGATGCCGATGGTCGCGAGATGGCGCGTGAGCACGATCGCATTGGACTTCACGCTCGCGACGGCGCGCCATGCGAACGACAGATCACTCCGTTCTGCGTCCGTCGGTGGGCGCTTCGTCACCACCTGCCAGTCCGTTTCTGACGCTGCGGTGGGCGTCCGCTGCTGCACGAGATATCCGCCGCGCACCCGCTTCACGTCTAGCGCGTCGGGGCTCCACGCCGCGTCGCCTTCGAGCACGCGGAGGTTTTTCTTCCTCCCCAGGATCTCGATCGCCTCGTCGGAGAACGACGGGGCGACGATGCATTCCACGAACAGCGCGGAGATCGCTTCGGCCGCCGCCAGATCGACGGGAACCGTGAACGCGATCACCGAGCCGAACGCGGAGACGGGGTCGCACGCGAGGGCCTTGCGATAGGCGTCCAGTCCGTCCCGCCCGACCGCGATGCCACAGGGCGTGGTATGCTTCACGATAGCGCAGCACGTCTCGCCGGCGAACGGTTCGGCCGCCAGCAGGGCCCCTTCGAGGTCGAGCAGGTTGTTGAACGAAAGTTCCTTGCCGCCCCGCTGCCGGAGCGCCGCCAGACCGGTCCGCGTGCCGTCCACATAGAACGCAGCCTCCTGGCCGGGGTTCTCGCCGTAGCGCAGGAGTTGCGCGCGCCGGGCGTGCATGGTCACGTCGTCGGGGAAACGCTCACCGCGCTGAACGGCGAACCAGCCGGCGATGGCGGCGTCGTAACCGGCGGTATGCGCATACGCCTTTTCGGCCAGTTCACGCCGCAGGTCCGCGCCATCGACGCCTTCGCGCAATGTGGCCAGAAGGCGGCCGTAATCGCCGGGCTCCACCACGGCCCACACACCGGCGTGGTTCTTCGCGGCGGAACGCAGCATGGACGGACCGCCGATATCGATCTGTTCCACCACTTCCTCGAAAGTGACGCCGGGTCTGGCCGCCGTGGCTCGAAACGGATAGAGGTTCACCGCAACGAGGTCGATGGGACCGATACCGTGCTCCGCGATAGCGGCCATGTGATCCGGCTGGTCCCGGCGCGCCAGCAGGCCGCCGTGCACGACAGGATGCAGTGTCTTCACGCGACCGTCGAGGATTTCCGGGAATCCGGTCAGCGAGGCCACGTCGCGCACGGAGAGTCCTCCCTCACTCAGCGCCCGGGCTGTTCCGCCCGTGGACACCAGTGACCAGCCCATCGAGTGCAACTCGCGGGCAAAATCGACGATACCGGACTTGTCGTATACAGAGAGGAGGGCAGTGGGCATCAGGTGATCAGGGATCAGGGACCGGCGATCAGCGTCACCGGTCAAGGTCGGAGGTCAGAGGCCGGCCATGCAACAGTTACATTCTCCACAGCGGCGCGGAGATCTGCGGCCGGAGCGAAGTGGGGCATGAGCGAGCCGGACGTCGCGAAAGCCACACGTCCCTGATCGGTCAGGCTGATTGCTCCTGCGGCGACCGCTTCCACCACGTGCGGAAGCAGCGCGTGCTCCGCCTCGAGCACCCGAGCGGCAAGTTGAGCCGGCGTGTCGTCCGGAAAAACGCGAACGGGCCACTGCGCGATGATCGGTCCCTCGTCGAACCGCTCGTCGACGAAATGCACGGTGACGCCGCTGACCCTGGCACCCCGCGCGAGCACGGATTCGTGAACCCGCATGCCGTACATCCCGTGTCCGCCGAACGCGGGCAGCAGGGCGGGATGGACGTTCAGGATCCGCCCGCGCCACGCGGTCGTCACGTTCCGGGGTACGAGGCGAAGGTAGCCTGCCAGAACAATGAGATCGACTTCGTGTCGCGCGAGAAGCGGAAGGAGCCCGGCGGTGCGGCCCTCGCGATCCAGGACCGCGGTGGGAACGCCGGCCTCGGACGCGCGGGTCAGCGCTCGGGCGTCGGCCCAGTCGCTCGCGACCAGCACGACCCGCGCCGCAGCCGCCTTTCCCCGGCTCGCCAGATGGTCGAGGATCGCCTGCAGGTTGGTCCCGCTCCCGGAAGCGAGCACGGCCACGCGTTTCATGGGCGCATCATAGGGACGCCACGCGGGCCGGGAAAGTGCGGGGTCATTCGTCCGGACCCGCGAGAAACGAATCCACCGCCTTGCTCAGCGACGTGGTGAGAACCCCCCGCACCCGAGCCAGCTGGAGATCACGGTCGGGCGTCTGCGCCGAGGGCACCAGGCAGGTGATCCCCCCCAGCTCCTCCCCGGGCGCGATGTCGCGGTACCGGTCGCCGACGAACAGCGACTGGCGCAGATCGAGGGACATCTCCTCTGCGGCCTGCCGGTACAAGCCGGTCCCGGGTTTGCGGCAGTCGCATGCGCCGGTCACATCGGGATGATGCGGGCAGTGATACGACGCGTCGACGCGGGCGCCGCGATCTCGCAACAGTTCGTCCAGCCGCCGTCGCGTCGAGTGGTACTGCGCCTCGGTAATGAGTCCCAGCGCAATGCCGGACTGGTTGGTGACCACCACCACCGGAATACCGGCGTCATTCAGACGACGAATCCCGGCTGCGACGCCCGGCAGCAGGCGCACGCCATCCGGTTCCGCGAGGTAGTGTGCGTCCTCGATCAGCGTGCCATCGCGATCCAGAAACGCAGCGCGACGGCCCTGCGTCATGGCGCGAGGGCTCCCACAACGGCCTGCTCGAACGCGTCGTCCTGGTGCGCCGGC
>DASWGU010000163.1:0-10036 GCA_036393555.1 Gemmatimonadaceae bacterium
AGCAGCCGTACGATCGCCGTGTCGGACCGGATCGCCTCCAGACCGGGCGCGCGCAGCACAACTCCCAGATCCGTACCCACCGGCTGGGCCCGACGCAACGACTCCACGGCGCGGCGCGCATCACCGGTCGACAAGTACGCGAGGGCCATGTACTCGGCATCCCGCACCGTGAGGGGCGGCGACGGCGCCAGCCAGGCAGCCGTCATCTCCAGGGCCAGCCGGCGCGCCGCATCCACGTTGCCGGCACCGCTGGAAATCACCACCCGCAGCGCATCCGGCCAGGCACCGGCGGTCAGCCGCTGCACCATCTCCGCATCGGAATAGGCGTCGCGGGCGTCGGCCAGCCTCATTCTCGCCTGCGCGCGCACCGCATACGCCAGCGGATCGAAGGGCCACGCGATGATGCTCGCGTTGGTGAGCACGCACGCCGCGGCCCAGCCTTCTGCCCTGCGCTCCATCTCCGCCAACGCCGCGATCGTCGCCGACCGGCTGGGTTCCAGGTCCAGCGCGCGATGAAAGTGCTGCCGCGCACCCCGCGTGTCGCCGAGCCGCATGAGCGTCACACCGTACTCATGCTCGGCGTCCGCGTCAGCCGGTGCCAGGGTGACAGCCCGCCGGTGCGCTTCAACCGCTCCCTCGAATCGAACCGGATCCTGCACCCGGGCAATCATCGCCCGGACCGTCCACGCCTCCGACAGCAACGAGTCCGTTTGCAGCGCCTCGCTGATCAGCGCCAGCAGTCCGGCGGCACCCACTCGCTCCTCTCCGCCACGCTCCCTCGCTGCCAGATAGGCGCGCGCCAACCGGGACGCCGCAACGGACGAACCAGGGGCGAGCTCCCTGGCGCGCAGGTACGCAACGGCCGCGGAATCGGCGCCTGCGCGCGTCGGCGAGCGCAGATAGACATCGCCGGCAATGATTGCCTCGTACGCCGCCGCGTCGGTGGGCCATCCCAGCGGCGGCACTGGCGCGCCGGGCAGGGACAGCGCCCGCCACAGGCCCCGCACCACGACGTCCTCGATGGCGCGCAATGACGACGTGGCGCGAAAGGCTGCCTGCCAGACCGGTTCGGTCTCTCCGGTTCGCACCAGCGTCACGCTGATATCCTGGGTGGATCCCGACACGCGGACGCGCCCCGCCAGCTCGTAGTCGGCGCGCAGCAGGGTGCCGGCAGAGTCGCTGCGACCCTGAGCCAGCGACAAGGCACGAACCACGCTGCCTTCGCTAGCCACGCGGAGTCGCGGTGACGACGCCAGCCGCTCCCGGAGCCGCTGCGCCAGCGACAGCCCATAGTGCAACCGGGCCGGATCGTCGATCTCCGATTGCAGCGCGAAGACCGCCACCCGCGGGCGGACATCCGGGGCGCGTTCCCTGCCCCACAGGGAAAGCAATGGCTCGACGTCTGGCGCCGCGGCGCGGCAGGGAGGCGGTGGCGCCATTCTCGGAAACTGGGCGCCCGCAGCAATGCCGGGAACGAGCAGAACCGCGAGACCGACGGTCACTCGATTCCGCAGCGCGTCGCGTAAACGCGCTGGCAGCATCAACGAGGCCATTCCTTCCCCGGCAAAGGGACCCATCGCGGCGTGCTGATTGACTGACACCACTCCCGAGGAGACAGAACGAGGCTCGTGAAGGCCTATTTCACCAGTATTGGTCGTACGAGCGTGGTGCTGCCGGGACCGACCGTCCCCGGGTCGCCGACGGGCTTGAAGATCCCGACAATTTCCGCCTGATCGAACGAAGTATACGCACCGCCTTGCGACTTGTCCGGAAAGACCTTGGTGAGTGTGAAACTCCCCAGCAGACTGACCTCAACGGTGGACTGCCCGTTGCAGCCCACCGAACATTGGTAGAAGGCTGCTTTCATGTCGACTCCCGCGCCTCCACCGGCATCCTCGCAGTCCCCGTACGAGGTGCTCGACTGGGGCGTGTTGAACGGATCCGCCTTATCGCCGCGGATCACGCTGCAGATACCGGGACCGGTTGTGCCACCGCACCCCTGCGCGCCGGGCCACGCGCCACAGATCGTGGGCTGGACCATGTTGCCGGGCTCGGTGATGAGAGAATCGCCAACGGTTAGGGTATGGCAGGTCGTGCCGGAGAGATGCCCCTTGTAGGCGCCGGCGCCGCCGTTGTCGGGTCCGGGAACCGCCAGCGCTCCGGTCGAGACATCCCAATACCGACCGAGCTTGACTGCCTGGTAGTTACCCGCCAATGCGCCCAGCGTATCGGCCAGCTGCCCCGATCCGATCTTGAGACTGAACGTGCGTTCCGATGCCGTCATCGCGCCCAGGGCAGCGAGATCGTCGACCTGGTCGAACGGGCGATACATCCCCAGCGTGTCCGGCGTGTTGGGGATTCCCCGAAAGACGTTGATCCGCCACATCAACTGCGTGAACGGCACCGCCACAGGCTTGATGCACCCAGCCGAGTTGTTCACCGGCGCGTCGGCCCAGCCGATGGCACGCGCTTTCAACCGCGGCAGCGGTACTCCAAGCATCGCCATCACCAGTCCCGTGGATTGGCGGCTCACCACCACGCTGACCGCATCCGTGTGCGCCGCCCCGGGCGTGAAGACTCTGGCCGCGTCGTCCCAGTCGCCCAGGATCACCGAGTCGATGGTGACGGTGTCGGCCATGGCCAGGTTGGCGCTGGCCATTGCGCGAGTGGCCGAGTCGGTGGCGCCGGCGTTGTTGGGAGGCAGCAACTGAATGGCCCCCGCGTGCGCCGCAGCGTCTGCCGATGTCTGCAGCTCGTTCCGCAGCGTCCACAGTCGGCTGAAATCAAGGGACAGCGCGGTGATCGCCATCAGCGATACCATCATGATGCCGAGCATGACAACGATCGCGCCGCGGCGGGACTTGAGATGTGGCATTGTCTTCTTCCTCATTGCTCCGCACGGCGACCCGCCCGCCGCCCCGCGGCTGCCCGAGAGCAGACCAGCGGTGTAACTGGCCCGAGCCGAAGTTTCACGGCCAGGCGCGAGATTAGATCTTACCAAACTCCTGCACAATCTGCACCACCGCCGGCCCGAGAATCACCGCAAAGAGAGCCGGCAGAATGAAAAACAGCAGTGGGAAAGTCATCTTGAGCGGCGCCATCTTCGCCTTTCGTTCGGCGTACTGCCGGCGTTTCCGCCGCAGAGTCTCCGCCGAGACGCGCAGCACCGTGGCGATACTCGTCCCCCACTTCTCGCTCTGGATCATGCTGGAAACCAGCGCCCTCAGGTCCACCACGCCGGTTCGCTGCCAGAGGCCCCTGAGGGCGACTTCTCGCGGAATCCCGGCGTTCGTCAACCGGTTCACCACGGCCAACTCGTGCGCCAGCTCCGGGTGAGGGAGACGTAACTCTTTGGCAACACGCAATATGGCCGCATCCAGCGAGGTCCCGGCTTCCACACAGACGACAAGCAGGTCGAGTGCGTCGGGCACGGACTTCCTGATGCGCTCCTGTCGCCGCTGGACCATCCGGTCCAGCGTGGCATGGGGCGCGATCAGACCCAGGAACACGGCCAGCGCGATCGTCAGCACGTATAGCAGGAACTGCGTCCGCGGCATGAGGAGGACGGCGAGCAGCGGAAACGCCACCATCGAAACCCCCCGCGCCAGGAAGAACGCGCCAGGGGCTGTGGAGGATTCAAAGCCCGCCTGAACGAGCTTGGTGTCCAGCGCGGCGTTCTCCTTCTGCTGGGCCGACCACTGCTCCAGCCTGGCTCGTACCCGCCCGGTTTCCTCCCTGTCGGGTCGCAGCACCTCGCTCAAGGTGTCCGCGTCGTCCTCGCTCGCACGCCGCAGAACGTCCCGGCGCTGCAGCATGCTTGCCAGGGCGACAGCGGCAACCAGGACAGCCACCGCGCCGAGGACGACGAGCAGGATCAGGACGGGATTCATGATGCGGCCTCAGACCTCGATGTCCGCGATGCGCATCATGATCCAGTAACCGAACATCACCGACATGGTCGCACCGAAGAACACCCACGGTCCTATGTCTGTCTCCATCATGGGGCGCATGAAACCCGGGTTCAGCAGGCTCACGGCGGCGAAGACGACGAACGGTAGCGCGCCGAGGATGCGCGCCGAGAGCTTCGATTCGGCCGTCATCGTCTGGATTTCGCCCTTCAGAGCGGCGCGCTCGCGCATGAGGATCCCGATCTTGCCCAGCACTTCGCTGAGGTTGCCGCCCGTTTCACGCTGAATGAGGATCGCCGTCACGAACATCCGCAGGTCGAGGCTGTTAACCCGTTCCTGCAGCGAAATGAGCGCCGTCCGCACCTCCATACCCAGGCGCTGTTCCTCGTAGAACCGGGCGAACTCCGGTCCCAGCGGCTCGGGTACCTCCTCGCCGATGAACTTCATCGCGGCCTGAAAGGAGTACCCGGCCTTCATGGCGCTCACCAGCATGTCAATCGCGTCGGGGAGCTGGTCCTGAAACACCATCAGTCGACCCTTCTCTTTCCGGGTGAGCCAGATGAGCGGGAGCGCGGCGCCGCCCGCGGTCCCGAGCACCGGGCCGAGGAACGCCGCGCTTGTCCAACGGCCGATCAGGAGGCCGCCCATGGCTGAAACGGCAACGACGAGAAGGAATAATCCCGGGGTCATGTTCACCGCGGCGGCCTGCAGCCGCCGCGTGACAATGCTGGTGACCTCCCGGTCGGCGAGGAGGCGGTCCAGCATTGGCAGATCGCTGACCTGGTCACCGCGCAGGATGCTCCTCGCAGACTGTTGCGCCTGTTCCACGTCGCGGAGCCGGTCCAGCGCCGCGTCACTGGACGCGAGGGCGCGCCGGTTGACGAAGGTCCACGCCCCGACCAGGAGACCCAGCACCCCCAGGAAGACGAACGCCAGAATCAGGAGATCAGCCATGGTGCGCTACTCGAAGAGTCCGCGGGGCAGCTCGACACCGGCGACCAGGAGTTTCTCCGCGAACAGCGGACGGACGCCGGTTGGCTCGAACACGCCCACGATGCGCCCCTCAGGCGTCACGCCGCGGCGCCGATATCGGAAGATCTCCTGGGTGGTGACGACTTCCCCTTCCATGCCGGCAACTTCGACGATGCTGATGACACGCCGGGTGCCGTCGCTGAGTCGCTGCACCTGCACGATGACGTCGAGGGCAGACGCGATCTGCTCTCGCATCGCGCGATTGGGCAGGTTCGTCCCGGCCATCAGGATCATGGTCTCCAGTCGGGCCAGCGCATCACGCGGAGAATTCGCGTGGACGGTGCTCAGCGATCCCTCGTGGCCGGTGTTCATCGCCTGGAGCATGTCCAGCGCCTCGCCGGCCCGCACTTCGCCCACGATGATCCGGTCGGGCCGCATGCGCAGTGCATTCTTCACCAGGTCGCGGGCGACGACTTCACCCCGCCCCTCCGAATTGGGCGGCCGGGTTTCCAGACGGACCACGTGCTCCTGCTGGAGCTTCAGCTCGGCCGCGTCTTCGATCGTGATGAGCCGCTCGTCGGCGGGAATGAAGGAGCTCAGTACGTTCAGCAGCGTCGTCTTCCCCGATCCGGTACCACCCGAGATCAGGACGTTGAGTCGCGCCTTCACGCATCCGGAGAGGAGCTGCAGCATGTCCTGCGTGACGCTGCCGTTCTCCATCATCTGCTGCACCGTGAGGTCTGCGCCGAACCGCCGGATGGACAGCACCGGCCCGTCCAGCGCCAGCGGGGGGATGATGGCGTTTACGCGCGATCCGTCCGGCAGACGCGCGTCGACCATGGGTGACGATTCGTCCACCCGGCGGCCCACCCGGCTCACGATACGATCAATGACCGCCAGCAGGTGCGCATCGTTGCGGAACTCGGTATCGATGCGACGCAGCTTCCCTTTCCGCTCGACGAAAACGTTGTGCGCGTTGTTGACAAGGATGTCGGTGATGGATGGATCGCGGAAGAGCGGCTCGATGGGCCCCAGTCCCACGATCTCCCACACGATGTGCTCGACAATCTCCTCGCGTTCGGTTTGCGAGAGCGGAGTGGACTCACCCCGGAGGATTTCCGACACTGCCAGGCGGATCTTGGCCGTGACCTCGGCTTCATCCTGGATCTGCTCGAGCGCTTCGAGGTCCAGCCGGTTGATCAGCCGGTGATGGATATCGACTTTGAGCTGGTCGACCGGGCTGAGCGTTTCCTTCTGGTCGACCATCCGCGCAAAGGTCGAGGTAATCGTCAGCGTCTCGTCCAGCGCCGGCACCTCTTCGATCTCAGGCTCGGGAGGCGACACCTCTTCGCGCGGTGGTCGGGCTGTCTTTCGGCCGGTGAGCCGATCGGCAAGCGACATGTCAGCTCCTCTTTCGCGAGAAGATGGTGCGCAGTGACCGGCGCGATCCGTTGGTGGCCGCGCGACCGGACCCTGCGGACTCCGACGTGCCACCCAGTTTTTGCGCCAGCTGCAGGTAGGCCGCTGCCAGCTTGCTGTCGGGGAACCCGGCGCCGACCGGGACACCATCGGTCGATGCCTGGGAACAGGTGCGATAGTCGTTCGGCAGACGGAAGTAGATGTCCGCCTTCAGCACGTCCGCGGCCTCGGCGGGTGAGATCACATCGCCGGACTGGTATCGATTCACGACCACGCCCAGCTTCTCGTTCGGATACCCGAGCCGGCGGAAGATCGCCAGGGTGCGTTGCGCAGCGCGCAGTGCCGGCACCTTGAGCTCGGTGAGGAGAACGATGCGGTCGGCGCCATCCAGCGCAGCCAGGGTGCGGTCGTTCAGCCGATGCTCGCAGTCGATCACCGAGTAGTCGAAGGCACGCCGCAGCTGCTGGAGCACCGCGGTGGCTACGTTGGCATCGAGTTCCTCATCCGCCTCGGGACGTTCCGGCGCCGCCAGCACCCAGAGGTCGTCGGTGGCGGGCGCCATCACCGACTGGAGGAGATCGGCGTCCACCCGATCGATCTTGCGGGCCAGGTCACCCAGATCGTAGGCGGGGCGGACGTCCAGCAGCAGGCGCACGTCTCCCCCGGGCACGGCGAGATCCACGACGGCCACCCGTCCGGGGACAAATGCGCGGGTGAGGGCATGCGCCAGATTCACGGCGACCGTGCTGGTACCCACGCCCCCTTTTGCCCCGAATACGGCAAAGACCTGACCGCTCGTCACAGTGCTCACCGTGCGCCGATTGATCCGTTCGATCGCGACGGTCAGGTCCGACAGCACCAGCGGGCGGACGAGGAACTCCTGGATCCCCGCACGCATCGCACGCAGCATCAGGTCCGGGTCCGCTCGCGCACCGGTGGCGACGATTCCCAGATGGCGGTCGCGGCGATTCAGTCGATCCAGCGTCGCCAACTGCATGTCGTCCACGTCATCGATCGGGATGACGATGAGGTCCACACCACCCTGTTCATCCATCACCACCAGGGCATCCACCAGCGTGGCGGCGCGGATGACCCGGGTATAACCAAACCGCTGGAGCGCCTGCTCCAGCGTCTGGTCCGTTCCCTCGGATTCGCTGACGACGACCGCGTGTCTGCTCATGCCCGCATCCGCTCCGAATGGCTCAGGAACCGGGCGGCGGAATTCGCCGCCTGAGCGCGTCCATCGCCGGCCTCGTGGTGTCGGCCGGCAACTGCAGAATGTCTTCGGCCCGGGGTCGAAGCGGGTCGATGACCACCGGCGTCACCACGACCAGCAACTCCGACTCGTTTCGCTGGAAACGCGTACTCGAAAAGAGCTGGCCCAGGATGGGGATGTGCATCAGCAGCGGAATCCCGGTGCGGACGTTCTCCTCCTCGCCGGTGAACATCCCCGAGATGATGAGGCTCTGGTTGCGTCGCACGTCGAGCGTGCTGTTCACGCGTCGCGTGCGGAACGCCGGCACGCGGAATCCCTGCAGCGTGATGGCGTTGGCGAAGTCGAGGCTGGAGACTTCGGGCGTGATCTGCAGCTTGATCAGGCTGTCGCTGATGATCTCGCCGATGAACTTGAGCCGGATCCCGAACTCCCGGTATTGCAGGGTGACCTGGCTGCCGCCGGCTCCACCCACGCCCTGAACGACCGGGATGGGGAGCTCCCCACCGGCGAGGAAGGTAGCCGAGTCCTTGTTGCCGGCCAGAAGATTCGGCTCGGCGAGCAGCCGGGCGTTGCCCTTCTGCTCCTGCGCCTCGAGGAATGCCAGGAGATTGTCGGTGCTGAGGTCCGACAGAATCGTCCCGAAGCCGGTCGCCAGCGGCAGTGAAATGCCGCCGTCATCGTTGAAGTTCGCGTCGGAGCGGAAAACGCCCGACCCCACACGGGTCCGGCTGTCACGCCAGAGCCCCGAAACGCCCATCTCGCGCAGCGCGTCGCGCCGCACCTCGGCAAACTTTACCGAAATGGAAATCTGCTTCCGATCGGCCGGCGCATGCACGGAGATGCGATAGTGCCTCCGATCGCCGTTCGCCAACCAGAGGATCGCGTCCGTTTCGCCCGACGTGAGGGAGTTGATCACGACTTCCCGTTCCGACACCACCACGACGTCGGCGATTTCGTCGTTCACGATCGACACGCGGGTGACCGCCGTATCGGTCCGGATCGGAAAGGACCGACCGACCGGAAGGTCGAGCGGCGTCACCGGCGTGGGCTCCTGGCCGGGAAGCGGCGACGCCACCAGCAGGCAGGCGAACAGACCGGCGGCACGCACGGCATGCCAGCCGCGGTGGACGGAACGCGGGACCGGCGGCGTTCCGGAGCGGTATCGGGAGATCATTGAGATCGGGCTGGAGTCAGTTCTTCACGATAGTATCGCGCCTGGCGAGCGAGTCACGCTTGCTCGTGTCCTTCTGGAACTTGAGCTCCGACTTCTGACCGCCGCGGAATACCTCCACACGCGCGGTGTCCGGTTTGGCGGGCGTGACGGGCGCCGGAAGGGGAACCAGGACCGTCTCGGCCACGACCCGCGGCGGGGCACTGGGTCGCGGGCTCGTCGATCTGGTGGGCACGGTGCGAACCGGTGCGTTGCGTAGTGAGTTCTGCACGTCCCGTGAGGTCGCGCCCCTGGTGATGACCGAATCGGGATCGCCGTAGCCGCGCAGCACGAGCTGGATCTGCCCCTGCGACTGGGCGACAGCCAGTTTTTCGGACTCCTCGGGGGTGACCTCGAGAGTGGCGACCGTCGCGGGAATCGGTCTGCCATCCTCGCTGTTCTGCACGGTCTGCGCCATGGCGAGCACACGCATGTTCGACATGAAGAGCTTGGACGTGCGGTCGGCGGCGCCGAGCGACGTCGTGAGGAGAATGTCCACGCGACTGTTCGGCTGGATCATCCCCGCAATGCCGGACACGTCGTTGATTCGCACGCCCATGGCTCGCTTGCCGGGCGGGATCTTGATCTGGAGCCCCCCACCCACGCCCTCGGGTGCGAGTCGCCCCGGCACGATCGGCTCGCCCGTGAAGATTGCCACGCGCGCCACCCGACCCGCGACGGAGTCGAGCCGTCCGTAGGCACCAACCGGGATCGTCGCCACGGGCCACTGGGCCACCGAGAGCGCGATGCGGTCGATCGCTTCGCCTTCGTAGATGTCTCGACTGGCCACGACAACGGCTGCCGTTGCGACCCGGCTGCCGACCTTGGCCGCTTCGAGAGTGCGCCAGACGCCGTACGTGGCCGCCAGGGCGACGACGATCGCGACGTAGAGAACCAGGGAGTATCGCTTTGCTGCCATGACTAGCCCGCCCGTTGACGCTGAGGTGCCACAGGTGCGCGCATTCGTCGCGCAGCCTGGTCACCGGTTATTGCCTGGGGATCGCGTCTCACGATCCGCAATCCCGCTCGCACCGGAAGACGGCCTCCCGGGTGACAGTAATGCTGCTCAGTCCTCCGACGAAGTTCAGTCCAGCGAACAAGGGGTAGTTGGCCACCCCTACCCTGACATCGACACCGCTGCTCGCGTCGACCGTCACCTGTGCGGTGTCGACCGGATAACCATAGGCCGTCGAGAACCCGAGAATTGTCAGACGCACCGTCGTCGCCCGCCCCGGTATCGTCACGATACTATCGAGTGTGCTCGCCGTGCGGGCACCCTCGCGCAGCGACGCGCTCAGCGCATTCAGGCGC
>DASWGU010000164.1:0-9527 GCA_036393555.1 Gemmatimonadaceae bacterium
GGTCCCCCAGCACGTGCAGGTAGGCACCGCGTGTATTCAGGCTGAGCCGGTGCACCGGCCGGAGGATCCACGCCGAGAGCACGTTCACCACCAGACCGCCGAGCGCAACGGCCAGCATCACGCCGCCTTCCAACGGCTCGGGCGCGCGAAGACGGCCCAGCGCTTCCCACACGATGGCAGCCGAAACGAGGAGTAACACGCTGCCGTTCAGAAAGGCAGCAAGCACCTCCCACCGGAGGTACCCGTAGGTTTTCTCGGGCGCGGAGGGTTGCCGGCTGAACCAGGCGACGAAGAGCGAGAGGGACAACGCGCCCACGTCGGTGAACATGTGACCCGCGTCGGCCAGCAGGGCCAGCGAGTTGGAAACGAGTCCCCCGACCACCTCGGCGACGAAGAACAGCGCCGTGAGCACGAGCGCCAGCCTGAGCCGACCCTGGTGGGAGTTGTCGGCGGCGTGATGCACATGTGGGTGGTTGTGAGCGTGTGACAACGAATCGGGAGGCGAAGGGTGACAGTCGAGAGAAGGTGACGGGCTGAGCGAGTGCTCTCAGCACTCAACGCTCCGCTCGCATCTGGTTCCTCGCGATTTCCGCGCACAGCCGCATCGCGCGCACCATGCTTCCGGCATCCGCTATTCCCTTCCCTGCAATATCAATCGCCGTCCCATGATCCGGCGACGTGCGGGGGAACGGCAGGCCCAGCGTCACGTTCACGGCGGTCCCGAAAGACGCCACCTTGATCGCCGTGAGCCCCACGTCGTGGTAGGGAGCCACGACGGCATCGAACTCGCCTCGCAGGGCGCGGACGAACACGGTGTCGGCCGGAAACGGACCGAGGAGCCCGGCCCGGCGAGCGGCCGGCGCGAGGATTTCGTCGTCCTCGGTCCCGAACCGGCCGCCGTCACCGGCATGGGGATTCAGCGCACACAGGGCGATCCGCGGCGACACCAGGCCGAACCACTGCGCCAGGCCGGCGCGCGCCACCAGCGCCACGCGCTCGATCGCGCCCGCCGCGAGCAGCGCGGGGACGTCGCGCAGGGGCACATGAGTCGTGGCGAGCACCACCCGCAGCCGGTCTGACGCGAGCAGCATCGCCACGTCACTGCCGGTCAGCGCTGCGAGCATCTCGGTATGACCCGGGAATGCGTAGCCTCCGGCGAGCAGTGCGGCCTTGTCCAGGGGAGCCGTGACCATGCCATCCACGTCGCCCGCCAGGGCCAGCGACGCCGCCCGCTCGACTGCCAGGCCGGCCAGGCGGCCGGCGTCGGCCGGGGACCCGCCCGGAATCCACAGTCCGATCTCATCGTCGGGCGGCACCATGGTGCCGGACGGGCCTACGATATGCACGTCAGCGACCTCGCGGACGGACTCGTCGCGCAGTGCCTTCTCGACGATTTCCGGTCCTATTCCGCGCGGATCGCCCAGGGTCACCGCGAGGAGCGGACGGCGATCGATGGATGACGTCCGGAGGTGCATTCTGGCAAACTACCTGGGGAACACGCCCGTGGCGCTGCCTCGTCAGGGCCGAGCCATGAACTGCTCGATGGGGAAGACGCGCACATAGGTCTCCGCCTTGAGCTGGTCGAGCAGCCGTCGGAACGACCGCTCCTGCGAGATCTGCTGGCGCATGCGCTCGCGGACCTCCTCGACCGTGTAGTCGCCCGCGTCAATCACGTCCGTCAACTGGAGCACCACGTACTTTGGCATACCGCGGCCGCGGTCGGCGATGGGGAACGGGCCCACGAACGCGCCCCGTGACAGATCGCCGATGGCGTCGCGATACGAGGGAGGCAGCTGTTCCTTGGGGAAAGGCTCCAGACTCCCTTCCGCCTCGTCCGCGTCATGGTACCTCTTCACGAGCGTGTCGAATGGCACGCCAGCTCTCCAGCGTTGCAGCACGCTGTCCGCGCGCGCCCGCGCGACCACCGTGTCCTGGGGCGAGTAGACCGGCTTGATGAGGATGTGCCTCGCCTTCACCTCCGACGGCTTGGCGCGCTCCACCTTGATGATGTGGTAGCCGTATTGCGTCAGGACGAGTGAACTCACCCGCCCCGGCGCGAGCCGGAACATCGTCTCCTCGAACGCCGGCACCAGTTCTCCGCGGCGGTTCCACCCCAGGTCGCCCCCCTGCTCCCGCGACACCGAGTCTTGCGACTCGCGACGCGCGACCTGTTCGAAGTCCGCGCCGCGGCGGATTTCCGTGAGCAACGATTCCGCTTTGACTCGCGCGGCTTCGAGGGCGGGCGGCGAGGCCGACGTCGCCACGATGACCTGGCGGAACGTCACGGCCGGAGGACGCTTGGGAAACGTGGCCTTGGCGCGCTCGTACGCTTCGTTCACGTCGACATCGCTGATGGCCACCTTGATCATCTTTCCCTCCGACTGGTACTTCTGCACCAGTCGGCGCTGCAGCTCGGTGCGACGGGCCTGTTCCGCGACGAACCGGCGGTACTCATCCTGCGTCCCGAAACCGGCGAGCCGGAGCTGGCGGAGAAACTCCTGCTCACTGGGGAACTGGCCGCGGACCTGCTGGACCTGCTGGTCGACGGTCTCGGTGAGGTCCTCGTCGGTCACCGTGATGCTGGTGTCGCCCGTGGCACGCTGCAGCAGCACCTCCTCGTCGATCATCTGGATGATGACGTTTCGCGCGTACTCGAGGGCGCCTGCCGAATCGTTGGGAATCGGCGCTCCGCGCGCCCGCTCTTTCGTAACCTGCTCCATCACCTCGCTCCACAGGATCGGCTGGCTGCCAACCACGGCAACGACGCCATCCACCGGCAGCGTCTGGGACGCGGCCGGCTGCTGGGCCTGGGCGGTGCCAGCCAGCAGGGTGGCAGCGATCAGCCGGGAGGACCGAGAGAACATCCAGTGATCTGAGGAGGAGGAAGAAGGAGATGGAACGGAACGGAATGACTGACTACCGCGAGCCGTCCTTGCCGGTGTCCTTCGGCAAAGGGACGGCGCTGGGAGGCTGCGCAGCGGCACGGGCCGAATCGGCCGATGCGCGGATCCTGCCGGCAAGCTCCACAACCCGCACGATGCCCGCTTCCCGCACGTTGCCGTCGTACCGCTCTCGGAGCGCCTCGGCCAGCGGAGGCGGGATCTCGACAAACCCTTCCTGCTGAGCCAGGAGCCGGGACAGGTACGCGTCCACGCGGGTCGCCGCGAGCTGCCTCTTTTCGGACCGATCCTTCGCGCTGTCAGCCAGCATTTCGGGCGCTACCCGAAGTCCGGCCCAGGAGTTCCGCACCAGGCCCTTGAAGGCCGACCGTACCGAGTTCACTTCGTTGGAGTCGAGCGTGATCCCGGCGCTGTCCGCCTGCTTCAGGAAGAGCTCCTGCAGCAGCAGGCTCTTCACGAAATTCGGCAGCATGGAATCGGGAGCCGCCTGCAGATTGCCGCGCAACTGCTCGCGCTGCGACACGCCACCCACCCACCGCGCCACGTCGCCCGCTGTGAAGTTGCCGAGAACGGACGTAGCGACCACGGTGCGATTCCCCTTGTGGCCGGCCAGGTCGGCCGCGACTTCCTTCACGACTTTCGGCGCGTTCGGCTTCACGTCGACCTCGCTGCGCTGCTCCACACCGGCGAAGTACGTGCTCTGGGCGGTCTGCATCAGCATCGGCTCGTACTGCATGCGGAACTGGTCCCGTACTTCGGCGAAGGTGTTCCGGCGGACGATGTGATAACCGAACTGCGTCTTGACGAGCGGACCGATCTCACCGGGCGTGAGTGCTTGAACTGCCCGGCTGAACTCCTCGACCATGGCCCCCTGCGGTGGGAAGACACCCAGGTCTCCGCCCTGGTCCTTGGTCCCATCCGACCCGTACTGCTTCGCCATCGCGGCGAAGTTGCCGTCGTTCGTCTGCCGGAGGACGCTTTCCGCCTTCCGCTGCACGGAATCGCTCGCTGTGGCCGCCTGGCCCGCCGGAATCTGGAACAGGATGTGACGCGCCGAGAGCAGTCGTCCCTCGTTGAACGCCGCCTCCATGCTGGCCGTGGAGGTGTCCACCGTAAAGGTCTGCTGCACCATCTGGAGCCACT
This sequence comes from Gemmatimonadaceae bacterium, assembly GCA_036393555.1. Classification (GTDB taxonomy): domain Bacteria; phylum Gemmatimonadota; class Gemmatimonadetes; order Gemmatimonadales; family Gemmatimonadaceae; genus JABWBJ01. The sequence goes on from DASWGU010000164.1 coordinate 4,044, forward strand.
TCTGTGTTTTGCTCTGCGTGTAGACCGGCCACATCACCTTGTCGATGAGCTCAATGTCTACCAGGGAATCGCCATCGGCGCCGGCTCGCCCCAGGAGCTGGTAGCTCACCCAGATGTCGGCGACCTGCTCGGCCACGGGCCTGGACACCGGTATGGGGGACTTGCCCATGAGGTCGGCGAGCCGCTCGACCGTGAGCTCCTGAGACTCCGCTCGCGCCACCACGTCGACGTGCGCGGTCATCGCTTCCTTGAGGCCTTCGCAGGCCATGACCGGGACCAGAGCGGCGAACGCCGCGATACTCACCTTGGACATTGATCGAGAAAGTGGTGGCTGGAAAGCGAAGCTCACGCGACCGGACGGTCGGGCCCTGCATGTAGCAGCCGGAGCGCCCGGATCAGGCCCTCCAGAATCCCCGACCCACCTAGCCGCGTGAGCTTCAACGAGAGCGGGTGTGCGCGCCGTACATCGGCGCGGAACTGCACCTCGTGGAACGCCGCCTGCAGCCCCTTGAGCCGGGGCGCCGCGGTGTCCCGAAAGGTAATACGAGCTTCATCGCCATGCACGAGGATCCCTTCGATCCTGAGCCCTCCTCCCAGCACCCGAAGCAGCGTTGAGGCAAAGAGGTGGGAGGCAGCAGCCGGGAGCGGACCAAAGCGGTCGCGCACCTCCGCGCGCAACTCCTCGATCGCCATCGGATCCAGGAGCGTCGTCAGCCGGCGGTAGACGTCCAGTTTCGCCTCCGGTGACGGGATGAAGTCATCCGGCAGGTACGCCGGCTGGTCCAGCGAGACGTCGGCCGGGATATCACGCGGCGTCTCGTCACCGGATCGCACCCGCCGGACGGCGTCGTCGAGCAGTCGAAGGTACAGGTCGAAACCGACCGCCTGGACGAACCCGGACTGCTCGGCGCCGAGCAGGTTCCCGGCGCCGCGCAACTCCAGGTCCTTGAGCGCGATGCTGTATCCCGCGCCCAGCTCGGTGTGGTGCTCCAGCACCTGAAGGCGTCGCTCGCTCTCCTCGTCGATGGCGTCCGGGACCATGAGGTAGCAGTACGCCCTGCGGTGCGAGCGGCCGACGCGCCCGCGCAACTGGTACAGCTGCGCCAGCCCGAAGTAGTCGGCGCGGTTCACGAACATGGTGTTGGCGTTGGGCACGTCGAGGCCGGATTCCACGATCATCGTCGAAACTAGCACATCCACTTCACCGGCGACGAAGCGTCGCATCACTTCCTCCAGGTCGCGCTCCCGCATCTGCCCGTGCCCCACGGCCACGCGAGCACGCGGCGCCAGCCGGCTGACGTGATCGGCCACGGCGACGATGGTCTCGATGCGGTTGTGCACGAAGAAGACCTGCCCGCCGCGGTCCAGTTCGCGCGCCACGCCTTCGGCAATGAGGGCATCGTCCCACGGCTCGACGAAGGTCAGTACCGGCGAACGATCCCGGGGCGGCGTCTGCATCAGCGTCAGGTCACGCAGTCCGGCGAGCGCCAGGTGGAGCGTGCGCGGGATGGGTGTCGCCGTCAGCGTAAGCACGTCGGTCTCCAGTCGGAGCTGCTTGAGGCGCTCCTTGTGCTTCACGCCGAATCGGTGCTCCTCATCCACAACGATGAAACCGAGCGACTTGAACCGGACGTCCTTGCTCAGCAGGCGGTGGGTGCCGATCACCACGTCAATGGTCCCGTCGGCGAGGGACGCGAGGACCGCGGCCTGCTGGCTCGTCGTGAGGAAGCGGCTGAGCGTGCCCACCCGAACGGGAAAATCCGCCAGACGATCGCCAAAGGTGCGCGCGTGCTGCTCTGCCAGAATGGTCGTCGGCACGAGCACCGCAACCTGGCGGCCGGACTGCACCACCTTGAACGCCGCGCGGACCGCGATCTCCGTCTTGCCGTATCCCACGTCGCCTACCAGCAGCCGATCCATGGGCTGCGCGCGTTCGAGGTCGCGCTTCACGTCCTCCGTCGCCTTCCGCTGGTCGGGGGTGTCCTCGAACAGGAACGAGGACTCGAGTTGGCGTTGCCACGCGGTGTCGGGTACGTGCGGCGGTCGCGACGCGATCTGGCGGCGGGCATACAACTGGAGCAGTTCCTCTGTCATCTCGCGGATCGCCGACCGGGTGCGCTCCCGCTGCTGCGCCCATCGCCGTCCGCCGAGCCTGTGGAGGCGCGGTGGCGGCGCGTCGTCTCCGGCCGGAGTGGCCGCGCGATATCGCTCCACCTGGTCCAGGCGGTACAAGGGCACATTGAGCCGATCGCCGCCCTCGTACTCGATGACGGCCACCTCGATTGTGCTTTCGCGCACGAAGATCTTCTCGATGCCGCGGTAGATCCCGACACCGTGCTCCAGGTGGACGACGTAATCGCCTGACTTGAGCCCCGTTACGGTTTCCAGGGCCACGCCAGTGCCGTATCGGCGCGCGCGCCGGAGCCGCCGGTCGCGGCGGAAGATCTCGTGATCGGTGAGGACGCGAAGACCGCGGGCATGGTGGGCCGGGACCGGGTCGTCCACGAGCGCGATGCCGGTATCCCGTTCCGCCTCACCCGCGCCGCGCACTCCCGGGGGGAGGATGAATCCCCCGTGCAGGACGCCGATGGTGATCGCCGCCGGACTCGGGGACCACTGGGATTCGTTGAGCAGTTCGTCGAGACGCTCCGCCTGTCCCGAGTTGTCGCAGAGGATGATCGTAGGAGTGCCTTCGCGCACGACGCTTCGCAGGAGCTTCACGTCGCGCGCAATGGATTCGGGTGGCCGGACGGGAAACGGCAGGACGTCGGGCTCGGCCGCCGGGTCGGCCACTGCGATCCGGGCGAACCGGGAGAGTGCGTCGAGGGTCGCCTCCGGATCCTGCAGCAGGAGGTGGCGATCGGCCGGGTCATCGCCCCGGCGATGTGCCACCTGCACGTGGTGCGCCGCTTCCTCCCAGGTCCTGGTCAGTTCCGGCCGCACGTGGGTCTCGTCAGGCAGGAGCAGCAGCGTGTCGGGCGGCCAGAGATCCGCCAGCGCGCGCCGCTCGACGCCGGGATCGTCCGCCGGCACCGCCTCCGCGGGGAGGACCAGCGCCACCGGCGCGTCCCGGACCGACCGCTGCGTCAACAGGTCGAAGTGACGCAGATCGGTGATCTCGTCGCCCCAGAACTCCAGCCGCACGGGATCGGTCATGCCGAATCCGTAGATGTCCATTATGCCGCCCCGCACCGAGAACTGCGCCACGTCATCCACGAGCGGCACCCGCTCGAACCCGATGCGCTCGAGGTGTGCGGCCAGATCCTCCGGTCGCCGCACGTCGCCCTTGCGGAGTTCCAGTCGGGCGGCCAGCAGCGCCCGAGGCATGTGGGTCCGCTCCTGCACAGCGCGGGTCGTGGTGAGCAGCACCCGTACCTCGCTGCGCAGCAGGCGCTCCAGGGTCTCGATCCGTTCGCCGGCGATTTCCGCGTGCGGCTCGACTTCGCCGTATCCCTCGCGCGGCGGATACAAGCCGACGTGCCCGGGGCCGGACAGCACCTCCAGGTCGGCCAACCACCGTTCGGCGTCGCCTACGGTATCGGTCACGACCGCGATCATGCGCGCGGGGAGCCGCCGCGAAAGGCAGGCGACCAGCACGGCATCGGTGGACCCGGCGAGTCCGGACACGGCGCGACGCCGACCGGGCCCGGGAAGTTCCACCAGGAGGCGTCGAAACGCCGGGAGTGCCTCGAACGCGTCGAGGACGCCATCAAGAGCCATCAGGCGGCCTGTCGCTGCCCCCGGGGTTCGGCGCGGCGTACGATCACCATCTCCGCCACGAGGCAGGCCAGCGCCAGTGCGATCAGGAGCGCCTGCAGAGGACGCCGGGCCGAGGCGTCGAACGTGCCTAACGCCAACTCACCGGCGTCGCTGGTGACGTCGGCCCGGTCGACCCGGAAGCGGGAGCCCAGGGTCTGTGCCGGCAGGCGCTGGAGCTCGGATTCGTCGCGCTCGGGGTTCACTACCAGCGCGCCCACGCGTTCGTCGCCCCGTCGGAGAAACCAGGTTCCTGCCTGCAGTGGAGCCTCGCCGTCCGGCGCGAGCGGGCTCACCTGGCCGTCGGAAGCCTCCAGCGCGTCGACTCCCGCGGGAACCCGGAGCGGACCCCCTGGATCGGCGTGCAGCAGCACCGAGCCCTCCGTCGCGAGCCGCTGGGTGAGCAGCTCGGTCAGCCAGGGAAGAAACTGTGCCTGAACGGGAAGTCCGGTCGCCTCGACCGCGATGGGTGACGCGATCAGCACGTAGCCATCACCTGCCACCGCCCAGGCGTCGCCTGACGCGGATGCCAGCGTGTCGGCCACTGCGCCCGCGACCGGCTTGAGCGAGTACCGGAGCCGGACCGGCGTGTCGCCCAGCTCGGCGCCGCGCGCGACCGTCTCGTCGCGGCGCACGGCGTCCAGTCGCCAGGGCACGCCGAGGCGCTCCAGCGCCCGGTTCGCGGCGCCCATGCGCACCGGATCGGACGGCGCCAGCAGCAGCGCGGGGAGCTTTGTCGCCGCGTCGACCGGCGCCACCTCGATCCCGGCGCCCCGCGACACGAGGTTGCTCCGGGCGAGCGCGTCGACGGCCTCGCGGACGAAGAGTCCCGACGCCGGCTGGACCTGCACGGCGGGCGCATTCCCCACCCAGACCGCGAAGTGGCGAATGTCGTCGCCCCGCAGCTCGTCGGGTGCGAGCTCCACGCTGCCCGGCAGCCAGCCGCGCTCCTCCGGTTCCTGCCTTACGAGATGCTCATCGCTGCCGCGCAGCAGCCCGCGGGAGACGGTCCGGCCGCCTAACGTCACCCGGAACGTGACCGAATCCGCACCCGTCGCGCGCACCAGCACGGCGCCCCGCGGGCTCCATCGAGCAGGGCGAGGTTCGGCCAGCGAGACCGCGCGGTTGGGCGGCGGGCTCGAGGGCGGCGTGTAGATCACGACGCGGACGTCACCGGGGGACACCTCATCGACCCACTGTGTCGCCTGTCCGTCGGTGAGAACCACGACGACGCTGGCCGGCATGCCGGCGTTGAGCACCAGCCCGGCCGCTCGCGTCACTGCGGCGGCGAGATCCCCGCGCCCCCCCGTCGCTTCCAGCCGGTCGATCGCGTCACCGACAACCTGACGGGCGCCCCCCGTCACGGCGCCGTTTCCCGTGACCATCCACACATGGTCGCTGCCGCTGGCCCCGTCCACCACGTTCCGTGCGGCAGCCTTCAACTGCGCGAGGAGCGGCGCGCCGCCAATGATCACGCCGGTGCTCATCGAGTTATCCACCACGATGGCAATCGCGGTCGGCACGTGACCAGCGCCGAGCAGCAGCCCGACCGGACGGGCGGCGGCGATGGCAAGGAAGAAGATGGCCAGCGCCCGGAGGAGCATCAGAAACAGGTTCCGCAGCTTCAGGCGCCGGACGTTTTCCTTCTCGGCGCGAAGCAGATAGCGGGCTGCCGGGAAGTCCCGGCGGGTTTCGATCCGGCGGCGCATCAGGTGCAGGATCAGCGGA
>DASWGU010000165.1:0-4241 GCA_036393555.1 Gemmatimonadaceae bacterium
CGTGGCGGCGCTGCGCGCCGTGCTGAGCGCCATCACCGGCGAGTGGGAGCCCGGGCGGCCCTGAGCCGGCACCCGTGGCGCTCCCTTGACGCGCGGCGACGCGTCGGGAAGCTTGCTTCGGCCCCTGGCTGACTCCTTGCCATCGACGGCTGCCGACCCGACGAGAACCCCGATCTCGTGACCTCGCGACGCGCGCGCCTGCTGACACCTCCAATGCTGGCGGTCGCATTGAGCGCGGCGCTCTTCCACATCGCGCCGGTATGGTACGCGCAATCCACCACGCCCGCCGGCTGGACCTTCAGCGGCAACCTGACGGTGTCGCCGGATTTCATGCAGTACCGGGTGTGGCAGCGCCAGTCGCAGCGGGAAGGCCCGGTCGTGACGAATGCCTTCACGACGGAACCGAATCAGCCGCACCTCATCGTGGCGCACGACTGGCTGATCGGACAGGTCGCTCGTGCGACCGGTGTGACACCGGAGTTCGTCAGCGCCTACATGGGCTGCCTGTGGGCCATGCTGCTGGCCATGCTGCTCTACGGACTCGTGGCGCACTTTTTCCCGATTGCCCACCAGAAGTGGTGGGTTCTGGGAGCGCTCGTGCTGGGTGGCGGCCTCGGTGCGCACCTCAAGGTTCTCGCGCTGGCACCCGGACTGAACGAGATCTACCTCATACGGCGGCTGGTGGTGGAACCGCTCGACGCGTGGCCGATGTTCGAGGATTACCGCAGCCACTACCTGATCAAGACACTGGTCGACACGCATTTTGCGTTCCTCTGGCTGGTCACGCTGGGCGCCGTCACCGCGGTGTACGCCGCACTGCGTCGGTTCACAGCCGGCCGCGTGGCGCTGGCGATGTTCCTCAGCGCCGCCATCACGCTCCTGCATGTCTACGAGGGCGTAACCCTCATGGCCATCGCCGCGGGGATCGCCGTTTGCTGTCGCGCCAGACGGCAGAACGCGAGGGAAGCGGCCATCCTCCTGGCGCTCGTCGCCGCGACGGTGCTGGCCTGCTATGCGGTCGTCATGGTGATGTTCCGGAACTCCGGATTGCCCATGCCGCCTTGGCGCGCGGTGAACATCCTGCTCGCCACGCTCCTCATTGCCTATCCGGTGGCGTGGGGGCTCATTGCGTTCGGGCTGCGCGACTACTGGCGACAGGCCGGGCTGGCCGAATGCGTCCTGGTGGGATGGGCGCTGGGCTGCACATTCGTGACGCTGTCGGGGCCCTTCTATCCGTATCCCGATCGCGGGACCATGACGCTGCCCGTGCCGCTACTGCTCATTGCCGGCGGGATCTTCTTCCGCTGGCGGCCGCGTGTGAACTGGCCGGCGGCTCTCGTGGCAATCGTGCTGATGGGTGGCACGCCTGTGTGGTTCGTCACCCGGACCATTGTCATCAACCGGTTCCACGACGACCGACCCTGGGCGTGGACCCGACCCGCTCACCACGCAATCATCCAGTCACTGGCTGAACGCGCCACGCCGCGGGACATCCTCCTGGCCGAACAGGGCGACGAGCTGTGGCTGGCGCCCGATTTCCCCGGGCGCAGCTACGTCGGCCATTTCTTCCTGACGTTGGACTACCAGAGGAAGAACGGGGAGCTGCAGGCATTCCTGAGTGGCACGGGGGAGGATCGCCGCACGTTCCTCGAGCGAACCGGTGCCCGTTTCGTTTTTGTCAACATGTCCAGGCAACCGCAGCAGTTCGAATCCATTGCGGGTCTGCACCCGATCGCGACCGGCAGCGCGGGCTGGCTGTTCGAGTTCCGGCCCGATTCCAGTCGGGGGTCATGACGGCCGGCGGCATTCTCCGGCAATGATGACCGCACCGCGCGGTTCGACGAGCGAGGTGGCCACCCGCGGCGCTGTCACGTTAATCGCCGCCATCATGGTGCTTGCTCTCCCGGCGCTCTTCGATGCCTCGGCCGTGCAAGAGGCAGCCGCTCTGCACGAGCTGGCACGTGGCAGCTCACCGTACTGGCAGCCCTCGCACGCACTTCTGCTGTATCTTCGCGCGCCGGCGGTAATGGTCAGCAGCGCGGTCCTGCTGCTCGCCCCTGGCCTGCTGCTGTCCGCCGCAACCGGGATTGCCCGGACGCCCGGCAGCTGGCTCCTGTCCGGCTTCGCGATGTCGCTCTTCGTCGTGAGCCCGGTGACGGCACTGGTTCAGGCGGTCACCGGGCGTTCCGTTGCCGGAAACTGGTTCGGCGCTCTGGTCGTGCTCTGCGCGGTCCCGGGGATGATTGCGCTCCTTCTGAGGTCGTGCCGCGTACACCGTGACCCGATGCTGCACGAGGTGGCGCCCGGTCGGCGTGCGACGCTTCTCCTTCTGCTGCCACCGCTTCTGCTGGTTGCGTGCCTGGCGCCGAAGTTCTTCTGGGAGTCGTTCAACGGCGATGGTGCGCACGCATTCGAGTCGACGCGCCTGCTGCTGTCGCAACCGGTGCCATTCTGGCCTGACGAAGCCGGGCCGGTGTCGGCATTCCCCGGTGTGACGTCCATGCTGTTCACCTATCCCGGATCGTGGTTCATCCGTCTGCTCGGCCCCGTGGAAGCCGCGGTACGCGCGCCGTTCGTGCTGTACCTCGTCCTGCTGGTTGCGGTGGTCGGCGAGTTTCTCGAGCCCGGCAGCCGACGAGGTGACCGGCCCTGGGCCTGGATCTGGTGGAGCCTCGGGGGATTCGTGCTGGCCATGTCGTACAGCGCGACGTACAACCCCTATTCGGCGGACATCGCGCTGCCGGCTACGCAGGACACGCTCCTCCTGGTCTGCTTTCTGGCGTTCGTGCTTGCCTTCCTGCGCGGCGAGCGGTTCTGGCTGGTCTGCTGGGCCGTCCTCTGCTACCTGTCGCTCCCGTCGGGCGTCATTCTCCTGGCCATGTGGACCGTGGGTGCCGTCCTGGTGATGCGACCGGTGAAATGGCCGACTATTCGACTGACCGCGCTCACCATTGCTGGATGCTTCGTCGGCGGGGCCGTCGTAACACGAGCGCTCCCTTTCCTGGGCCTGCCGACGCCGGGGGGTGAGTACGGACTCGTCGGAATCTTGCGGTACTTCGCGTTCCTGCAGATCACGGACTGGCACCGGTTCCTCTACGCCGCCGTGCCGGGCGGCCTACTCCCGGCAGCGGCAACGCTGGCGTGGAAGCGGCAGGACGAAGCATCGCGCGCTCTCACACTCGTTGCGTGGTTGTACTTCGCCTTCTTCTTCGTGCAGGCGAACGTGTCGCTGCACCATTTCGTGCCTGCCATGATCCTGCCGCTCGTGGTGTTCTGGAGGATGCTGCCGCGCGAGGGCAGCTACCTGCTTCGCGGCGCGGTGGGCGTCAGCGGTGCACTCGGGGTCGCGCTGACCGTGCCGTCCGTCTGGGCGCCGCACCTCGCGGGACGCGACGTGGGCGCGGCCGTCGCCGGGCAGATCGGCGGATACGAGACGTCCAACCCGGAAGTCTTCGCGGCCTCCTCCCTGTTGGGCGACCTGTTCCCGCCTGACTGGGACCCGTCGGTACCAGCGTCCTACGGCGGATCTCCGCTGGTCTGGAATCATTACGCGCGACGGGACGGCAGCCTGCCTGACGAGGTAAACTATCTGCTGACTCGCCCCGATACGGTCCCGCCGGCCGGCTGGTCGCTGGCGCGCGGTGACGCGTCGGCTGTGCTTTTCGTCCGGGATTCGACCGTCCTCGAAACTCATCGGGCGATGCAACCCCGCACGGACGTCGGCGCGCCGCTGCTTCGTGTGCCGCGGTGGGTGCTGTTCCGGTCCGTACCATCCGGGGGCGGTCCAGCGGTGCTCGACGTCGTCCGAGCGCTGGAGAATGCGGGGCTCGACCTCGATCCGCTGCTTCGACGGCTTGGTGTTCAGCGCTGATGGTTGTGCTCCTCCGCCAGATAATGCCTATGGTAGTGAGTCGGGCCTGCTCGCGCGGAGCCAGTGAGAACGGAGAGAGCGGGATGCGAGAGCTGCTTTGGGGTCGAGCGACAGAAGGTCATTCGCTTTTGCGTACGAGGGGATTGGTATTCGAAGTGAAAAGGCGCGGGGCACGAAGGGCGCAGGGAACTAAAGGCGCAGGGCATGAAGGGCGCGGGGCACTAAAGGCGCAGGGAACTAAAGGCGCAGGGCACGAAGGGCGCAGGGCACGAAGGGCGCGGGGCACTAAAGGCGCAGGGAACTAAAGGCGCAGGGCACGAAGGGCGCAGGGCACGAAGGGCGCAGGGCACGAAGGGCGCGGGGCACTAAA
>DASWGU010000166.1:0-10040 GCA_036393555.1 Gemmatimonadaceae bacterium
ATGCGCATCCTGAAGAAGGTCTATCCCAATCCGAAGCGCACGATCATTGCCGGCCACTGGTCGGGGGAAGAGCAGGGACTCAACGGCTCCCGGGCCTGGGCGGAGGATCATCCCGAGGTGGTGCGGGGGCTTCAGGCGCTGTTCAACCAGGACAACGGCACGGGTCGGATCGTCAACCTGTCGTCCTCCGGCCTGAGCACGGCGAGCGGGAACCTGGCGCGGTGGATGTCGAAGATACCTGCCGAGATCGCGCAGTTCGTCAACCTGGGCTTCCCGGGGTCGCCCTCCGGGGGTGGCTCCGACAACGCGTCGTTCATCTGTTATGGTGCGCCCGCGTTTTCACTCGGCGCGCTGGGGTGGGACTATGGCGGCTACACGTGGCACACCAACCGGGACACGTTCGACAAAATCGTCTTCGACGACATCAACAACAATGCGACGCTGACCGCAATGCTGGTCTATCTCGCGTCGGAGGAGCCGGAGATGCTGTCGCGCGAGCGACGCGCGTTCGAGGTCGGCGATTCTCCGGCGGCCATGGCGATGCGTGGTGGACGAGGGGGACGAGGAGGTGGCCGGGGAGGTGCAGGAGGTGGGCGAGGCCAGACCTGGCCACAGTGCACTGCGCCGCTGCGGAGCGCATCGCAGTACGCCAGGTAGTCCCGGCTGATTCCCGGTCGTCTCGCTGCAGGGCGAAGGGTGCTTGACTCTGGTCCGGCACCCTTCGCCGTCACCCGTCACCCGACACCCGTCTTGCTGAATCTCTCCGATTACGAGCATGAGGCCGAGCGGCTCATGACGCCGGCCGCGTGGGGGTATGTCGCCGGTGGGGCCAACGACGAGGTGACTCTCGGCGAGAACCGGAAGGCCTGGGATCGGATCCGCCTGAGGTACCGGACGCTGGTTGACGTTACGACGCGGTCCCTCGAGACGACGGTACTTGGCGTCCCCATCTCGATGCCGGTCCTGATCGCCCCCACCGCGATGCAGAAGCTGGCGCATCCCGACGGGGAAAGCGGAACGGCGCGCGCCGCGCGCGCCGCGGGCACGTTGATGGTCACGAGCACGACGGCAACCACGCGACTGGCGGACGTACAGGCCGCCGCGCCCGGGCCGATGTGGTTCCAGCTGTACATCTACCGCGACCGCGGTGCCACGCGTGCGCTGATCGAGGAAGCCGTGCGCTCTGGATACACCGGGGTGATGATCACCGTCGATGCACCGGTGCTGGGCCGGCGCGAGCGCGACATCCGCAATGCGTTCTCGCTGCCCCCGGGACTGACGATTGCGAACGCCGCGGATGCGGGGATGGACGTGGTGCCGCCTGCATCGGGCAGTGCCTCGGGATTGATGCTGCACTTCCGCCACCTGCACGACGCGGCCGTCACTCCGAAGGACATCGAGTGGGTCCGCGACGTCAGCGGACTGCCGGTGGTGGTGAAGGGAATCGTCCGCGGGGACAACGCGGTCCACGCCGTCGAGCACGGCGCGCAGGCCGTGGTAGTGTCCAATCACGGCGGGCGGCAACTGGATACGGCGGTCGCCGGGATCGATGCCCTGCCGGAGGTCGTGGATGCCGTGGGCGGACGCGCGGAAGTCTACGTGGATGGAGGAGTGCGTCGCGGCACCGACGTTGTGAAGGGACTGGCGCTGGGTGCGCGGGCTGTCCTGATCGGCCGGCCGGTCCTCTGGGGCCTGGCAGTGAACGGCGAGGCGGGCGTGCGGAACGTGCTGGCGCTGCTGCGGGACGAATTGGACGTGGCGATGGCGCTCTGCGGGGCGCGCTGCGTGGACGAGCTGTCGAGGGACCTGGTGACTCAGTGACTGGGACCGGAGAGACGGAAACCAGCAGGACGAGACGAACCGGAACGAGATGAACCGGGACGACGTTAACCAGTACCGACACTGGCCGGTCGATGCCTGAGGCCCGGGAGCTGTGACCTCGGAGCTGCTCTGGACCCCAACCCCTGAATCCGTCGCCCGCTCCCACATGCGACGGTTCGCCGAGCTGGTCGCCTCGTCGGGCGACGTGGACGTGACTGCGGGCGGTGGGGTGAACTACCCTGCGCTGCACGAGTGGTCCGTTGCCCATCCGGAGCGCTTCTGGCCGTTGGTCTGGCTATACAGCGGGATCGTCGCGGGCGAGCGACCGGGCATGGAACCGTGGGACCGGGTGGTGATCGGTGCCGATCGGATGGCCCCGCCGGATGCCGCGTTGGGGCCGCGATGGTTCGAGGGCGCGCGGCTCAATTTCGCCGAAAACCTGCTTCGATTCGACGACGACCATGAGGCGGTCGTGTCGTGGAACGAGCACGGAAGGCGAAGCTCGCTGACTTACGCCGGACTGCAGGACGAGGTCCATGCCGTGGCGTCTGCCCTCGAACGGCACGGGATCCGGGCCGGCGATCGCGTGGGCGGTTTCCTGCCGAACATTCCGGAAGCTGTCATTGCCATGCTGGCCACCACATCGCTTGGTGCCATCTGGTCGTCCTGTTCCCCCGACTTCGGCGTCAAGGGCGTGCTGGACCGCTTCGGCCAGATCGCGCCACGCGTGTTGTTCGCTGCCGATGGCTACCGCTACGCTGGGAGGGAGATCGACTCCCTGGCGCGGGTGCATGACATCGTGGACCAGATCCCCGCCATCGAGCGGACGGTGATCGTACCGTATCTGAACGCGGCCGCTCGTCCCCGCTCCATTCGCGGCGCGTTGCGGTGGGACGAATTCGCCGGGCAGCCGCCGGCCCCGGGTCGCCGGCCGCAAGTCTGGGGAACGCCGAGCCCGGAGACGCTGCCCCCGGAGCCCCCGGTGCCCCAGGGGCATTCCGCCCCCCGTTTCCCGCGCCTCCCGTTCGATCACCCGCTGTACGTCATGTACTCGTCAGGCACGACGGGTCTGCCGAAGTGCATGGTGCACGGTGCCGGCGGCACCCTGATCCAGCACCTCAAGGAACACCAGCTCCACACGGACCTGCGCCGCGAGGATCGCATCTTCTACTTCACGACGTGCGGCTGGATGATGTGGAACTGGCTGGTGAGCGCGCTGGCGACCGGCGCCACCGTCATCCTCTACGACGGGGCGCCGCTTGCCCCCCGTCCGTCGATCCTGTGGGACATGGCCGAGGCCGAGCGGATCACCGTCTTCGGCACGAGCGCCAAATACCTTTCGGCGGCGGAGAAGGCCGGCCTGGAACCGGGCCGCACCCACCGACTGGGTTCGCTGCGGACCATCCTGTCGACCGGCAGCCCGCTGTCGGGGCAGGGATTCGACTATGTCTACGCCCGGATCAAGCGCGATGTCTGTCTGAGCAGCATCAGCGGCGGAACCGACATCATCTCCTGCTTCGCACTCGGCTATCCCGCCGGTCCGGTGTGGCGCGGCGAACTCCAGGTTCCGGGTCTGGGAATGGCCGTCGACGTGTTCGATGACGCGGGCCGGCCGGTTCGCGGCGAGCCGGGCGAACTGGTCTGCACCCGGCCGTTCCCCAGCATGCCGGTGGCCTTCTGGAACGATCCCGACGGGTCCAAGTACCACGGCGCGTACTTCGCCCATTATCCGGGCGTCTGGCGGCATGGCGACTGGGCGGAACTGACGGAGCACGGCGGAATGGTCATCACGGGGCGGAGCGATGCCACGCTGAATCCCGGCGGCGTTCGGATCGGGACCGCGGAGATCTACCGTCAGGTTGAGCAGCTTCCGGAGATTGTCGAGAGTCTGGTCATCGGTCAGGACATCGGCGATCCGAAGGGCTCGGATGTACGGATCGTACTGTTCGTCCGGCTCCGCGATGACGTGACGCTCGACGACGCGCTCCGCCAGCGCATCAGGGAACAGGTGCGCGACAACACCAGTCCTCATCACGTGCCAAAGGTCATCGTTGCGGTTCCGGACATTCCGCGAACCATCAGCGGCAAGATCACCGAGATGGCGGTTCGGGACGTCGTGCACAGCCGGCCGGTGAGGAACGCCGATGCCCTGGCCAACCCGCAGGCACTGGACCTCTTTCGGGATCTGCCCGAGCTGAGGTCATGAAGCGGGAACCGTAGCAGGCGATTCGTCGGTCGGGACGGACGTCCTCCACTCGCAGTCGCGCATCAGGCGCGGCGGCGACTCTCGTACATGCACCTTCCTCCCGGCGAGAGTGTACGCCAGACTTCGCGTTCACGCGTCGAACAAGCGGGAGGTCGACATGCGCCGTCTCATGCCGCTGCTGCTCGGTCTGAGCCTGGTCACCCCACAGGCTGGCGCCCAGGTCGTCGGGGGCGTCGTCACTGATCGGGTGAGCGCTCAACCCCTGGCCGGCGTGTTGGTCAGCGTGGAATTGGCGCGTGATTCCACCGGCGTCGTGGTTCGGAACGCCCTCTCGAATCGGCACGGGGAGTTCCGGATAACGCTGCCGTCGCCGGGTCGCTACCGGTTGACCGCGAAGCGGATCGGCGTGGCCCGGTTCACCAGTCCCTCATTTGACCTCGCTTCGGGCGAGGTCCGGCGCCTTGACGTTGCGCTCGACCCGTTCGCAGCCGGGCTGCCGACCGTGCGTGTCGCCGGAACGAACCTGTGCCTGAAGAATTCCGACCAGCTCCGCCCGATAGTCGCGCTCTGGGACGAGGTGGAGACGGCCCTGATCGCCACCGAGATTTCCCGCCGCGATCGGCTTGTCGTCGGGTGGCTCTCGCGCTATGCACGCGTTCTGGATCCGAAGACGCTGCGGATCTTCGAAGAGCAGCGAACCGTGGCGGCCGGCCGCTACGAAAGCCCAATGCGCAGCATCAGCGGTGATTCCCTGGCGAGCTTCGGCTACTGGGGGAAACTGGGCGAGGATACGCTGGTCTTCCACGCGCCTGACGCGGAAGCACTGCTCTCGCCGGCGTTCCGGAGCGGCCACTGCTTCCTGATGGTGCGCGGGACCGGTTCAACCCGCGGTATGGTCGGACTGGCCTTCGGGCCTCGCGTCGCTCGCGTCATTGGAGGCATCGAGGGTACGATCTGGATCGACGCCGGCAATCACGAACTCCGGTTCCTCGAGTTCCGCTACACCAACCTGATCACCATCCCTCGCAACCCGCACCTGGGCGGCCAGGTGCATTTCCTTCGAGACCCATCCGGAGCGTGGATGGTGCACCGGTGGTTGATCCGGATGCCTCGTTTCCCGGAAGTCACCAGCCTCCCGCGGTCGCGCGACGGCTACCTTCCGCAGCCGCGACCCGAGGTGCACCGGATCCTCGAGGAAGGGGGAAGCCTCTTCGCTCCCGGCCTTCAGACGTGGGAGCGACCCGGCACCATTGCAGGCACCGTCATGGACAGCACCGGGCGCAGGCCGCTCACCGGCACACTGGTGTCGCTGTCCGGTACGCCGCATTCCGCTGAAGTGGACGCGAGGGGCAGCTTTCGCTTCGACAGCATTCCACCGGGGGCGTACACGCTGCTGGCTTCGCATCCGGGCTACGGCGAGCTGGGACAGCTGGTGGACGACGAACCCCTGACTCTGAGCCCAGGCCAGACGTTCCGGACCCGGATGAGGGCCCTCACTACGCAGGAGCTCCTTGGGGCGCTGTGTGGAGGGAAACTGGTGCTGCCCGGCGAAGCGACGTTGCGCGTCCAGGCACTGCACGCTGACAGTGCGGTGGCGCTGCACAGGCTTCCGCTCTGGCTCCGGTGGCTGGACCCCGTTCAGCGGGCACCGATCGATCCGATCTCGGCCAATGCGGGCAGGCTGCAGGGCATCGAGTCGATGACCGATGACGCCGGTGTCGTCACATTCTGTGGCGTGCCGGCGGGCATCCCCCTCGAGCTCGTCATGCTCCGTTCGGACGACGACATCACGCCATTCGCCGCGCGCGTGGTTCGCACCTCGGGATGGACACTGAAAGCGGGCGAGATATTGTCGCGCACGATCAACGTCAGGCGCCCACGGTGAGCTGGCCACGACGCGTCCTGGCCGTGCAAATGCGCGCGACCGAGCCCTGAGATCGCTGCCTCCGGCCTACCGCAGCAGCCTCAGATCCTGTCGCAGACCCGGACCAACGGCGCGGCGCGCGATGGAGTCCCGCGCCTGCTCTGCGAGCCGCTCGGTCAGCGCCTTCAGGACCGCCGAGCGGGAGCGTGTCGTGCGCCGCAGAAAATACCTGGCTACGGCGAACGCGGTTCCCAGGGTGGCCAGTATCCCGGGAGCGATGAGCAGGGGTATGCCGAGTTCCCCTGCCGCGATGCCCATCACCGGTCCGAGCGACCCGCCACCGACACCACCGATGATGCCGCCGTACAGCGGGCCGATGAGGTCGCGCAGGCGCTCGCCCACGTAGATCGTCGTCCGGCCGTCGCGCACGAGCACGGAAATCTGCACTTTGCGTTGTCGGTCGGTCGAAGCCCACTTGAGGGAGCGCCCGACCATGCTGGCAGTACCGGCGTCATTCAGCGCCCGGCCGATGATGTCGACCATCAGGTCAAAGTCACGCTCGGGCATTTCACCGGGCACGGTGGCTTCGAACGCGATGGCTGAGTGCCCGCCTAACCACCAGTTGTAGGGCGGGACGATGCCATCGCGCACCGTCGGCGCCGTACCCACATCGCCCTCCCTGGCGGGAACGAGACCGCGCTCGGCCAGCGCCCGATCGATGAACTCCGTGCCGATGCCGGCTTCGCGAGCCGCGCTCCGAACCTGATCGACCTGGTATGCGGCAGATCCGGTCTCGTGTCCGGCAATGGCCCCGCGATCGACCCTGAGCGGCGGGAGCTGGCCGGTGTGATCCTGCAGCTCGGCAGCGCGGAGCCACACCGCCTGCGCCTCGTCGCTGGAAAGCCCGCTGGGCGTGGGTGCCGGTGCAGCGACGTCGCTGCTGGGCAGCGTCGCGTCCACGCGCCGCAGCTCCATGACCAGCTCCTCGCAGCTCTGAATCCGACCCGCGGGGTCTTTGGACAGGCAGCGGTCGACGAGCGCCGCGAGCGGGCGAGGGACGGTCGGCGCCACCTCCATCAGCGACGGCGGGTTCTTTGTCACGTGCGCAACCAGAATGGCGGACGCCGTCGGACTCTCGAACGGGAATCGGCCAGCGAGCGCAAAGAACGCAACGATGCCGAGTGAATAGATGTCGCTCCGGCGGTCCACGTGATCTCCGGCAACCTGCTCGGGGCTCATGTAATGAACCGTGCCGAGGACAGTCCCTGTGGCAGTGAGGGGCGCCGCCTCCGCAACCCTGGCGATACCGAAATCGGTGACCATGGCGCGGCTGCTGGCCCCGTCGACCAGGATGTTCTCTGCCTTCACATCGCGATGAACGACGCCCGCGGCGTGGGCGTACCCCAGTGCCTCGGCCACGTCGTACAGGAGTGATACCGCGGTGCGCGGGGAGAGCGGGCCACCCTCGCGGACCAGTTGCGCCATGGACGGCCCATCGACAAATCCCATGACGAAGAAGACCGTGCCGTTCAGGTCGTCGGCCCGGTGGATCGGAACGATGTTGGGGTGAGCCAGGGCTGCGGCGGTGCGAGCTTCCCGCAGGAAGCGCTCCCGGATGACGGCGTCACCGGCGAGCGTCGGCGGCAGTGTCTTGATCGCGACCAACCGCTCCAGTTTCAGGTCACGGGCGAGAAACACGATGCCCATGCCACCGCGCCCCACCTCACGGATGATCTCGTACTGGCCGTCGAGCGACTGAGCGAGTGCCTGAGCTTCCGGGGGGACGCGGTTCATGCCGGGAGAGAACGGGAACAGACGCCCGCACGCTGTGTGGTGTGGGCGACCGACTGCCTGGTGACGTCCCGGACGTTACCGCGCGACGCCCGGCGAGGCCACCGGCAGGTGCCCGGGCTCCGGGTCGCTTCCCCGGGGCGGTGCGGGTGACGACGATTCCGGGGCCGGGTTAGATTGCGGTCACCGAGTCGTGAGGCGAGCAGCAGCGGCTCAGGCTGCGCGATGCCAATCGGCTGACACCCCCGGCTCCACCGCTCCGCGACCAGCCATGGCCACATCCACCGCCCCAGCGCCCGGTACGGCGCACGACACGTTCCCCATCAACGGGACCGACTACCTCGAGTTCTGGGTGGGGAACGCCAGGCAGGCCGCCCACTTCTACCGCGGCGCCTTCGGTTTCCGGTTGACCGGATATCGCGGGCCCGAGACCGGAGTCCGCGACCGGGCCAGCTACCTGCTGGAGCAGAACAAGCTCCGTTTCGTGCTGACGTCGGCGTTAGGTCCCGGTGGTGAGATCGCGGATCACGTCAGCCGGCACGGAGACGGAGTGCGCGACATCGCCTTCTGGGTGGACGACGCGCGGGACGCATTCGGGAAGGCCGTGGAGCGCGGTGCGCAGGCGGCCCGCGAACCGGAGGTGCTCGAGGACGAACACGGCGAGGTGGTGATCGCGGGCATCCGGACCTACGGTGACACCGTGCATTCCCTCGTGCAACGGAACCGGTATCACGGAGTCTTCATGCCGGGGTTCGTGCCGGCGGCGTCGCCATACAACCCGATAGATACCGGCCTGCTGCACGTGGACCACTGCGTCGGTAACGTCGAGCTCGGCCGCATGAACGAGTGGGTCGGGTTTTACGAGCGGGTGCTCGGCTTTTACAACCTGCTGTCCTTCGACGACAAGGACATTTCCACCGAGTATTCGGCGCTGATGTCGAAAGTGATGTCGAACGGGAACGGACGGATCAAGTTCCCGATCAACGAACCCGCGGCCGGCAAGAAGAAGTCACAGATCGACGAGTACCTGGAATTCTACCGCGGGCCCGGGGTGCAGCACATCGCGCTGGCCACCAATGACATCGTGTCGACCGTGACGGCGCTGCGCGACCGGGGCGTGGAGTTCCTGCAGGTCCCGACCACCTACTACGACACAGTGCTGGACCGTGTCGGCAGCATCGACGAGGACCTTGGTCCGCTGCGGGAACTCGGGATCCTGGTGGACCGCGACGACGAGGGATACCTGCTTCAGCTCTTCAGCAAGCCGGTGCAGGACCGGCCGACTCTGTTCTACGAGATCATCCAGCGGAAGGGCGCGAAGAGCTTCGGCAAGGGGAACTTCAGGGCGCTCTTCGAGGCCATCGAGCGGGAGCAGGCGCTCCGTGGGAACCTCTGAACACGCGAGACCGAGGTCGTCGGATGTCAGCATGAACCACACGCCCCCCTGACTTCCGGCCTCGGCCTCTGACCTCACGCTCATGCCCATCTACCACACGTTAGGCTCCGTCCCCCGCAAGCGCCACACCGTCTTCCGCAAGCCCGACGGCGGCCTCTATGCCGAAGAGCTGATGGGACACGAGGGCTTCATCGGGACGTCGGCGCTGCTGTACCACACGCACCCACCCACCACCGTGAAGTCCGCCCGGCGCGTGAAAGACATCCGCTGGGAGGTCGATGCCGGTACGTCGCTGCGGCACCGCCATTTTCTCACCGCGCGCGCCGCGGCGCGTGGCAGTGCGACCATGGACCGCACACCCATCCTGTTCAACAGCGACATCGGCATGCTGTACGTCGCGCCCGACCGGACGGACGACCACTTCTACCGGAACTCGCAGGCGGACGAGGTCGTGTACGTGGCGGAGGGGAAGGGGGTGCTCGAGAGTGTGTTCGGCGATCTGCCATACCAGCCGGGTGATTACGTCGTCATTCACCGGAACATCACCCATCGCTGGCGGCTGGACCATGCCGGCGGCGCCACGAAGCTCCTGGTCTTCGAGAGCCGTGGCCACGTGCGCTGGCCCAGGCGGTACCGGAACGAATTCGGCCAGCTGCTGGAAGGAGCGCCGTACTGCGAACGGGACATCCGCCGGCCGTCCGCGCTCAACACCCACGACGAGCAGGGCGAGTTCCCCATATTCGTCAAGCAGTACGAGGCGATCAACGAACTGGTGCTCGACCACCATCCGTGCGACGTCGTCGGCTGGGACGGATACTTCTACCCGTGGGCGTTCAGCATCCACGACTTCGAGCCCATCGTCGGCCGCATCCACCAGCCCCCGCCGGTCCATCAAACGTTCGAGTCGGATGCTCTGGTGGTGTGCTCGTTCGTTCCCCGCCTCTACGACTTCGATCCGGAGG
>DASWGU010000167.1:0-14436 GCA_036393555.1 Gemmatimonadaceae bacterium
GAGGCTCGCGTGGACCCCGCCGGACACGCTCTCCGCCTGGCGACGTCTGCTCGAGCGCGAGGGTGCCGAATCGCTGGCCGTCCGACTGGGTGACAGCTACGCCATCCCACGCTGGTGGTTGGTGCGATATGTGCGAACTGACGCGACGGTAGCCGACCGCGCCGAAGAGTGGCGCGTGCGCGTTCTGCCGGACGGCCGCGCTCTGGATCTCCGGCACATTGTGCCGGAGGACAGGCCGGGCGCCACGCTGCCGGCGGATTCCGTGCGTCGGCTTGCTCGCCTCGCGCTGAACGCCGAGGGGATCGACCCCGCTGTTCTGACGGAGACCGAATTCGACGAGGTGGAGCGCGCCAATCGACGGGACGTGACCATCACCTTCACGGACACAGCCACCGTCCTCCCAGCCGGTGCGAGCGCCCGGGCGTGGGTGACGCTGGCGGGAGACGAGGCGGTATCGGCCCGACGCGGCGTCGTGTTACCGCAGGCCTTCCTCCGCGAGACCCGACGCGACGAAGTCGCCGGGATGGCTGTCGCCGGGATGTTCGGTGTGGCCACGCTCGGACTGATCATCGTCGGCATTGTGCGGCTGTACAAGCGGCCGATGATCGTTCACGACGCGGTCCCCAGGCGAACCGTGTGGGGTCTGATCGGGTTGTTTGTCGTGGCGACCGTCGGCGGCTCACTACAGAACTACGCTGCGAGCCTGGCGCAGTACGACACGGCAATGCCCTGGGATCGCTACGTCAGCACGATGATTACCGTGCAGATCCTCACAGTAGTGGCGGTGGCGTTGTTCGCCGCGCTCTGGCTCCTCACGAACGGCATGAGGCGCCGGGCCGGCATTCCGATTGTTGCGGCGTCGGCGCCGGCCGGGGCAGGGACTCAGGAACTGGTGTACGGTGCCGGGCTTGGAGCGTTGCTGCCGGTGATCAGTCTGGGGAGCCGCTGGCTGCGAGACGAAGGTGTTCCCGCTGGGCCAACCGCGATCCTCGACCAGGCTGTGCCGCTTCTGGCCTACATTCCCGATGCGTTGCTGAGCGCGGCGTCGATCGTGCCTGTGGCGGCGATCCCGGCGCTGGCGGTGCTGGGGATGTCCGACCATGTCCGTGGACGCCTGATCGCCGCCTTCGTGCTATGCGGTCTGGTGGGGGCCGCCGTCGTCGCGGCGGACGTGTCGTCGGGCGGACCGGAACCGGTCGCCCTGGCGTGGACGGTGCCTGCCGTTGCAGCCATCGTGTTTGCCGTACGGTCCTGGGGTCGCGTCAGCGTAGTGACATGGATCGTGGCGGCGCTGGTGTCCGGCCTGCTCGATGCCATCGGTGATATCGTGAACGCGCCCACTTCCGTCGGCCGGATGGCCACCACACTGGCGCTCGCGCTCTACCTCGCCCTCCTGGCCGCCCTGCGACACTGGTCGGTCAGCCAGGCTCGCTCAGTTCTCAGCGACCCAACCGGCCATTCCCCGGGCGGATCGAACCAGGATGAAGTCGCCGAACCGGCCTAACACATCGAGTGAGTCGGCCGGCGTCACCAGGGCGACGACGTTCAACCCGCCACGAACGGTTGTGGGGCGCGCGAGCATCGGGCTGGCGTTGTCGACGGTCGCAACGCGCAAGGCCCGATCTGCAGACTCGGTCAGGCGAGCGCTGACGAAACCGGTGGCGCCATCCGGGAGCCTCACGCGGTACCAGCCACCCGTCGCCGAGAGGACCCGCATGGCGGTGAGTCGCGGAAAGACCGCGACGGTGTCGGACTGCATGCTGGGACCCGCGCGCAGGAGCGTCCCGTCCCGCGGGAGCCTGATCCACCCGCCCAGACGCGTGGTGTCGGCCTCCAGGCTTGCAACCGAGCCGCGGGGGCGGTGGACGAACCACCAGGGATCCACCGGGCCGGAGCCGCGCTGATAGACGCCGAAGTGCAGATGCGGGGGCGTAGTGCGCGCGTTCCCGGTGTTCCCCACGTAGCCAAGGGTGTCACCGGCATCGATCTGCATCCCGTTCGTCACCGCCTGGCGGTCGAGATGCGCGTAATACAGCGAGTTTCCCTCGCGGTCCCGCAGCCATACGACCTTGCCGCCGATCGCTGTTTCTTCCACGCGCCTGACGACACCGGCGGCCGCGGCGACGACCGGAGTGCCGCGCTGCGCGAAGATGTCGATCCCGTGATGGTTGCGGCGGCCCCCGTCCCGGGAGGCGCCGAAGCGGCTGCCCACGTCGCGTTCGGTGCCCGAACCGACAGGGAAGGCGAGCGTGGGAGCCACCCGCATCGTGGCACGGAAGCGTCCCCCGCGCAGCAGTTCGGGCTGGGCGCGCATCACCACCTCGGCATCGCGGCGGGGCCGGACGCGGATGGAGCGCGTGCCGCTATCGGCGGACTCGACGTGGATCAGCGGCGGCGGCGTGCTGTCACCCTCCACGAGCCAGGCATCCAGATAGATCGTGCCGGAGCTGTCCCCGGGGAACTCGACGAGGAAGGTCACTTCCTGTCCGCGTCGCACCCGCGCCCTGAGGCCAATGGCGGCGGGTTCTCCGGGAGGGAGGTAGCCTTCCTCGATGTGCGGAAGGTCCACGACCGGCGCGTCGAGGAGAGCCCGGTGACCAGCAGCGGACCAGTCCCGCGCCAGGGCGGACGTGGCCAACCCGGCGGCGGCGAGGCCGTCAACATATCGCTGACGCGGCGTGCGCGTATCGAGGAGGTCCTCGGCAACGCGCCGGACACCCTCGCAGGCTGCCAGAGGCAGCATCGCGAGGACCGCCACGGTCTGCAGGCGCCGGCTACGCGGGATGGAAGTGACCGAGAGCATCGGATCAGACAGTCGTGGCCGCGGTCAGGTCACTCCTCATGACGGATGGCCAGAGACTTCGTTTCGAGTGCTTTCTCCTGCCATGATCTGCGCCGTCGGTCAATGGGTCATCCCGTAGTAGATGTAGTTGATCGCAAACTTGTACGCGTCGTTGGTGATGTTCACCGGCCAGAAGTTCTGGTGCGACCACTCCATGTAGTCACCGATGTCGTTGTTGTAGTTGATGACGACCATGAGCCGCCTGGCAGGATCATTCTGTTCATGGATGCCCAGGAACTCGGCCCTGAGATACGGGCGTCCGGGATACGGCATGTCCAGCGACTCGATTCGGAAGAAGGAGTCGAAGACCGGGTGCGACAGAGGCAGGTGCTCGATGTTCGCGTCAGGAAGGACGCGCCGCATCTGCGTTTCGAAGTTGTACCACTCCTGCTGCATGAAGTCGTCCACGATCAGGAACCCGCCTTTCGCGAGGTAGGTGCGCAGCCCCTCCACCTCGCTGTCACTGGGATACCAGTAGCCGGGCTCGGAGAGGTAGGCCACCGGATAGCGTAGCAGTTCCGGGTCGTCAAAGGTGTGAATGTTGCTTCCGGTGCGATGCGGGTGAAGCTCGGTGATCTCCTCCAGCATGGTCATCAGGTGCCGCTCCATGGCCGGGTAGTCGAACTCCCAGCCGCTGCGGCGACCGTACACGGTGTAGCGAATCCGCGCGAACGTGAACTTCCCGTCGTACGGTACATTGGGCTCCCAGGTTACCCACTGTCGGCGCTGCGGCGCGGCAACCGCACGCGGCAGACTCGATGCCGACGACACGGCCAACAGGGAACCCGCGATCAGGCAGGAGCGGGCGAGCTGGAAAGGGCGCATGAAACAGGATGAGAGTCGTGAGGACGCGTCGAACGTCGGCGCCCGATGCTCAGTTTCCGGTCGTTCCCGCGGTCGAGGCTTCGCCGGCGACCTAAACGAACCTCCTCCCTGTCGCAGCCTGACGCCCCGCGATTACAGTATAGCCCCAGGGCAGGACAGGGGACACGCACCCCGGGACAGGAGGCCTTTCTGCAGTGACCTTTCGCACCAGCCTGATCGTACCCGTCGGCGTCGGCCTCCTGGCCGTCGTCGCGATCGTACTGCTGAATGCGACGGCAGCGGAATCCACCCACGTCGTCCGGTTGAGCGGGAACCGGTTTACCCCCGGGGAAGTCACCGTGCGGGCCGGGGACAGCCTCCGGTTTGTCAACGGCGGCGGGTTCCACAACATCGCGTTCCGGGAAGACATACTGTCCCCCTCACAACGGCGGTTGCTCGACTCGGTCATGCCGGGGCGGGAGGAGTTCCGCAAGTTCGGGGAGGTACCGCTGGCCAGCCCTCTGCTTATCACGACCGACGAAGTCTACGCCCTCCAGCTGCCGGCGCTCCCTCCGGGCCGCTACGAGTACTTCTGCGCTCCCCACGTGGGCGCCGGCATGAAAGGAACTGTCGTCGTCGTTCCCTGATCCCACGCGGAAGGCCTCACTTTGTGACCACCAGGATGGCCTGCTGGGCCTCGGGTCCGAAGCGGACGCGCGCCTGTTCGCGCGACAGGAGCCGGATTTCCTTCACCGTCTCGATAGGCACGTCCTGAAGGTTTTCCAGTGATGAGCGACGCTGGTTGACGTAGGCATCGACCTTGGGCCAGTTGGGCCTGAGTGAGAGGATCGCCTGCCAGGCGTTCTTGAAGGTCTGGCGGCTGATCTCCTCGGCCGTGATCAGGTTCGCAGATCCCTGTCGAACCTGGGTCGGAAGGGCTTGTCCGGTCATGCCGGTCGTTCCTGTGCGACCGCTGGCGCAGGCGGCGGCAAGCAGGATCGACGAGACGAGAACGGTGCGTGTTGGGAGGCGCATGGCTCGGGACTGAGTTTGACGGTTGACGGAGTGACCGCTCGGCGGCGCACAGTACAGTGAACACCTGCCCGCGCGAGTCCCCCGACCAGCCACGGCCGTTCCGGACGCGTCGTGGTTACCGGGGGAACGCGAGCAGGCGTCGTGAAACCCAGCCGGGGATGATCCGGTAGGGGTCGCCGGGGTCACCCAACGTTCACCTCCCCGGCATGACAATGTCCATACTCTCCGACCTTCGCTTTGCTGCCCGAATGCTGGCGAAGAGTCCGCTCTTCACCGGAATCGTCGTGACCACGCTGGCCCTTGGCATCGGCCTGAACACGGCCGTCTTCTCCGCCGTCGAGGCTATCCTGTTGCGACCGCTGCCGGGCGTCTCGCAGCCGGGCGAGTTGGTCCAGGTGTACCGCCAGGCGCCCGGCATGGCGTACGGATCGCTGTCGGTTCCGGATTTCATGGACCTGCGGGCGCGGTCGAGCCGGGCATTCGCCGACGTGGCCATCTGGTCGTTCCTGCCGCTCGCCATCACCGCAGGCGATCGGCCCCAGGTCGGCATGGGACAACTGGTATCGGCGAACTACTTCTCGGTCCTCGGTGTGCGCGCGCTGATGGGGAGGACCTTCCGGCCTGACGAGGATACCGGGCCGGGCTCGCGTCCCATCGCGGTGCTCAGTTACGCGGGATGGCGCGATCGGTTCGGGAGCGATCCGTCCATCGTCGGACGCACCGTGTTGATCAACGGGCGCCAGATGGAGGTCGTGGGGGTCACGCGGCCGGATTTTCGCAGCACGATGCCCGTTGTGCCACCGGTTGCGTACGTCCCGCTCATGCAGCTCGACGAGATGCGCCCGGGCGACGCTGGTTCCCTGGTCAACCGTGGTAACCGGTTCATGACCGGGATCGCCCGTCTCGCGCCCGGTGTCACTCCGGGCGCGGCGGCCAGCACGCTGGACGCGGTGATGAGCACCATGCGGGACGAGTTTCCGCGGGCCTACGCGGACGTCGAGTTCAACCTGATCAGGCAGTCCGAGGCCGGCATTCACCCAACCATGAAGGACGCGCAGGTGGGGCTCTCCGCAGTCGTCATGATGGTTGTTGCCATCCTGCTGCTGATTGCCTGCGTGAACGTGGCGAACCTGTTCCTGGCGCGCGCGCGGGACCGCGCGCGGGAGATGGCCGTCCGCATCTCACTGGGGGCGGGACGCTGGGTACTCGTCAGGCAGCTCCTCACCGAAAGCATGCTCTTTGCGGTGGTGTCTGGCATCGCGGCGCTGCTCGTGGCGCAGTGGGCGATCGGGCTCGCCAACCAGGTGACGCTGCCGATCGACGTCGACTTCCGTCCCGACCTGCGGCTCAGTCCCGGTGTGCTGCTCTTCGCGGGCCTGGTGACCGTGGTGACGGGGCTGCTCTTCGGGCTGGCGCCGGCGATCCAGGCCACTCGCCCCTCGTTGATCCCGGCGCTGAAGGGCGAGTCGCCTGCGGGGCGGAAGGGATCCCGGACGACACGCAGTCTGGTGGTGGCGCAGGCGGCCCTCTCGATCGTGCTCCTCACCACAGCCGCGCTCTTTCTCGCCAACATCCGCACGGCTACCCGGGTCGATACGGGATTCGTCAGCGATGGCCTCGCGCTGGGCACGCTGGATCCCACGCTCCAGGGATACGATCGCGCCAGGACCGCCGATTTCTACCGGCGGCTGACCGATCGACTGCGCGCGACGCCAGGTGTCGAGTCGATGGCGCTGACGAACTCCATCCCGCTGGGGCTGGGCGGTTCGGACCGCTCCATCTGGGTGCCGGGATACGATCCGCGACCGGGAGAGGGGATGTCGATTCACTACGCAATCGTGTCGCCCGGCTTGATGGAAACCATGGGCATACGGGTGCTCGCCGGACGTGACTTTGCCGAGCCCGATGACAGCACTGCGACGCCGGCCATCATCGTGAACCGGCAATTCGTGGACCGGTTCTGGTCCGGTCAGAACGCCATTGGCCGAACGGTGCGCGTGGGAAGTCGCGAAAGCGGCCGGGATCATACGGTCATCGGCGTCGTGCCGACGGGGAAGTACCGGCGGCTGGGTGAGGATCCCACGGCATTCATGTATTTCGCGCAGTCGCAGACGTGGTCTGCCGACATGGCGGTGGTGCTCCGCAGTAGCGATCCGGGGCCGCTGCTTGCGCTGCTCCGGCGAGAAGTGGCCGCCCTGGACCCCGCCATGCCGTTGGCCGGCGTCCGGACGATGAATGAACATCTTGGTATTGCGCTGATGCCGGCTCGCCTGATCGGGACGGTCCTGGGGATCTTCGGGCTCCTGGGTCTGGTCCTCGCTTCAGTCGGCATGTACGGCGTGATGGCCTACTCGGTCGCACAGCGGACCCGCGAGATCGGCATTCGCATGGCCATCGGATCCAGCCGGCCGATGGTGCTGGGCCTGCTCATGCGGCAGGGACTCAGCCTGATTTTCGCAGGGGTGGTGATCGGTATCGCAGGAGCGGTAGCGGCGTCCCGGTTGATCCGCGGCCTGTTGTACGGCGATGCGCCGCTCAACCCGGTGGTTTTCGTGGCCGTGCCCGTGCTGCTGACTCTGGTGGCGGCGATTGCGACTTTCGTGCCGGCGAGAAAGGCGGCGTCCATCGATCCGTTGCTGGCCCTCCGGACGGAGTAAGCCGCGAGGCGGTGCGCGTGGCAATGGCGTAGGTTATCAGCTTCGCCCGCGGGCCGGCCGCGGGCAGTCTCCCTCCATGCCGGAACCGACCGAGCCGCAGCGCCGCCCGTACACGTCCCGACAGCTCTACCAGCGCTTCGTCGCTGATTATCGCGCGCGCCGGCTCGACGAGCTCACCGACCAGGCAAGGCATGGTTCCGCGGGCGCGCTGCCCGCGGATGCAACCGACCCGACGCGCCGCGCCCGTCGGCGGGAGTACCTGCGGGAGTACCTGCGCTGGCTGCGTCCCCATCGGTACGCGGTGGGTGGCGTCTTTCTGCTCGCGCTGACAGCGGCCGGCATGCAGCTCGTGGAGCCGTTGTTCATGCGGAGCATCATCGACCAGGTGCTCATGAATCCGGCGCTCGACGGGGCCGCGCGCATCAGGCGCCTCAATCTCGTCGGCGGAGCGTTCCTGGCGCTGATCGTCTTTTCCAACCTGTTCGGCACGCTGAAGGACTATCGCCAGCGCCTGTTGAACACGCGGGTCATGCTCACGCTGCGTCAGTCCCTGTTCGACCGCATGCTCCACCTGCCGCTGGCGAAGCTGTACGACATGAAGACCGGGGGCATCCTCTCGCGGCTTTCGGGCGACGTGGACACCACCACCGGTCTCCTGCAGCTGGCGGTCTTCTCACCGACGATCGCCGTCATCCGGTTGCTGGTGGCGATCGGCATCCTGCTGACGCTCAACTGGCGCCTGGCGCTCATGGCGATGGCGATCATCCCCGGTGCCATGCTGATGAGCTTCACCGCGGCGCGGCGCGTCCGGCCGATCTACCGGACTGTCCGGCGGGACGTCGAGCAGATCGATGGGCGCGCCGGCGAGACCTTCTCGGGCATCCGGGTCGTCCGTGCCTTCCGCCGCGAGATGCGGGAGTTGCTGGACTACATGCGCGGTCGCCACACGGTGCTGCGCAAGGAGATGTTCGCACACCGGCGGGAGATGATCATCTGGACCTCCTGGGGACTGCTCCTCGGCGTGGTGAACGTTGTCATAGTCTGGTACGGCGGCCATCTGTACCTGGGCGGAGGCGCGACCATCGGCGACATAATGGCCTTCCAGTGGTACACGTTCCTGTTGCTGAATCCGGTCTGGTCCATCGTCAACTCCTTTTCCGAGCTGCAACGGTCCCTCGCCGCCATGGAGCGGGTCTTCGAGGTGCTGGGCATGCCTGACGACAAGCCCGACCGCCCCGGTGCGTGGGACGCGCCGTCGCGAGTCGAGGAGATCCGCTTCGAGGGAGTGGAGTTCGAATATCGGGAGGGGACGCCGGTGGTGCGAGACTTCGATGTGCTGGTACCCGGTGGCTCCGTGGTGGCCCTTGTAGGTCGCAGCGGAGCGGGCAAGACGACGGTCACCGACCTCGTCGCCCGCTTTCACGATCCCACGCGCGGACGCCTCACGCTGAACGGCGTCGACATCCGGGACTTCCGCCTTCGCAGCTATCGCGGCCTGCTGGCGATCGTGCAGCAGGACGTCTTCCTGTTCGACGGGTCCGTCCGGGACAACATCGCCTACGGCCGCTACGACGCGACCGACAGCGAAGTGGAGGACGCCGCCCGCCGAGCCAATGCCCACGAGTTCATCGAGCGGCTGCCGCAGGGCTACGAGACCTTTGTGGGTGAGCGCGGCGTCAAGCTGTCGGGCGGACAGCAGCAGCGGCTGGCGATCGCACGCGCCATTCTTGCGCGCCCGCAGATTCTCATCCTCGACGAGGCGACGAGCAACCTGGACACCGAAAGCGAGCAGCTCATCCAGGCCTCCATGGCCACCCTGCTCGCGGGGCGCACGACATTCGTCATCGCGCACCGGCTCTCCACAATCCGGCTCGCCGACCTGATCCTGCTGATGGAGGACGGCCGCATCGTTGAGCGCGGGACTCATGCCGAACTCATGGCCGCGGGTGGTCTCTACCACAACATGGTGCGCCGGCAGATGCAGTTCGACGGACGAGCCGACGAGGCGATCCTCACCGCCTGAACGCCACGCCGACCAGACCGCGAGCCACTGACCGAGCACCTCCGCAGTTCCACCTTCTCACGATTTGCCGACCATGCCTGATCATCGCCCAATCGAGCCCAACGACGCGCCCCCACCGCTGGGACCCTACTCACCCGCCATGGGATTCGAGCGGCTGATCTTCGTCTCGGGGCAGGGAGCCCGGGACCCGCTTACCGGCAAACTGCCTGACGGGATCGAAGCGCAGACGGAGCAGGTTCTCAGGAACGTGCAGGGTATCCTGCGCGCGGCAGGCTCGGACCTGCCGTACGTGCTGCGCTGCGGCGTCTTTCTCATCGACATGCGGGAATTCGCGCAGATGAACACGGTCTACAAGCGCATGTTCGGAGAACATCGCCCGGCGCGGACCACGGTTCAGGCTGCGGCCCTGCCGGGCGAAGGGCTGCTCGTGGAGATCGACTGCATGGCGTACGTGCCGTAGGCTCAGCGATCAGCGAGCAGCGATCACCAGATAGCGATCAGCAACACGTGCGCCGGCAAATCGCGCGAGGTCTGCCTTCCGTTGACGGTGACTACCGGCCAACTCGTCTCAGCTCGAGATCCCAGAGGCGGCCGGAGCCGAAGTGCATCGCGGTCACACTTCCGCCGGCATCGCGGGTGAACCAGACCGCGCCGAGCCCGGGGGATGTGAAGGCGTTGGCATATGCCGGCGCAAGCTGGCGGCGCGCGCCCGGCCGGACTGACAGCACCAACCTCCCCTCTTCGACCTTCGCCGTCCACGTCGCAGGGATCTCTTCCGTTCGGTACTCGCCTTCGAACGCTCGCAGGTCTGCGGCCGTCGGCTCCCACCGGGCTGCGCCCGCGAAAGCGTACGCGATGGTATCACCGTCCCCGGCAAGCACACGAAGCCCGGTGGGAGATCCGTCGGGAGCCCGGTCGACAAGCGCGCGGGAATTCCCCACGAGGAACCCGCCATCGCGAAGGGCGCGCAGCGTTCCGCCGCCTCGACCACCCCGGCCTGTGGCCACACCGACAGCCAGCGGCTCGTGCGTCCGCAGCGACCGGTACACACCGGAGATCCGCGAGACTACCGCGGCGCCAGCGGCCACCGTATCGGGCGCCGGAGCGTCGGACACCGCCGGAAGCAGCGCCGCCGCCATCTGGCGGGCGAGGCTCGTTGCCGGAGCCCCAGCACCGTTGCAAAGGACTGCGACCGAGATGCGCCGCTCTGGCAGGCGCATGAGAAACGTGGAATACCCCCCGGTCGATCCGCTGTGTGCTACCTCGCGTTCTCCGCGGTACGACGACACCACCAGTCCCATGGCGTAGCGGATCTTCCGTCCGCTCGTCAGTGTGGCCTGCGACTCCAGTGAATCCACCAGCCACGATCCCATCGTGCGGTTGTCCAATGCGTCGTTCCAGATCAGCCAGTCCGACACCGTCGTCAGCAGCCCTCCCGGCCCGACGACGTTCTCGAATGGCATGTTCAGCGCCCAGTCGGAGCCACGGCGTCCGTACGCCTGGGCGCGCCCGGGCACGATTGTCGTGTAATCCGTGCGCCACCTGGTGTGCGTCATCCCGAGGGGCTTGAAGATGCGCTCCTCGGAGAACCTGGCGAACGGCACTCCGCTTACCCTCTCCACGATCGTCTGCAGGAGGGCAAAACCGGAGTTGGTATAGGAGTAGTAGTCGCCGGGAGAGTAGTTGAGCGAGCGCTGCGCAAAGACGGTCTGGAGCAGTTCGTTCTGGGTGTGCACGCGGCTACCCCGGGGCCATCCCGCAACCGCTACCAGATTGCTCCACTCCCTCAGCCCGCTGGTGTGCGACAGCAGATGCCGGATCGTGATGGGTCGATCGTAGGTGGGCAGCTCGGGCACGTACTTCTGAACCAGGTCGTCGAGTCGGAGCTTCCCGTCGTGCATCAGCAGCAGCGCGGCCGTTGCGGTGAACTGCTTGGCGACCGATCCGCTTTCGAAAATGGTCTCGGCGGTGTTCGGCGTTCCCGTTTCGAGATTGGCCATCCCGTACCCGCGCTCGAGCAGGGTCTGGCCGCCCTTCGCGACGCCCACCGCGCAACCGGGGGTGCTCGAGTTCCAGGCCGAGAAGACCCGATCGGCGATCGGGCCAAGTTCCGTACTCTGCTGAGCCGGCGCGGAGGACGGAGCCAGCAGGAGGATCAGCGCGACGCGTCTCATGTCGGTTGCGTGAGTGGAAGCCGTGCGCCGCGGGCAGGAATCAGGTGACCGGGGCGGGTCCGGAGTATGAGTTCATCGTCCGTCAACCCGCAAGCGGCGCGGGGTCTTCCACCGGACGGCCCGTGTCTCTACAGTCCTTGCGTGGAGCATCTTCCCGCGACCCCGGCAGCGCCCGTCACCTTGCGAGTGGCGGTATCGGCTGACGTCGAGAATCTGGCGCAGCTCATCCAGGAGTCGGCCCGCAACCTCAGCCGCGGATTCTATACCGAGCGTGAGACGGAGTCCGCCATCCGGTTCGTGTTCGGCGTGGACTCCACGTTGATCGAGGACGGTACCTACTACGTGGCATCTCTGGACGGCGCACTGGCAGGGTGCGGTGGATGGAGCCGGCGAAACACGCTCTACGGCGGCGACCAGCGCCCGATGGGAGCCGCGTCGCTGCTGGATCCGTCCAGGGAATCTGCCCGGATCAGAGCGTTCTTCGTGGCTCCGCGCGCCGCACGTCGCGGAGTGGGACGCCGTCTGCTGGCGCAGTGCGAGGACGCTGCCGCAGCCGCGGGCTTCCGTTCACTCACTCTGATGGCGACGCTTCCGGGCGTTCCATTTTACGCCGCGTTGGGCTTCACGGCGGTCGAGGACGTGGTGGACATCCTCCCCGATGGAGTGCGGTTGCCCTTCGTCCGGATGGAGAAGCGAGTTGGCGACGGGGAACGGCATGGCTGAGGTGAAGATCTGCGAGATGTCACCCCGTGACGGGCTCCAGTACCTGGGCGGCCCCGACGCGGCGTCCTCGGGGCGCATCGTTCCGCTGGAGTCGCGCCTTCGCCTTATCGAGGCATTGATCGCCGCGGGCCTCCGGCACATCGAGGTTGCATCGTTCGTTTCGCCCACGGGAACACCCCAGATGGCGCTGTCGGACGAGGTCGGGGCCGCGCTCGATCCGGCGGTTGTGCCCGGACTGGAGTTATCCGGATTGGTGCCGAACGTTCGGGGGTACGAACGGCTTGCCGCGACGCGCCTCAACGTGGTCGCGATCTTCCCCTCTGCCAACGAAGCGCACAGTCGCCAGAACTTCCATGGCCATGGAGTCGACCACGTCCTTGCCCTGGCTGGCGCCGCAGCGGATCGGGCACGCGCTGATGGCAGGAGGCTTCGCGCGCACGTCTCGGCAGCCTTTCAGGACCTCGCGGTGGAAACGACCGGCTCCGACGTGGCGGCGGTAGTTCGCGTCTGTCGCGCTGTCCTGGACGATTTCGGATGCGAGTACCTGACGCTGGCCGACACCAACGGTACCACGAATCCGGCGCGGATCGGCGAGATCCTGGATGCGGTCGGCGACTCCATTGGTGGCCTGTCCCGAGTGGGCGTTCACCTGCACGACCGCTACGGCACCGGCATCGCCAACGCATTCGCTGCCTGGGAGCGCGGCGTGCAGATCTTCGACGCGTCGCTGGGCGGAGTGGGCGGCAGCGTTGCCGCGAGCACGGTCGCCGGGTACGCGGGCGGCTACATGGTCGGGAACATCGCGACCGAGTCGCTGGTGAAGCTCTTTGACGGACTGGGCGTGGCGACCGGTGTTGACGCCCGCGCGCTGGTTGCAAGGGCAGGGCCGGTGCTGCGCGACATCTGTGTCGCGGCCGGGGAGCCGATGCCGCCAGGCGTGATGCTGCGCGAGGCGCTCCTGAACTGAGACGCGCAGGTTGACCGGTAGTTTGGGCTGAGCTAGCCGGGCTGAGTCGTGAGTGCTGGATGCTCGACCTGCTTCCTGGTCCTGGAGCTGGGGCTGAGCCAAGACCCAGCGCCAGCACGTGTCACCCGGTTCGAGCACCCAGCACTGAGCACTCAGCGATCTGGCCTGAGTGGTGAGAAGATGCGTCGCTCTCTGCCCTCCCCGCCCTTCACGCGCTCCGAGTTTCAGGATGGACGCTAGCCAGCTATAGCTGGTGCCAGGCGCTGTTTATGGGCCGAAGCCCGGCGGCGCCTTCTCCGTTTCCGGTGTCTGGAGGACCTTCCGGAAGCACCAGATCGTGCCTCCCCAAACGACGACATTCGCGATGATCATGGTAATCCATCCAGCGGCGTTCATATGGCGTTCATCCTCGTGGGCGGAGTAAACAGGACCAAGCGCCCGGACGTGGGGCCCGGTCAGCGAGCGGCATCACGGCCAGGGGGATGGCCGCGAACCTGGATTACCGCTGACTGATGGGGATTCCCAGGAGCATCGCGGCGAGGTAGGCAACGAGCGACACGCCGCGCTTCGCGCTTCGGTCCGTGCCGTGAATCGGGAAGCGATCGCCCCGTGCGCGCCATGGCGCACCGCAGCCAACCGTCATCCGTCCTGAATTCACGAGGAGCCCGCGAAGGAGTATGGCAATTGTCTGCGACGAGCTCCTGGAAAGCAAGGACCGGAATGAGACTGACACGAGAAAGGCCGGCGCACCGAAGCGCCGGCCTCTCTTGTTGCCAACCAGCCGGTCAATCCTACGGTCCGAACCCCACGGGCACCTTCTCCTCCTGTGGGGTGGAGAGAACCTTCCTGTAGCACCAGATCGCAGCTCCCCAGACGGCAGCCAGGGAGAGGATCATCGTCACCCATCCTCCGGGATTCATCTCTGTTCCTCCCTAGTCGGCGGCTTGTGCATCATCAGTGGCCATCACCTGCGCACGCCAGCGCTTGTCGCCGGCCTTCACGACCGCGACAAGCAGGGCGAGCGTCCCGGCAATGGTAAGGATACCCATCCTGGAACCGGTGGACGCCCACGAGGCTTGGATCGACGCACTGAGATTCTGCACGCAGAACCCGACGAACACGATGATCAGGTAGGCCGGCGCCACGTACTTCATGATGAACTTGAAGATCGGCGGAATCTGGATCGACGCGCCGGCGTGAATCTCCTTCCA